>NZ_JAXCHV010000012.1:0-103542 GCF_035984795.1 Cryobacterium sp. MP_3.1 | reverse complement strand
GAGCAGCGAGGCTCAGCGCACAACCACGCCCCAGCACGCCGCCGCAACTCAAATCAGAACACGACTCCCAACCTCAGCCGATCGGTGGAATGAGGTTTAGCCGGGACACAAAGGCGTCGATGTCTTCGGGTGCGAAGACCGACGGGTCGCTCGTGTCACCGGTCATCAGCCGGCGCGGCAGCCGTTGTCGTCCGGTGCGGAGGAGCCAGGGTCCCAGACCCGGTATTGCGATGGCGAACATCGACCAGATCCGCCAGACGTACAACAGCGCCCGGGGGTGGAATTCGGGGTACGGGTGCGGGGTGGCAAGTGCGACGAATCTCTCGACTCTCTCGGGATGAGCCAGGCACACCCGAAACCCGACGATGCCGCCCCAGTCGTAGCCGAGAATATTCACCTTGTCGAGGTGCAACGCGTCGAGCAGCGCAACGACATCCGCTACCAGCTGCTCGCTCGTGTATCCGTCGGGCGGGGCCTCGGTCCAGCCGGCACCGCGCAGGTCCGGGCAGATCACCCGGTAGTTCGCGGCGAGGGCCGGGATGACCTTGCGCCAGGCCCACCAGTGCTGCGGGAACCCGTGCAGCAGCACGAGCGGCGGGCCGCTACCCGC
Organism: Cryobacterium sp. MP_3.1; assembly: GCF_035984795.1. Classification (NCBI taxonomy): domain Bacteria; kingdom Bacillati; phylum Actinomycetota; class Actinomycetes; order Micrococcales; family Microbacteriaceae; genus Cryobacterium; species Cryobacterium sp. MP_3.1. The sequence goes on along the minus strand of NZ_JAXCHV010000012.1, from coordinate 102,932 downwards.
CTCGGCCACGTGCATCCGCAGCCCCGGAAGATCGAGGAACCGATGTCGGACCCCGGCCAACTCCGGCCACGAGCCCGTGCCCGTGCCATCGAGGCGGCTTGTTCCATGACTGAATTTGCCCGAGGGCTTCATCGCACTCATGCCGCCATAATACTACGGACATAGTGTCTCGTCCACTATGTCTATAGTGAAAGAATGACTCCGATTCGAGTGCGCGTCCTGGAAGCCGCGATCGACCTCCTCGCGACGGGCGGGTTGCGTGCGCTCACCCACGTTCGTGTTGACGAACGCGCCGACCTGCCGAAGGGGTCCACCTCCAACTACTTCCGCACGCGGGCCGCCCTGCTGATCGGCGTTTCCGAGTGGATCGTGGAGCAGGAGCTTCGTCCAGTGCGAGTGGCGTTCTCGCCGCGTTCACCGGCCGAGCTCATCGACGCGATGTGCACCCTGCTCGAGGTGACGACCCACGAGAACAGGGACCTGACCACGGCGAGGCTCGTGCTGTTCATGGAAGCCAACCACAACGCCGAGCTTCGAGAGGCGCTGTCCCGGGGCCGGGCGGCCCTGGGCGAGGGCATCGTGTCCGCTCTCGCCGAGCTGGGCGCCCGTGATCCGCAGGCCGCGACGGAGGCCATTGCCGCCTGTTTCGAGGGCCTCCTCCTGCACCGCATCGCCCGGCACGACAGCACCGATCCCCGGCCGATCTTCGAGACCGTCGTGATGGGCGCGCTCGCCTGACCCGCACCCTTGCCCGGCCTCGCCGCCGCCCCGCAACGCCGACGCGGCCGCTCACGAGTTGCCGTAAAGTGCCCTTTCGTTCGGCGCGAAGGGGCCGGATGCCGCAAGTCGGCGAACGCCACCTCTGTCAGTTGCCACAAACCTCGCCTAAACGCGCCGCGACGAGGCAGGATGCCGCACGTCGGCGGCCCGACGGAGGGCGCCAGACTAGCGCGGCGCGGGCAGGGTCTCGGGGGCGTCTTCCCAGTCCTGCACGGTGATGGACTCGGTGAAGTGCTGGGCGCGTTCCTTGCCACCCTCGTCGCCGGAGAACAGTCCCGGCGCCTCGATCACCGGGCGCGCGGGCTTGCGCGAGTGGCTCGACGGGCGCACCGGCGGGGTCTCCGGCTGCTGGCGCACCTCGACACGGTTCAGCGGCAGGGCATCGGGGTTCTCGGCGTTGACCCAGTCGATCAGGTTCTCCCGCACGAAGCAGCGCAGGTCGAACAGGGTGGGTGCGTCCTGCGCCGTCACGAGCACGCGCACGCGCACGAAGCCGCCCACGGCATCCGTCACCTGAAGAACGACAGCCCGGCCGTCCCACAGGTCGGTCTGGGCGACGACCCGGTTGAGCTCGTCGCGCATCGCGGCGGGGTTGACACGCCAGTCCAGGTCGAAGTCAATCTGGCCCAGCAGTTCGCTGTTGTGCCGGGTCCAGTTCTGGAACGGGGTGGTGGTGAAGTAGGTGGACGGCAGCACCATCCGCCGGTCGTCCCAGATGTGCACGACGATGTAGGTGAGGGTGATCTCCTCGATCTTGCCCCACTCGCCCTCGACGATCACGACGTCGTCGACCCGCAGCGCGTTGTTGAACGCCAGCTGCATGCCGGCGAAGATGTTCGCCAGGGTGGACTGGGCGGCCAGGCCTGCCACGACACTGAGCAGGCCGGCGGAGGCGAACAGGCTCGCACCCACGGTCGCGGCGCCGGGAATGCTCAGCAACACCGTGCCGATGGCGCAGATGATGATGATCACAACGCCGATGCGGCGCAGCATCCGCAGCTGGGTACGTACCCGGCGGGCCACCCGGTTGTCGCGCACGTCGATGCGGTACTTGTTGGCGGTGATTTCCTCGGCGTAATACAGCAGCGCGCACAGCAGCCAGGTGGCGCTGCCGATGAACAGGGCCCGGAAGACGAAGCCCACCGTGGCCTCCCAAGCTTCGGGCACATCGAGGTAGCCGGCGACAGCCAGCCACAGCGCGCCGATCAGCACGGTCATGCGGAACGGCACCCGGATCAGCTTCACGAGCACCCGCGCCCAGGACCTGCGCTTGCCGACCATGCGGAAGGAGAAGGCGGCGATCGCGGTGATCGCGAGGGCGAGAACGATCGCCGCGACAACGGCAACCGGGAAAGCGGGCAGGGACAGCCCGAAAACTTCGATCACAAGGGACCTTTCCGTGTCAGGTCTGAGGAGGACTGCAACGGCGGTGTCACGTGGACCTCCCATCATGTCAGCCCAGACTGAGAAGAGCCACACAACAACGAACGCCGGGGCGACATCCGAGAGATACGGATGCCGCGCCCGACGTCAGGTCCCTGCCTCACGGTCAGTGGAAGAAGTGGCGCTCCCCGGTGAAGTACATCGACACACCAGCGGCCGTCGCCGCGGCGATGACCTCCTCGTCGCGCACCGAACCGCCGGGCTGCACGACCGCGGTCACGCCGGCCTCCAGCAGCACCTCGAGGCCGTCGGCGAACGGGAAGAACGCGTCGGACGCGGCCACGGCGCCTTCGGCCCGCTCCCCCGCCCGACTCACGGCCAGGTGGCACGAATCGACCCGGTTGACCTGGCCCATGCCCACACCCACGGATGCGCCGGCGTGCGCGAGCAGGATCGCGTTGGACTTCACCGCACGGCAGGCCTTCCAGGCGAACTCGAGGTCGGCGCGCGTGGCGTCGTCGACCTCGGGGCCCGACACCAGGCGCCACTCGGAGGTGTCCAGGGTGTCGAAGGTGTCGGTCTCCTGCACGAGCAGGCCGCCGGAGATCTGGCGCAGCTCCAGCGACGAACGACGGTAGTCGGCCGGCAGCTCGAGCAGACGGATGTTCTTTTTCGCGCTGAGCAGCTCGAACGCGGCCGGCTCGAAGCCGGGCGCAACGAGCACCTCGGTGAAAATCTGGCTGACCGTCTCGGCCATACCCAGCGTGACGACGCGGTTGGCCGCGATGACCCCGCCGAACGCGGAGACCGGGTCGCAGTCATGCGCACGGTGGTGCGCAGACGCGATGGCGTCGGGGGCCTTGGGGTTCGCCACGGCGATGCCGCACGGGTTGGCGTGCTTGATGATCGCCACGGCCGGTTCGCTGAAGTCGAACGCGGCGCGCACGGCGGCATCCGCGTCGACGTAGTTGTTGTAGGACATCTCCTTGCCGTGCAGCTGCACGGCCTGGGCGATACCCTGGCCGCCCTCGCCGAGGTAGAGAGCTGCGGCCTGGTGCGAGTTCTCGCCGTAGCGCAGCACGGCCCCGCGGCTGGCTTCGATCGCGAGGGTCTCCGGGAACTGCAGGTCGGTGGGGTCATCGCTGTCGGCGCCGACGATGGAGTCGAACGCCTCGAGGATCTCCTCGCCGAGCGACTCCGCGTCGTCCTGCCACTGGTCGTAGACGTTCTCGGTGAACCAGGCCGACACACTCAGGTCGTAGTTGGCGGTGTGTTCGAACGCGAGCGAGGCCAGCTTCTGCCGCAGCCGAAGGGTGCTGCCGCCGGCGCCGACGGCCGTGATGATCTCCGGGTAGTTCTCCGGGTCCACGACGATGGCCACGTTGGGGTGGTTCTTGGCGGAGGCACGCACCAGCGCCGGGCCGCCGATGTCGATCTGCTCGATCACGTCGGCGGGTTCCGCACCCGACTCTACGGTTTCGACGAACGGGTACAGGTTCACCACCACGAGCTGGAACGGGGCGATCGACAGGTCGGCGAGCTGGTTCTCGTGCGCCTCGAGGCGCAGGTCGGCGAGGATGCCGGCGTGCACGCTCGGGTGCAGGGTCTTCACCCGGCCGTCAAGCGACTCCGGGAACCCGGTGACGGCGGCGACATCCGTCACGTCGTGGCCGGCGTCACGGATGGTGGCGGCGGTGGAACCGGTGGAGACCATCTCGACCCCGGCGGCGGCCAGGGCGTTGGCCAGTTCGACCAGGCCGGTCTTGTCTGAAACCGAGATCAGCGCGCGCTGCACGGGAATGACGTCCCGGTCGCGGTAGAGGCTCCGGGCGTTGGTGTGACCGCTCATATGGGGGAATGCTCCTTGAGATCGACGTGTCCGTTGGCGATGTCGAGCACGGCCTGCACGAGCAGGCGGCGTTCGACGAGTTTGATGCGGTCGTGCAGCGAATCCTGGGTGTCGTCGGTCAACACCGGCACCCGTTCCTGGCTCACGATCGGTCCGTCGTCCACGCCGTTGTCGACAACAATGATGCTGGCGCCCGTCTGGGTCGCCCCGGCGGCGAGCGCGTCGCGCACCCCGTGGGCGCCGGGGAACTCGGGCAGGTAGGCGGGATGGGTGTTGATCAGGTGCGGCGACAGTGCGCCGACGACCCGCGGCGGCAGCAGCCGCATGAAGCCGCTGAGCACGGTGAGGTCGGGCTCCCATTGCTGGATCTGCTCGAGCAGCGCGTCGCCCCACGCGTCACGGTCGGCGTAGGAGGCGAACGGCACCGTGAAGGTCGGGATGCCGAATTCCTCGCCGAGCGCGAGCCCCTCGGCGTCGCGGTCTGCACCGATGGCGATCACCCGGGCGGGGAACTCCGCATCGGCGGACGCCTCGAGAAGCGCGCGCAGGTTCGAGCCTCCGCCGGAGATCAATACGACCAGTGACAGCACCATCCGAGCCTACCGTTTCGTTGAGAGTTCCTCGGCACCGGAGTCCGTGCTCCGGGCCCGTCGGCCACCGACGAGCATACCGAGCGCGGCGGCGATGCCCACCTCCAGGACGGTCAACGCCCCGACGAGCAGCGGGTTGGGACCGACTTCGGCGAGCCGCCCCGGTCCCATCGCCCCGGCCGACCACCAGGCGAGCAGGCCAAGCAGGATGCCGGCGACAACGCCCATCAGGGCACCGGTGCCGAGCATCCGCGCCGTGCCGTGCAGGGCGTTGGCGCGCTTGTCGACGCTTTGCCGCACGAGCACCGCCACAACGAAGCCGATCAGCACCGGAACGAGCAGGCCCAGGAAACCGAACTCCAGGGTGCCGTTCGGCAGCGCGCCGAACAGCGGCAGGCCGGGCACGGAGCCGAGCGTCGTGCCGAGCGGGGAGACGCTGTTGCCGGTGCCGAGGGCGATCCCGGGGCCGACGAACCAGCTGGCCGCCCAGACGACGACGTTCGGGATGAAAGCGAGCTGCCCGATCGTGAGGGTGATGCCGCCCATCACCCCGGCCTGCAGAGTCTCGTAGAGCCCGATCACGGTGGCGAAATTGGCCAGCACCGACACGCACACGGCCACGGCGGAGACGACCATGATGCCGGCGACGACGGCGGTGCCACCGCGGAGCGCGGTGCCGAGCTGGCTGCGCAGTTCGGCGGGGATCCGGGCCAGCTGGTTGGCGACCGGTCGTCTCACCCGGTCCGGCAGCACCGTCCCGGCCGTGCGGTTCGCACCGACCAGGCCGATCAGCACACCGGTGGCGAAGACCAGGGTGGGCAGCAGGATGCCCTGCACCGGCGCCGGTGTGACGACGGCGGTTCCGGCGGAGAAGGTGAGCAGCGCGGCGAGCAGCCCATAACTGAGCACGGCCACACCTGCCGCGGTGAGGCTGTACTCGGTGCCGGCGGCGCGGCGGCCGGTGCGCACACCCAACAGCACCGAGAGCAGGGCGAAACCGAGCAGCGCGATGCTCAGGGTGAACGGCAGTTCTGCGCCGGCCAGGCCCAGCGAGGCCGAGACGTCGACGGGCAGCTGCACCGTGAGGTCGACGCCGTTGCCGAGCAGCCAGACGTCCACGGCGGCACGCCAGAAGACGAACCAGTCGATGCCCAGACCGTAGTGGGTGCCCCACAGGATCGTGAGCGGCACCAGGGCGATGCCGACTCCGATGGCGACGACAATGAGCGCCTCGAGCGCGGCGAGCAGGGCAGTCGTTATACGGTTCATATCCGAGAGGGAGCTTATCCTGGCCCGGCTTCGGGTTCGTCGTACCCCGCCGGGCTCGGGCCGAATCCCCGGCGAATCCGCCTTAGATCCCGCCGTCCACCGACCGGATCACCGGCAGATCCTCGTCGGGCACCAGCACCGCGGTATCCCGGTTGAGCGACTCGCCGCGGAAGAACGGCTTGGCGCCGGCGAAGAACGACCAGACGATCATCAGCAGCACCCCGAACAACAGCGACCCGACGCCGACCACGAAGACACCGCCGACGCCGAACAGCACCGTGTAGCCGTAGTCGGGATCGAGCATGTCCCACACCGAGAACCCGAACGCCGCGGTGAGCAGCAGCGACCCGAGCAGCGGGAAGACGAAGCGCATCCAGGCGTTGCGCCAGCTGGTGAACAGGTCGTGCCGGAAGTACCAGACGCAGGCGTAGCCGGTGATGGCGTAGTAGAACGCGATCGCCAGGCCTAGGGAGAGGATGGTGTCGTTGAGGATGTTGGAGCTGACCAGGGTCATTCCCACGTAGAAGGCCACCGCGACGATGCCCATGATCAGGGTGGAGAACGACGGGGTGTGGAAGCGCGGGTGCACCTGGGCGAACCGGCTCGGCAGGGCCTTGTAGACGGCCATCGCGAGGGTTCCCCGGGCGGTGGGCAGGATGGTGGTCTGGGTCGACGAGATCGCCGAGATCATCACGGCGGCCACGAGCAGCCAGGCCCACGGCCCGAACACGGCGTCCTTGAGCGCAAAGAAGACGTCATCGGCGTTGCCCTCGTTGCCGAGGCCGAATCCCTCGGTGCCGAGGCCGGCGTAGGCCATCGCCGCGACGGCGACGCCCACGTAGGTGACCAGCAGGATGATCGTGGTCAGCACCGCCGCCTGGCCCGGGATCCGTTTGGGATCCTTGGTCTCCTCGTTCAGCGACAGGCAGGTGTCCCAGCCCCAGTAGATGAACAGGGCCAGCAGCACGCCCTCGACAAGGCCGGAGAACGAGGTGAGGGCGAACGGGTTGAACCACTCCGCCTGCGGGGTGGTCGAGCCGGCCGGGGCGGAGCCGTCGAACACCGCCCACAGGGTGAACACCGTGAAGAGGATCAGCGCCAGGTACTGGAAGCCCAGCAGCACGTTCTGCAGCTTTTCGCCGATCTCGATGCCCCGGTAGCTCACCCACTCCATCAGAGCGATGAACACCACCCCGGTGAGGGTCACGAGAAGCGCGTTCTCGGCCAGGTCCGGCGCCACCAGCAGCCAGAAGTAGATTCCGCCGATCTGGGCGAGGTTGCCGAGCACCACGATGCCGGCCACCGCCACACCCCAGCCGCCCATCCAGCCCGCCCACGGGCCGAACGCCTTGGTCGCCCAGGTGAACGTCGTGCCGCAGTCGGGGATGTCCCGGTTCAGCTCCCGGTAGGCGAACGCCACCAGCAGCATCGGGATGAACGCGATGACGAACACCACGGGGGCCTGCGCACCCACGGCGAGCACCACAAAACCCAGCGTGGCGGCCAGGGAGTACACCGGGGCCGTGGAAGCGAGCCCGATGACCGTGGAGCCGAATAGGCCCAGCGTTCCGGCGGCCAGGCCCTTGCCCGAGGCGGGGGCGGGCTCGCGCCGGACCGGGGCCGTGGCGTCGTTGCGGGACATGGTCCTCCGATCGAAGGCCGCGGCATCCGCTTGTGCGGGTACACGCGTGCGTGCATAGTACTCGCCGCCCCGCGCGCGACAAAGGGCCCGCCGGATCGGCGGGCCCTTCGTCGTTCGGTGCGGTCTACAGCGCGGCGAGGACCTCGCGCAGCAGGGTCGCGGTCTCGCTCGGCGTCTTGCCGACCTTGACCCCGGCGGCCTCGAGCGCCTCCTTCTTTCCCTGCGCGGTTCCTGCCCCGTCGGAGACGATGGCGCCGGCGTGGCCCATGGTCTTGCCCTCCGGTGCGGTGAAGCCGGCCACATAGCCCACGACAGGCTTGGTGACGTGTGCCTTGATGTACTCGGCGGCCTTCTCCTCGGCGTCGCCGCCGATCTCGCCGATCATGACGATCGCGAGGGTCTCCGGGTCGGCCTCGAACGCGGCGAGCGCGTCGATGTGGGTGGTGCCGATGATCGGGTCGCCGCCGATGCCGATGGCGGTGGAGAAGCCCAGGTCGCGCAGCTCGTACATCATCTGGTAGGTCAGGGTGCCCGACTTGGAGACCAGGCCGACCGGTCCCTTGCCGGTGATGTTCGCCGGCGTGATGCCCACGAGCGCCTCACCGGGCGTGATGATGCCGGGGCAGTTCGGCCCGATGATGCGGGTCTTGTTGCCCTTCTCCTGGGCGTAGGCCCAGAACTCGGCGGAGTCCTGCACGGGCACGCCCTCGGTGATGATCACGAGCAGGCCGATTTCGGCGTCGATCGCTTCGAGAACAGCGTCCTTGGTGAAGGCCGGCGGCACGAACGCGATGGAGACATCCGCGCCGGTCTTCTCCATGGCTTCGGCAACAGTGCCGAAGACGGGCAGTTCGACGTCGCCGTGGGTGACGGTGGTGCCGGCCTTGCGGGCGTTGACGCCGCCGACGATCTGGGTACCGGCCTTGAGCATCAGGGCGGTGTGCTTGGTGCCCTCGCCGCCGGTGATGCCCTGAACGATGACCTTGGAGTCCTTGTTGAGGAAGATTGACATTCTGTTCCCTTACTTCGCGGCGTTGGCGAGTTCGGCGGCCTTGGCGGCGCCCTCGTCCATGGTGGCGGCCAGGGTGACCAGCGGGTGGTTGGCCTCGTTGAGGATGCGGCGGCCTTCTTCGACGTTGTTGCCGTCGAGGCGCACCACGAGGGGCTTGTTCGCGGCGTCGCCGAGGGTGGCGAGCGCGCCGACGATGCCGTGGGCCACGGCGTCGCAGGCGGTGATGCCGCCGAAGACGTTGACGAAGACGCTCTTGACCTGCGGGTCACCGAGAATCACGTCGAGGCCGGCGGCCATGACGGCAGCGGATGCTCCGCCGCCGATGTCGAGGAAGTTGGCCGGCTTGACGCCGCCGTGCTCCTCGCCGGCGTAGGCGACCACGTCGAGGGTGGACATGACCAGCCCGGCGCCGTTGCCGATGATGCCGACCTCGCCGTCGAGCTTCACGTAGTTGAGGTCGTTCTGCTTGGCCTTGGCCTCGAGCGGGTCGGCGGCGGCCTTGTCCTCGAGCGCGGCGTGGCCCGGGTGGCGGAAGCCGGCGTTCTCGTCGATGGTGACCTTGCCGTCCAGGGCGATGATGTCGCCCTCTTCGGTGAGCACCAGCGGGTTGACCTCGACGAGGGTGGCGTCTTCGCCGGCGAACACGCTGTACAGCTGCACGAAGACCGGGGCGACCTTGTCAACCAGCTCGGCCGGGAACTTCGCCTGGACGGCGATCTCCTTGGCCTTGGCCAGGTCGATGCCGGCGGTGGGGTCGATGGCCACGTAGGCGAGAGCCTCGGGCTTCTCCACCGCGAGGACCTCGATCTCCACGCCGCCCTCGTAGCTGGCGAGCGAGAGGTAGGAGCGGTTGGAACGGTCCAGCAGCACGGAGAAGTAGAACTCCTGCTTGATGCGGGCTCCCCCGGCGACCATCACCCGGTGCACGGTGTGCCCCTTGATGTCCAGGCCCAGAATGGCGCGCCCGGCGGCTTCGGCTTCATCCGGGGTCTTGGCGACCTTCACGCCGCCGGCCTTGCCGCGGCCGCCGACCTTGACCTGCGCCTTGACGACGACGACACCGCCGAGCTTCTCGGCTGCGGCGCGCACCTCCTCGGGCGTGTCTGCGATGATGCCCGGCAGAACCGGGACTCCATACTGCTCAAACAGGTCTCTGGCCTGGTATTCGTAAAGATCCACGCTGCTCTTCCAATCCGCGTCATAGCGTTCCGTGCATGGGGTAGGTGTGGTCTGGCTCCCGGCGCGAAACTAGCTCGACGTCGAGAGATACTGACCATCTCAAACTCTACCTTCTCAGATGAGCGGCCGTGCCCGCTGGTCGAGCGCCGGTATTCTGGGCCCATGCCGAATCGCAATGCCAGCCTCGCCATCGTTTCGCTTGCGGCAGGTCTGGATGCGGCCATGCTGCTGCTCTTCGTGGTGATCGGTCGGGCCAGCCACGGTGAGGGCCTCTGGGGCGTGCTGGTCACCTGGTGGCCGTTCCTGGCCGGTCTGGTCGTTGCCTGGCTGGTTCTTACGGCCCGGCGCACACCGCTGCGGATCGTCTGGACCGGGGTGGGCGTGTGGCTGATCACCGTAGCCGTGGCGATGCTGCTACGAGTCGTCAGCGGTCAGGGCGTGCAGCTCAGCTTTGTGATTGTGACCTTCCTCGTCCTCGGGGTGTTCCTGCTCGGTTGGCGCGCCATCGCGCTGTTAGTGCAACGCCAGCGCCGCCGCGGCGCATCCGTAGAGGGCTCCCGCCTCGCTGGTTGAGCCTGCCCTCGCGGGTTGAGCTTGTCGAAACCCGGTGACGTGCCGGCGATACCCGGCCCGCTCGCGCGCCCCGACCCCGCCGATGCCCTGTGCCCGGCCGCCGGGCTGGGCCACAATATCTGCGAACGGTTCGCTCGCCCTGGCATCCCCGGGTGGCCCGACCCCGCAGGAGGATCACTCATGAGCACCCTGTCGATCGACCCGAAGACCCTGGCCGAGGAGGCCTACCTCTACCTGTACCCGCTGGTGCTGATGGAGGTCACCCGGCAGCAGAGCATCAACACGGCGCCGGGACGCATCTTCGGCCGGGGTCCCGAGAACACCTTCGTGCATACCCGCAGCTTCCCGGCGGCCGAGTTCCGCGACGTCGTGCGGCCCAACTTCGACACCCTCTATTCGATCGCCTGGCTCGAGCTCGGCGCGGGCCCTGTCGTGATCCACCTGCCCGACACAGCCGACCGCTACTACCTGTTGCCCCTGATCGACATGTGGACCGAGGTCTTCGCCAACCCGGGCAAGCGCACCACGGGGACCGCGGCGCTGGACATCCTCGTGGTGCCGCCCGGCTGGTCGGGCGAGCCGCCGGACGGCCACGCGCTCATCCAGGCGCCCACCCCGCACGTCTGGGTCGTGGGCCGGTTCCAGACCAACGGTGTCGACGACTACCCGGTGGTGCGGGCGCTGCAAGACCAGCTGTCGCTCACTCTGCCGCCGGAATATGTGGAGTTTCCGCTCGACCCGACGGTGGACTCAACCACTCCGCCGTTGCGCACGGTGGCCCAGCTGAGCGGTGTGGAGTTCTTCCGCCGCGCCGCCTCGGCGTTGCGGACCGTGCCGGTGCACGGGACCGACTTCTCGGTCCTTGCCCGGATCCGGCACCTCGGCATCGTGCCGGGCCTGTCCTTCGACAGCACGCGGCTGGATGCGGCGGACACCGCTTTGTTGGAGGACGGGGTGGCCGAGGCCAGGGCGACCATGCTGGCCACCCTGCCGCTGATGGGCCGGCGTGTGAACGGCTGGTTGCTCAACGTGGAGACCATGGGCAACTACGGCAACGACTACCTCAAGCGCGCCGTGGTCGCGCTGGTGGGCCTTGGCGCGAACCCGCCGGAGGACGCGGTCTACCCGATCCTCATGACGGATGCCGACGGCCGGCCCCTCGACGGCGGGAACCGCTATCGGCTGCATTTCGAGAGGCACGAGCTGCCGCCCGTCGACGCGTTCTGGTCCCTGACCATGTACGACGCGGACGGTTTCCCGGCCGCCAACCCGATCGACAGGTACGCGATCGGCGACAGGGATGCGCTGCACTACAACGCCGACGGGTCCCTCGACCTGGTCCTGCAGCACGAGCGGCCGGCGGATGACTTGATCGCCAACTGGCTGCCGGCGCCGCTGGGGCCGCTCGGGGTGACGATGCGCCTGTACGGCCCTCGCCGCGAGGTGCTCGACGGCGCCTGGGTGCCCCCGGCGGTCACCCGGCTGGAGGTAAGGAAAAAGTGACTTTACAAGGACGGGATCGGAGGCGGATTCAACCGGTCAGCGCAACACCGGTCGGTTGTGGCTTCGAGAGTAGCTCGTTGAGGGCTTCTTTCGGGGTTTTCCAGTCGAGGGTTTTGCGGGGGCGGTCGTTGAGCTGGTTGGCGACGTAGTCGAGGTAGTCGTGGTGGTAGCCGGAGAGGTCTGTGCCTTTCGGGAAGTACTGGCGCAGCAGACCGTTGGTGTTCTCGTTGCTGCCGCGCTGCCAGGGTGAGTGCGGGTTGCAGAAGTAGATGTCCATGTCGAGGGCGATTCGGATCTGCGCGTGATTGGCCATTTCTTTGCCCTGGTCCCACGTGACGGATTTGCGGAGGAATTCCGGCAACCTGCCCATGGTCTCGATCATCGCCTGCTGGACCTCGTCGGCGCCGTGTTTGTCGGGCAGGTGCAGCAGCATCACGAACCGGGTTGTGCGTTCGACCAGGGTGCCGATCGCGGAGCCGCTGTCTTTGCCGACGATCAGGTCACCCTCCCAGTGTCCGGGAACTGCCCGGTCTTCGACCTCGGCGGGCCGGTCGCTGATCAGCACCATGTCGCGGATCCGGCCCTGGCGTTGGGTGGCCCGGCGTTGCGGTTTACGGAGCGCTCTCCCAGTGCGCAACGCCACTGTCAGGTCGCGGCGCAACGCCCCGCGGCCTGAACATACAGGGATTGGTAGATCGTTTCGTGTGACACCCGCATCTCCGGATCGTCGGGGAAGTCCAACCGCAATCGTCGCATGATCTGCTCCGGGCTGGCCTTCTCCGATAGCCGATTCTGAACCTCGTCCCGGAGCCTGTCATTCAGGGCCAGTTTCGCTGGTTTCGGGCGGGACATCCTCAGATCTGCGCGACGCTGCGCTAACGACGGCGAGTACTTCACCGGCGTCGAACGGGGCCGCCCCATCCTCGACCGCGGTCGGTATTGATGAGGCAGATTTCGCTCCAACTCCCGCAGCACCGTCGACGGATTGCGTCCGATCGACCGGCTGATCGCTCTGATCGACAGGCCGGCGCTGATCCCGGCCAGAATCAGCTCGCGTTCACGAATCGACAAAAACCGTTCGGATGGCGGATTCAACGACAACGGTGTCATGCCACCAGCATTGCGGAACCACACGTCACCCTCCTGCGATGACATGCCCGCAACCGCGGCAGCGTCCTGCGTCGTAGCTCCGTCCCGAATCGCTGTCCAGAACACCCGACGCACAGCACGGGAAACAGGAATACGCATCATCACTCCAAGAAGTCAGAGTGTTGCGCTGACCCCTTGAGCCCAAGGGACGCAGCATCCTTTTTTTCGACCGATGTCCTGATAAACGGCCGTCAGCCGCACGAGGCCCCGCACGAGCAGTCGCCCAGGCGCGACGCTGCCGAACCGTCCTACCAGGGTCAGCGGTCGACAGACTCGTCATCGTCAGTGTCGTCGCCGAGGTCGACGAGCCGGTTGTCGGCGTCGTCGCCCCACTCGTCGGTGGTCTCCACGTCGGTCGGCGCGATGTCCTCGGCGTTGGGAAGCAGCTCTTCGTCCGCGGGGATCTCAAGGTCGTCGACGACGCGGTTATCGTCGAGCGCCTCGGGGTCGTGCGGCCACAGGCCGTCGGATTCCTGGGTCATGATCGAACCTCCTTCGGACGCGAGCCGACCCTGAACGGTGCGGGTATCGGGTGACCGGGACGGCTGCAGTGCGCGGGTCCCGGTGCAGGACACCGTACCGTCGTCGGTGGTCGGCGACAAGGCGTCGGTGGCCCACACGGCACGGGTCAGAGTGGGGTGCCGGCGCGCCGGGCCAGGCCCGCGCGGGTGGCGACCACGATCACCAGGGCGACGGCGCCGCCCAGAACCGTTTCCACGACCCTGTCGACCAGAAGGTCCGACACCGGCACCGGGCTGCCCAGGTGCGACACCGTCAGCGCCAGCGGTGTGATGAACAGCAGCGCGGCACCGTAGTGTTTGCCCACCAGGATCTCGGCGCCGAACTGGCCGATCGCGATCACCAGGATCAACACCCAGACGGGCGGGCCCGGCAACAGCACCAACCCCGTCACCAGGACCCCGAGCGCGGTGCCGAAAATACGGTGGAACGCGCGGGAGGTGGAGTGCCTGGCGCCGGGCGGCGGCAAGACTGCCACCACGCTCACCACCGCCCAGTACGGATGACCGATGCCCACGAGAATGGCCAGGCCGCCGGCGACCAGGCTGCCCACCACCATCTGCCCGATCGACAGCCAGACCCGGCCGTCACGGTACGCGGTCGGGTTGAGGCGGGGCTGCCTCGGCAGCTGCTTGAACAGCGGGGCCGACCGCTCCGGCGCGGCCCTGCGCAGCAGAGCGCCCGACATCGTCACCAGCCAAGCGAAGGCGGCACCGGCCACGCCCACGAGCAGCCGGGTCAGCACCTGGTCGGGCTCGGTGGGCACCTGGGCGCACACCGTGTAGGCGAACACGAAGAACAGCGGCGTGCCGGGGAACAGTCCCATCGTGTTGACTAGCAGCACTCCGAGAACCAACACCACGATCAGGCCCAGCGTCAGCAGGCCGAGCGGCGCCCCGAGCGCCGCCAACAGCAACCCGAAACCGATGCTGCAGACCATCCCCACGGCCGCCACGCTCACCGACCTGGCCCGCAGCCGGTACGGTTCGCTGCGTCCGAACAGGGCCGTCATGCCGCCGAACGAGGCGTACACGGCCCAGTCGATGCGCCCGGCAAGCACCAGCACGATGAGCGGAATCACCATAGCCAGCGTCGCCCGGGTGGCGACCTCCAGGTCGAGGGCGCGCAGGGACCGCGCCCACTGCCTCAGTGTCTCGGGCCGGGAGCGGGCATCCGCTGAATCGTCGTGGTGTGGCGCCGTCACTCGATCTTCTCGATCGGGGCGATCTTGATCAAGAGCTTCTTCGCCCCGCTGGTGTCGAACTGCACGTGCGCGATGCGTTTGGTGCCTTCGCCGGTGACCTGGTTGACCTTGCCGTCACCGAAGTCGACGTGACGGATGCGGTCTCCCGCGTTCAGGCTGAGGTCACCGTTGTCGCGCACCTGCGCGGTGACCCGGTTGGCCCACTCGGTCTTCGGCTTGGGTGCCGGCGGCAGCTGGCCCGGGGTGCCGCTGCGGCTGCCGAAGCCGCCGCCGTCGCGGCGCGCGTTGAGCGCCCGGGGCTGGGTGCCGCCGCGGGAATTGGCCATGCCGGGCGACTGTTTCCAGTCGATCAGCGTGGCCGGGATCTCCTGCAGATAGCGGCTGGGCATGGCCACGTTGACCTCGCCGAACTGGGCGCGGGTCATCGCCAGCGACAGGTAGAGCCGCTGCCGGGCCCGGGTGATGCCCACGTAGAAGAGACGCCGTTCCTCGGCGGGCCCGCCGGGTTCACCGGCCGACATCTGGTGCGGCAGCAGCCCCTCCTCGACGCCGGTGAGGAACACGGCCTCGTATTCGAGGCCCTTGGCGGTGTGCAGCGTCATCAGCGACACGGTGCCGGAGGCGTCGTCGAGGTCGTCGGCGGCCGCGACGAGGGACACCTGGGTGAGGAAGTCGACCAGGCCGGCGTCGGGGTTTTCCCGGTTGAAGTCCTTGGTCTGGGCGACGAGCTCCTCGATGTTCTCCGCCCGCACCTCGTCCTGCGCGTCGCGGCTGGCGCGCAGCACCGCGAGCAGACCGCTGCCGTCGAGCAGGAAGGTGAGCAGGTCGCTGACGTTGGCGGCTCCGGCCGGGTTCTCCGGGTCCATCATGAGGGCGGCCGAATCGAGCAGGGTTGCCAGCTGCAGAATCGCGCCGGTCACCTTGGGCCCCAGGCCCAGCCCGCCGGAGTCGCGCATGGCCTGGCGGAAGGAGATGCCGTTGGTCTCGGCGAAGCTGGCCAGCTGGGTTTCGGTGGCCGGGCCGATGCCGCGCTTGGGGGTGTTCAGGATGCGGCGGAGCGCCAGTTCGTCCAGCGGGTTGGCGACGGCGACGAGGTAGGCCAGCGCATCCTTGATCTCGGCGCGTTCGTAGAACTTGGTGCCGCCGACGACGCGGTACGGCACCGCGGCGCGTACCAGGATTTCTTCCAGCGCACGGGTCTGCGCGTTGGTGCGGTAGAACACCGCCATGTCGCGGTAGGCCATACCAGCGCGGTGCAGCACCTCGATCTCGTCGGCCACGAATTGGGCCTCGTCGTGCCCGTTGTACGCGGTGTAGCCCACGATCTTCTCGCCGTCGCCGCCGGCGCTCCAGAGCCGCTTCTCGCGGCGGTCGAAGTTGTTGCCGATCACGGCGTTCGCGGCCGAGAGGATGTTCTGGGTGGAGCGGTAGTTCTGCTCGAGCAGGATCACCTTGGTGCCGGGGAAGTCCCGTTCGAACTCGGTGATGTTGCGGCTGGAGGCGCCGCGGAACGCGTAGATGGACTGGTCGGAGTCGCCGACGACGGTCAGCGACGCACCGGGGATCTGGCCGGAGGCATCCTGCAGGTTCTTGACGTGCAGGCCCGCATCCTCCATGTCGTCGGCCAGTTCGGCGTCGACAGGGCGGGTGAGCTCACGCACCAGCGCGTACTGGGCGTGGTTGGTGTCCTGGTATTCGTCGACCAGGATGTGCCGGAACCGGCGCCGGTACAGTGCCGCGACCTTGGGGAAAGCCCGGAACAGGAACACGGTCTCGCCGATCAGGTCGTCGAAGTCGAGGGCGCTGGCCGCGCGCAGCCGCCGCGTGTACTGGCGGAAGATCTCGACGAACATGACCTCCTGCGGGTCGCTCATGTTCGCGTTGCGGGCGTAGGAATCGACATCCGCCAGCTCGTTCTTGAGCTTGGAGATCTTGGACGCCACGTTGCCGGGTGTGAAGCCGAGGGTGTCGGCGTCGAGCTGTTTGATGATGCGTTTGATGGTGACCTTGGAGTCGGCCGAGTCGTAGATGCTGAAGTTCGCCGACAGCCCCGCGCTCTCGGCCTCGCGGCGCAGGATGCGCACGCACGAGGAGTGGAAGGTGCTGATCCACATGCCGTCGGATGCCTGACCGAGCAGGGCCTTCACTCGTTCGCGCATCTCGGCGGCGGCCTTGTTGGTGAACGTGATCGCCAGGATCTGGCTGGGCCACGCCTCGCGGGTCTCGATCAGGCCGGCGACCCGGCGGGTGAGCACGCTGGTCTTGCCCGAGCCGGCGCCGGCGACGATCAGCAGGGCCGGGCCGCGGTACTTGACGGCCTCGAGCTGCTGCGGGTTGAGGCCGTCGAAGAGCGGGCTCTGCTGCTCGGAACCGGCGTCGGGGCCCGCTCGTCCGTCGAGGATGATCGGGGTCGCGGACGCCCTGGTCGCGGGGGCGTTGGGCAGGTCTGGAGACAAAGTCATGGCCAGCCAATTCTAGGCGCAGCCGCCGACATCCGCCCCGCGGCGGGTAGGGGTCAGGCGGGTGAGAGCGGATGCGGCAGCCCGGCGGACAGCCCGTCGCGCACGTGTACCGCCAGGTCGGGCTGGTCGGCGAAGACCCCGTCGATGCCGGTGTCCATGATGGTGCGGAACTCGGCCTGCCAATTGCCGAAGTCGGCCTTGCGGGTGCCGACCCTGAAGCTGGGGGCCAGGAACCGGTTCTCCGGTCGCAGCGTCCAGGTGTAGATCGCCAGGCCGGCGGCGTGGGCGGCGTCCACCAGGTCTGAGGCGCCGTCGATGTTGCCGTCGGGGCCGGTGTGCAGGATGAGGGATTTGGGCACGCTGATGCCGTCGAGCTGGTGGCCGAGCTGGTACAGCGCCAGGTCGGTGAGGTAATCCGCGTAGGTGGTGGCCCGGTCGCCGAACCTGGCAACGAGATCGGCGGGTGCTCCGCTGGCCTCGAGCAGGAACACCCGACGGCCGAAGACGCCGCGCGCCTGCACCTGGGCCAGCACCGTGCGTTCGAAGCTCTCGATGGTGAGCCGGCCCTCCCCGGTGTTCCAGCCGGCTTCGTTGACCTCGGCGGCGAACAGTTCGTCCAGCGGCAGCCCGATGGACTCGAAGTAGCTGGCGTGCTTGATCTCGGCGACAACGCCGAGCTCCCGGTCCAACGGCGCCTCCACCCGATCGACCAGACGGAACACGTCGCGCAGCCGCAGGATCGGGAAGAGTCCGTCGAAGCTGGCGCTCAGGCCGCGCAGGGCGGGCAGCCGCTCGCGGGCGCGCAGGGTGCGCAGCTCCGCCCAAGTGAAGTCCTCGGTGAACCAGCCGGTCATGGCGACACCGTCGATCACCTTCTCCGTGCGGCGGCCGGCGAATTCGGGGTGGGAGGCCACATCCGTCGTGCCGGAGATCTCGTTCTCGTGCCGCACTACCAGCACGCCGTCCTTGGTGGCGACGATGTCGGGCTCGACGGCGTCGGCGCCCAGGGCGAACGCGAGCCTGTAGGCGGCTTCGGTGTGCTCCGGGCGGTAGCCGCTGGCACCGCGGTGAGCGATCACGAGGGGTGGCATGTCCCAAGGTTAGCCGCGGCCTGCCAGAATCTTGTGTTGTGACCACCTGGATCGACCCGACACCCCGCGTGCGCTGGGGCGACCCCCGATGGCGGTATGCGGTGGGCCTCCTGATGATCCTGCTCGGCGCGGCCCTGACCAACATGGTCAGCACCTACAGCCTGTGGTTCGTGGTGGTCGGGCCCTGCGCGCAGCTGCTCGGCTGGCTGATCCTGCCCGGTGCCCTTTGGCGCCGGCTGGTCGTGATCCTGCCGTGCCTGCTGGCCGCGCTCGTGCTCATCGCCGGCCCGGATTTCGCGGGAGCATTCGCGGTGTTGCTGGCCGGATGGCTGTTCGCCCGGCACCGGCCGGGGCGCAGCTATCTGGCCCTGATCCCGGTGATCGTCCTGAGCTTCGTGCTCAAGGGCGCCCTGAACGAGTACAGCCAGCACTGGATCGGGCTGCTGAGTGGTTCTCTGGCCAGTGTGGCCTGCGCCTGGTTGGGCTGGGCGCTGGCGCTCTGGCGTCAACGCGAGATGGCCGCCGGGCCCGCCGCAGCCACCGTTCACGACCCGGTCAAGGCTGAGTAGACTCTCAGCAAACTACGGGTTGATCCGGTAGATTTGTGGCACAGACTCGCGCGTCGGACACCGGCGCGCACCCCTCACCAGCTGATTGTTAGGCAGGAAACCATGGCTACCTCCAACCCCGCATTTAGAAACGCCGCGTTCGGCGCTCCCGGCGCCGTTGCCACGTCCAAGGTGCTCTCCGACAACGACCTGCAGGCGCTCTACAACTCGCCCTCCGCCGGTTCGCAGGACACCGACCGGATGACCTACGAGGACACCATCGGGAAGACCGTCCTGGCCTTCGCGATCCTGCTGGCCGCCGCGGCGACAGCGTGGGTGCTCACCCCGGTGATGCCGTTCCTGGTCATCCTCGGTGCGATCGGCGGGCTCGTGCTCGGCCTGGTCAACGCCTTCAAGAAGGAGCCGTCGCCGCCCCTGATCCTCGCCTACGCAGCGCTTGAGGGACTGTTCGTCGGTGGCATCTCCCGCATCTTCGAGCAGATCGCCCCCGGGGTCGTCGTGCAGGCCGTCATCGCCACCCTCGTGGTCGTCGGTGTCACCCTGGCGCTGTTCTCCAGCGGCAAGATCCGCGCCTCGAAGCGGGCCACCAAGGTGTTCCTCATCGCGATGGTCGGCTACGCGGTCTTCTCCCTGGTCAACTTCGGCATGATGATGTTCGGCGCCGTCGACGGTGCGTTCGGCATGCGCAGCGGCACCATCGCGATCGCCGGTTTCGAGATCAAGCTGGGCCTGCTCATCGGGGTGCTGGCCGTGCTGATGGCGGCGTACTCCCTCGTGCTCGACTTCGACTTCATCCAGAAGGGCGTCAATAACCGCGCTCCCCGCAAGTACGGCTGGAGTGGCGCGTTCGGCATCATGGTCACGGTCGTCTGGCTCTACATCGAGCTGCTGCGCATCTTCATGATCGCCCGCGAGTAGCGCTCCCCCGCACACCCCGAAAGGGCCGGCCCACCACGGGCCGGCCCTTTCGTCGTCTCGCAGGCGCCAGCGCCCACTTCCAGCTAAGCGGGCAAGGCGCCGTTATGCGGGTGGCGCGCCACCCGCAGAGCGGCGCCTGACCCGCATACCGCGCCCGTGGCCCCCTAACGACGGAAGCACCCTCGCGCAAGGCGAGGGTGCCTCCGGCACAACTACGGGAGCGGCGGAACGCCTACTCCCATTCGATGGTCCCCGGCGGCTTCGACGTGACGTCGAGAACCACGCGGTTGACCCCGTCGACCTCGTTGGTGATGCGGTTGGAGATCTTCGCGAGCAGGTCGTACGGCAGGCGGGTCCAGTCGGCCGTCATGGCGTCCTCGGAGGACACCGGGCGCAGCACGATCGGGTGGCCGTAGGTGCGGCCGTCGCCCTGCACGCCCACCGAGCGCACGTCGGCCAGCAGCACCACGGGGCACTGCCAGATCTCCCGGTCAAGGCCCGCGGCGGTCAGTTCGGCGCGCACGATCGCATCCGCCTGGCGCAGCAGGTCCAGACGCTCCTGGGTGACCTCGCCAACGATGCGGATGCCCAGGCCGGGTCCGGGGAACGGCTGGCGTTGCACGATCTCGGCGGGCAGACCCAGCTCGGCGCCGATGGCCCGCACCTCGTCCTTGAACAGGGCGCGCAGCGGCTCGACCAGCTCGAACTGCAGGTCCTCTGGCAGGCCGCCCACGTTGTGGTGACTCTTGATGTTGGCGGTGCCGCTGCCGCCGCCGGACTCGACGACGTCGGGGTACAGGGTGCCCTGCACGAGGAAGCGGATCGGGTCGCCGTCGATCTCCGCGGCCTCCTTGATGAGCTCGGCCTGAGCCTGCTCGAAGGTGCGGATGAACTCGCGGCCGATGATCTTGCGCTTGGTCTCCGGGTCGCTGACGCCGGCCAGCGCGTTGATGAACTGCTCGCGCACATCCACCGTGACCAGGCGGATGCCGGTGGCCTTGACGTAGTCTTCTTCGACCTGGCGGCGCTCATCCTCGCGCAGCAGGCCGTGGTCCACGAACACACAAACCAGCTGGTCGCCGATGGCTTTGTGCACCAGGGCGGCGGCGACGGCGGAATCGACCCCGCCGGAGAGACCGCAGATGACCTTGCCCGTGCCCACCTGAGCCTGAATCAGCGCGACCTGCTCCGCGATGACGTTGCCGCTGTTCCAGTCGGCGGGGATGCCGGCGGCGCGGTGCAGGAAGTTCTCCAGCACGTGCTGGCCGTGCGCGGAGTGCTTGACCTCGGGGTGCCACTGCACGCCGTAGAGCTGGCGTTCGTCATTGGCGAACGCGGCCACAGGGGTCGACACCGTGGAGGCGAGCACCGTGAAGCCGTCGGGGGCCTTGGACACCGAGTCGCCGTGGCTCATCCACACGGTCTGCTCGGCGGGCTGGTCGGCGAGCAGCGCGTTGGTGCTGTCGGAGACGACCACCGGGGTGGAACCATATTCGCGCTGGCCGGTGTGCGAGACCTCGCCGCCGAGGGCGGTGGCCATCACCTGGAAGCCGTAGCAGATGCCCAGCACCGGGATGCCGAGGTCGAAGATCGCCGGGTCGAAGGTGGGGGCACCCTCGGCGTAGACGCTGGACGGTCCGCCGGAGAGCACGATGCCGATCGGGTTCTTCTCGGCGACCTCCGCGGCGGTGATCGAGTGCGCCACGATCTCCGAGTACACGGATGCCTCGCGCACGCGCCGGGCGATCAACTGCGCGTACTGCGCGCCGAAGTCCACCACGAGCACCGGGCGGCTGATGCCGGAGGTGGCAACTGAAGCGGCGCCTTCCTCGGTTCCGATCAGGTTCTCCAGGCCCTCGGCGCCGTCGGCGCCCACGACGTCCATCGGGTTCACGGCGCTCATGCGCGGACCCCGCTTTCGACGACGGCGACGGGGTGCGCGGCGAGATATGCCTTGACCCGCTGGCCGACCTTAGCCTCGAGGAAGAAGGACAGGAATGGGATGATGCCTCCGAGTGCGATGAGTAGGAAGGTGGGGAAAGGCCAGCGCATGATGCTCCAGATGCGGAAATCGGCGAACAGATACAGAACGTAGAACCAGCCGTGCACCATCAGCAGTCCGGTGCTCAGATTGACGGCCGTCACGGTGCCATCCGGCACCAGGGCCAGGAAACCGTTCGGGCCGCCGGCTTC
Source organism: Cryobacterium sp. MP_3.1 (assembly GCF_035984795.1). Lineage (NCBI taxonomy): Bacteria > Bacillati > Actinomycetota > Actinomycetes > Micrococcales > Microbacteriaceae > Cryobacterium > Cryobacterium sp. MP_3.1. The sequence goes on along the minus strand of NZ_JAXCHV010000012.1, from coordinate 81,047 downwards.
AAGCTCGGTGCCGAAGAGGTACTTGGCGATCACCTCGGCGCAGAGCAGTAGCAGCAGAACACCGGTGATGATCGACGAGACCTGGTACAGCCGAAGCGCACCGGGGATTCTGGGCAGGTCGGCGGGCTTGGGTTCAAGTGGCATGGGCTAATTCTACGGGGCGTTGGCGTGCGACCGGTCGGTGCCAGCGGCCGGGCCGGCTGCCTCGTCCGGCGTACCGGCGGCGTCCTCGGCCGCAGCGGCAGCGGCGACCTCGGCCTCCTCGGTTTCGCGCTCCCAGGCATCCCGCACCAGGCGATACCAGAGGAACACGGCGAAGCCGGCGAAGACGACCCACTCGAGGGCGTAGAAGATGTTCAGCCAGTTCAACGGAACCTCGACTTCGGGCTCCGGGGAGTCGATGACCGTCAGACCGTCGGGGGCGACGGTGTCGACGATGTAGCCCTGGTAGACGGACTGGTCGGACCAGTTGGCCCAGAGGTTGATCAGCGCCGCCGTGGACACCGTGGTCATCGTGTGCGGGTCGGCGTCTTCGTCGGGCAGCGCGGGCGCCTCGGACGAGAGGAACCGGCCGGTGAGCGGCTGGAGGGACAGGATCGACATCTGTGTGGCGAGCCGTTCGCGGACCGCGGCCGCCTGGTCGGCGTCGGCGGTCCAGCCGCGGGCCACCGCGATGCTGGCACCCTCATCGGTGACGAAGTGGCTGACTACCCAGAAACCGGATTCGCCGCCGTTGTGTCGGCCGCTGATGATCTGCTCGTCACCGGCCACGAACGAGCCGATCGTCTCGATCATCTGGCCCTCCGCGACCTTCGCGGGCGGCCCATCCGGTGACACCGTGTCTTTGAGTGGTTGCACGGTCTCGGTGGTGCGCTCGATGACCTCGCCGGACGAGATGGCGCGGGCCAGCTGCCACTGGCCGAGGGCAGCGAAGGCGCCGGCGATGGCCAACGCCAGCAGCAGCGCGGCGATCCATCGGGGACGCACCATCATGCGCATCATGAGTAATCACCCGTCTGGTCGTCCTGGCCGGCCTGGTCGGTTTTTTTCTTCGGGGTCGGGTACGTGTCGGAGATGAAGTCCACCATCGGGTCGCCGGATTTCTGGTCATGGGTGACCGCCTCAACCAGAGCGATCTCTTCGGCGCGCATGGCGTCTCGCTCCGGGGTGCGGGTGGGCGGATGCGCCGCTCGGGAGCGCCGGCTGAGGGCAGCGCCGATCTTCTCCGAGTTGGCGGTGAACAGGGGGCCGAGGATCGCCATGGTCAGCACGTAGAGGGCCGCGAAGGGCTGCAGCCGCGGGTCAAGGCCGGCGCTGACCGACAGGGTTGCCAGGATCAGGGTGAACTCGCCGCGGTTGACGAAGATCGCGGCGGTGTTCAGTCCTTCGCGCAGCCCCATCTGGTGCATCCGGGCCAACAGCGCGCCCGAGGCCAGGCTGAGCGCGAAGGTCATCACGATGGCGATTCCCACCAGGACGATGACCGAGCCGAATTCGGCCACGTTCAGCGCCAGGCCGAAGTTGAGGAAGAAGAACGCCCCGAAGACGTCGCGCAGCGGCACCGCCACCCGTTCGATGCGGCCCCGGTAGGTGCTCGCGCCCAGGACCACGCCAATAAGGAATGCGCCGATGGCGTCGGTGACGCCGATGATCTCGCCGATGCCGGCGAAGAGCACGGCCAGGCCGAAGAACAGGATGGTGAAGAGTTCGTCGTCCTTGGTGCGCATCAGTCTGGACACGACCCGGCCGCCCCACCGGGCGACGGAGAACATCACCACGAGGAACAGGAACGCGATGCCCAGTTGCAGCACGATCGGCCAGATCTCGGTCTTGCCGCTGAGCACCACGGACACGATGGCCAGGTACACGGCGATGAAGATGTCACCGACGACGGTCACCCCGAGGATCATCGGGGTTTCCTTGTTGGCCAGCCGGCGCAGTTCGATGAGCAGCTTGGTGATGATCGCACTGGACGAGGTGCCGGTCATGCCCGCGATGACCAGGGCTTCCCTGGCGCCCCAGCCTGTCATCAGGCCGAACGCGAACCCGGCGCCCATGTTGATCAGGATCCAGGAGCCGCCGGAGATCAGCAGTTTTCCGGCGTCGCCGAAGAAGGCCTCCTGGTCGAACTCGAGCCCCAGGCTGAACAGGAGCAGGATGAGCCCGAAGACCGCGATCAGTTCGATGTCGGCCGAATTGAAGTCCAGCGGGAACCATCCGGTGTACGGGCTGGCCAGCAGGCCCACGATCATGTAGATCGGGATCGACGGCAGGCCGATCAGTTTGCCCAACCGGCCGAGCACGTAGGCCACCACGAGCAGGATGCCCAGGGTGAGGAGATCTTCACCGAGGTGCATCGGCTACCCTCCTGGCGGCGCGTCGACGGGCTTGGACGTGATCGCACCGGTGCGGAAGAAGGCGAAGGCCTTCGCCACCTTCTCGGGAGAGCCGGCCACGACGAGGGTGTCGCCGGGGAAGACCTTGAAGTCGGGCGCGGGCGCGGGGTTGGCGGATTCGCCGCGCACCACGGCCACCACCGTGAGCCCGGCGATGCCGCGCTCGGCGGGGTTGCCCAGCGGCTGGCCGGCGATGTGGTCTTCGTAGTCCACGGTGAACCAGTCGATGCTGAGCCCGGGGATCTGGTCGAGCGCGGTGAGCGACTCGGTGATCTGGGTGCCGCCGAGCAGTTCGGCGAGGGTGTGCGCCTCGTCCTCGCTCAGGCGCAGCGACACCTTGCTGGCGTCGGGGCCACCCTCGTCGTCGGCGAAGGTGATCAGATCGCTGTGACCGGAGCGGTGCGCGATGACACCGACCTTGCCGCCGTCGTCGGTGATGAAGGTGTGCAGTACACCCACACCGGGGAGCTTGACCCGTCGAACGTCAACCATGGTGCGACTCCTGAAGGCTTGAGGGTGGTCTAGTCATTCTACCGGAGCGTGTTCGCCGGTCGGGCGGGCCGCGATTGCCCCCGGGACGGGTTCGGTGCACCTCCTACGGGTAACGGCGCCCGCTATAGCGGGCGCGATCGGCCACACGAGGTGCAGTGACGGGCGGGTTGGGCGGGTTGGGCGGTCGGGTTGGGCGGTCGGGTTGCGATCCATAGCCTGGGGACGGTCCGAGGAAGTGCACAGATACGTCCCGCCGCCGCCGCCGGGCCCGACGATCCGCCAGCCTCGAGGCATGACCACCACATCATCAGGCAGCATGGAGGTCCTCGCCGCGTTGTCCGGCACTAGTGGGCTCATCCTGGCGAGCGACGCGGCGCGGATCGGCCTCCATCACGAGCTCCGCCGAGAATACGAACGTCACACCGTCGTTCGCCTCCGCCGCGGGGTGTACACACTCGCTGCCGAGTGGGATGCCCTGGGCGCGGATGCGCGTTACCTCCGTCGGATCCGCGCACATGCCGCCACGGCGGAGGCACCGGCTGTGTACTCGCACGTCTCGGCGGCGGCGCTATGGGGATTGCCGATTGTCGGTGCCTGGCCGGCGGAAATCCACCTTGCCACCTCCAGGGCGGCGGGCGGACGGTCTCGGCGCGGCGTGATCCGTCATCCGCAGGAGCACAGCCTCGACGTCGTGGAGCACGAGGGGCTTCGGGTGACCTCGGTCGCGGCGACCGCGGTGGCACTCGCCAGGGTGCTCCCGTTCGGCCAGGCGGTGGCGGTCATGGACAAAGCCATCCACCAATCACGCGACGGTCGCGCCCTGGCGACCCGAGCAGACCTCGACCGCGCGTTCGACCAGCTCGGGCGGGTTACCGGTCGCGCGGCCGCGGGGCGGGTCCTGGAGTTCGCTTCACCGCTCTCCGGGTCGGCCGGAGAATCGATCAGCCGGGCCGGCATCTTCGTGCTGGGTTTTCTCCTGCCCGAGTTACAGGTGCCGCACTGGGATCACGCGGGCCTGATCGGGTTCACCGACTTCTTCTGGCGCTCCGTCGGCAGGGTCGGCGAATTCGATGGGCGCGGTAAGTACCTGCGCCGCGAGTTCACCGGCGGGCGCTCCACTGCCGATATCGTCATAGCCGAAAAGATACGGGAGGACCGACTGCGCGCACTGGGGTTCGGCGTGTTCCGTTGGGACTGGTCGGTTGCCACATCCCTCCCTGCTCTGGGAGACCTCCTCAGCCGCAACGGCATCCCCCGGGCTCGCTGAGTGTTCCTCCAGCGCCCACTCACTACACCTCGTGCGGCCAACCGCACCCGCTATAGCGGGGGCGGTCGCCGACAGGAGGCGCAGTGACGCCCGCGGGCTCAGCTCGTGACGATGTCCGGCGCCTCCAACCGCACCCGGTCGGCGGATTCATCGTCTGGCTGGGTCTGCGAGGCCCGTTCGGCGGCGACCCGCTTGAGGTAGATCGACACCTCCCGCTCCTCACGCTCGGTGTCCCAGCCGAGCACCTCGGCCAACAGCCGGGCGGCGACGGGTGCCGCGGACACCCCACGGTCCCAGGCCTCGATGGAGATGCGGGTGCGTCGGGCGAGCACGTCCTCGAGGTGCAGCGCGCCCATGTGGCTCGCGGCGTACACCACCTCCGCCTGGATGTAGTCGTCGGCGCCGGGCAACGGGTCGGCCAGCTCCGGCTTCTCCTTGATCAGGTCGAGCAGTTCGTCGGTGAGGGTGCCGTAGCGGTTGAGCAGGTGCTCGATCCGCACGGTGTGCAGGTTGAACGCATGGGCGATCTTGCCGCGCTTGTTCCACGCCGCCCGGTAGCCCTCGGCGCCGAGCAACGGGATCTCCTTGGTCGTGGACGGCGGAACCAGCCCGTCGAGGGCATCCACCGCGGCGTCGATCGCGTCCTTGGCCATCACCCGGTAGGTGGTCCACTTGCCGCCGGCGATCACGACCAGGCCGGGCACCGAGTGCCCGACGAGGTGCTCGCGGGAGAGCTTGGAGGTCTGCTCAGACTCCCCCGCCAGCAGCGGCCGGAGGCCGGCGTAGACACCCTCCACGTCTTCCCGGGTCAGCGGCACCTGCAGCACGGCGTTGACGTGTTCGAGCAGGTAGTCGATGTCCGCGGCCGTGGCGGCCGGATGCGCCTTGTCCAGGTGCCAGTCGGTGTCGGTGGTGCCGATCAGCCAGTGCCGGCCCCACGGGATCACGAAGAGCACGCTCTTCTCGGTGCGCAGCAGCAGGCCCATCGACGACTGGAACCTGTCCCGCGGCACGACGAGGTGGATGCCCTTGGACGCCCGCACCTTGAAGGTGCCGCGTTCACCGACCATCCGCTGGGTGTCGTCGGTCCAGACGCCGGTGGCGTTGACGACCTGCTTGGCCCGCACCTCGAAGCGCTCCCCGGTCTGCAGGTCGTGCGCCTGCACGCCGACGACCCGTTCGCCCACCTTGAGGAAACCCTCCACCCGCACCCGGCTGGCCACGTGGGCGCCGTAGGCCGATGCCGTGCGCGCCAGCGACGCCACGTAGAGTGCGTCGTCGACCTGAGCGTCGTAGTAGGTGATGCCGCCGACGAGGGCGTCGTGGCTGAGGCTGGGCACCAGCTTCGCCACCTGGCTGCGGCTGAGGTGCCGGTGGTGCGGCACGCCTGGCCGACCGCCGATGTAGGAGAGCACGTCGTAAAGCAGCATCCCGGCGCCCACGTAGCCGCGTTCGACGACTCGCTTCTGCAACGGGTAGAGAAAGCGCACCGGCTTGACCAGGTGCGGGGCGATGCGCTTGAGCAGTAGGCCGCGTTCGGTGAGGGCCTCCCGCACCAGCCGAAAGTCGAGCTGTTCCAGGTAACGGATGCCGCCGTGCACGAGCTTCGACGAGCGGCTGGAGGTACCCGACGCCCAGTCTCTGGCCTCGAGCATGCCCACGCTCAGCCCGCGAGTGACGGCATCCAGCGCGCTGCCGGTGCCGACGATGCCGCCGCCGACCACGAGGATGTCGAGTTCCTTGGATTTGAGGCGTTCGATCGCCGCCGCGCGTTCCTCAGGTCCGAGCTTCGTGGACCTGGTCACCGAGTTATCGTGCGTCATCTGCAAACTCCCATCGCCATCGGTGGTGCTTGCTTCGACGCTAGTTCACTCAGTACGGCGCGACAACTACCTCAACCCGCTGAAATTCCTTGATTCCGCTGTAACCGGTGGTCGCCATCGAGCGGCGCAGGGCGCCGACCAGGTTGGCGGTGCCGTCGGCGACCGGTGCCGGACCGTAGAGGATCGCCTCGAGCGGCGCGACGGTGCCGACCTCCACGCGCTTGCCGCGGGGCAGCTGCGAGTGGTGCGCTTCGGCACCCCAGTGGAAACCGCCACCGGGGGCGTCGGTGGCGCGGGCCAGGGCGGTGCCGAGCATCACGGCGTCCGCACCGCAGGCGATGGCCTTGACGATGTCGCCGGAGGTGCTCAGGCCGCCGTCGGCGATGACGTGCACGTAGCGGCCGCCGGATTCGTCCATGTAGTCGCGGCGGGCGCCGGCGACGTCGGCCACGGCGGTGGCCATGGGGGCGTGGATGCCGAGGCTGGTGCGGGTGGTGGACGCCGCGCCGCCGCCGAAGCCGACGAGCACGCCGGCCGCGCCGGTGCGCATCAGGTGCAGCGCCGCGGTGTAGGTGGCGGCGCCGCCGACGATGACGGGCACGTCGAGGTCGTAGATGAACTTCTTGAGGTTCAGCGGCTCCTGGTTGCGCGAGACGTGCTCGGCGCTGACCGTGGTGCCGCGGATGACGAAGAGGTCGACGCCGGCGGCGACGACGGTCTCGTAGAGCTCCTGCGTGCGCTGCGGCGACAGGGCGGCCGCGACGGTGACGCCGGCGGCGCGGATCTCGGCGAGACGCTCGGTGACCAGGGCCGGCTTGATCGGCTCGGCGTAGATCTCCTGCATGCGGGCCGTGGTCTTGTCGGCGGGCAGTTCACGGATCTCGGCCAGCAGCGGCTCCGGGTTCTCGTACCGGGTCCAGAGGCCCTCGAGGTCCAGGACACCGAGGCCGCCCAGCTTGCCCATCATGATCGCCGTCGTCGGGGAGACGACGGAGTCCATCGGGGCGGCGAGGAACGGGATGTCGAACTGGTAGGCGTCGATGGACCAGCCGACCGACACATCCTCGGGGTCACGGGTGCGCCGACTGGGCACCACCGCGATGTCGTCGAAGGCGTATACGCGGCGTGCGCGCTTGGACCGGCCGATTTCGATTTCCATACTCACCCGCTCAGTTTAGTCGCAGCCCGCACTCAGCCCCGCCCCCGACCCTTCTGTTGCCAAAACGGACATGTGCGCCCGGCGTACCGGGCGCACATGTCCGTATGGGCAACAGTTGCGGGATGTTAGCGGCGGTAGTTGGGCGCCTCGACCACGATCTGCACGTCGTGCGGGTGGCTCTCCTTCAGGCCCGCGGCGGTGATGCGCACGAACTTGCCCTTCTGCTTGAGCTCCTCGATGGTGCGCGCACCCACGTAGAACATCGACTGGCGCAGCCCGCCGATGAGCTGGTACGCCACGTTCGACACCGGGCCACGGTAGGGCACCTGGCCCTCGATGCCCTCGGGGATGAGCTTGTCGTCACTGGGCACATCCGACTGGAAGTAACGGTCCTTGGAGTAGGAGGTCTTGTTGCCACGGGTCTGCAGCGCGCCCAGCGATCCCATGCCGCGGTAGGTCTTGAACTGCTTGCCGTTGACGAAGACGAGCTCGCCGGGGCTTTCGTCGCAGCCGGCCAGCAGGGAGCCGAGCATCACGGTGTCGGCGCCGGCGACGAGCGCCTTGGCGATGTCACCGGAGTACTGCAGTCCGCCGTCGGCGATGACCGGCACGCCGGTCTCCCGTGCGGCCAGGGAGGCCTGGTAGACCGCGGTGATCTGCGGCACGCCCACGCCGGCGACGATGCGGGTGGTGCAGATCGAGCCGGGGCCCACGCCCACCTTGATGGCATCCGCGCCCGCGTCGATGAGTGCCTGCGCGCCGGAGCGGGTGGCGACGTTGCCGCCGATGACGTCGACGTCGGCGAAGGCCGAGTCTGACTTGAGCTTGCGGATGATTTCGAGCACACCGGCGCTGTCGCCGTTGGCGGTGTCGACCACGAGCACGTCGACGCCCGCCTCGAGCAGGGCGGATGCCCGGCGCCAGGCGTCACCGAAGAAGCCGATGGCCGCGCCGACGCGCAGGCGCCCGGCGTCGTCCTTGGTGGCGTTGGGGTATTCCTCGCTCTTGTCGAAGTCCTTGACGGTGATCAGACCGGTCAACCGGCCGGCATCGTCGACGAGCGGCAGCTTCTCGATCTTGTGGGTGGCGAAGATGGCCACGGCGTCCATGGGGGCCATGCCCACCTTGCCGGTGATCAGCGGCGACGTGGTCATGACCTCGCGCACCCGGGTGGTGTGCTTGGCCACGGCGGAGACGAAGCGCATGTCGCGGTTGGTGATGATGCCCACGAGCACACCGTCGTTGTCGACGACCGGCAGACCGCTGATGCGGAACTGCCCGCAGAGGGCATCCACCTCGGCCACGGTGGCGTCGGGCGAAGTCGTTACCGGATTGGTAATCATGCCGGATTCGCTGCGCTTGACCAGGTCCACCTGCTCGGCCTGGTCGGCGATCGACAGGTTGCGGTGCAGGATGCCCAGGCCGCCTTCACGAGCCATGGCGATGGCCATGCGGGTCTCGGTGACGGTGTCCATCGCGCTGGACAGCAGCGGCGTCGCGACGCTGATTCTGCGGGTTAGCCGGGACTTTGTCTCGGCCTCGCTCGGAATGACGTCGGTGTGACCCGGCAGGAGAAGGACGTCGTCGTAGGTGAGTCCGGTGAAACCGAACGGATCTGGCTGATCCATGAAACCCCTTTTGCATTCGCGGATATGGAAAAAAGTCCGGAAATCCCTGGGATGCAACCGGTACTCAATGTTAAGCGACGATGCGCTTGGCGCATTCCGCGATCCAAAATCGATTGCCCTAAATTCGGCGTACGAAACATATGCGACATAATCGGCACGTACTGTCAGCAAGGTCGCTGGCAGGCAAGTCCGTGCCAGGTAAGAATACGCACCGACGGTGCCGCCATGGAGGTGCAGTGAGCAATACACACGCTGTCCGCAGATTCACGCCCAGGATGATGGTGCTGTTTTTCGGCCTACTCCTGACCGCCCTGACGTTTTCAACGTTCTCGGCGAGCGCGGCTCATGCCGACGAGATCAACACTGACCAGTACGACTATGTGCTCTCGGGGAATGTGCAATTCGGTGGCGAGCCCATCGAAGACGTGCTCATCTCCGTTGAAGGCTCCGGCTATGAGGCCGAGGTCGTCACGGATGCCGAGGGCAAGTGGCGCATCGGCGTTCCGGAGAAGGAGACCTACACGGTCACCCTCGACGAGGACACTCTCCCTAAAGGTGTGGTCGTCGCCAAGGGCGGCGCCGAAATCGAAGCCGAATTCGGCCTCACCCAGGTGAAGTCGGTGAACTTCTTCCTCGGCGAGGGCGAACGCACGACGGTCAGCTTCTTCGACCAGTTCGTGAACCGCTTCGTCAACGGCCTGAACTTCGGCCTGCTGCTGGCCTTGGCCGCGATCGGCATGTCGCTGATCTTCGGCACCACGGGCCTGAGCAACTTCGCGCACGCGGAGATGATCACCTTCGGCGCGTTGGCCACCCTCACCCTCAGCACGACGCTCGGGCTGCCGATCTGGCTGGCGATCCTGTTGGCGATCGCCCTCAGCGGTCTGTTGGGCTTCGGGCTCGACGCCACCATCTGGAAACCCCTGCGGAAGAAGGGCGTCGGGTTGATCCCGCTGATGATCGTCAGCATCGGCCTCTCGCTGGCGCTGCGGTACACCTTCCAGCTGTTCTACGGCGGCGGCACCAGCCAGCTGCCCGGCTCCGGCATGACTGACCTCAAGTTCGGCCCGATCTCGCTGTCGCCGATCGACCTCGCGAGCATGGGTATCAGCATCGTCGTGCTTCTCGCGGTCTCCTACTTCCTGCTGCGCACCCGGATCGGCAAGGCCACCAGGGCCGTCTCCGACAACCCCAGCCTCGCCTCCGCCAGCGGCATCGACGTGGATGGTGTCATCCGCATCGTCTGGATCGTCGGCGGGTCGCTCGCCGGCCTCTCCGGTGTGCTCTGGGCCTACTTCCGGCCGGGGGTCAGTTGGGACATGGGCTTCCAGATCCTGCTGCTGGTCTTCGCTGCCACCACCCTCGGCGGTCTCGGCACGGCGTTCGGCGCCCTCGTGGGATCGATCATCGTGGGCCTGTTCGTCGAGCTGTCGACGCTGTGGATTCCGTCCGACCTGAAATACGTCGGTGCACTTGTCGTTTTGATCCTGGTGCTGCTGCTTCGGCCGCAAGGCATCCTGGGTCGCAAAGAGAGAATTGGCTAGGGGCTGACGATGATCGACTGGGGAGCAATCTTTAGCAACGCGGCCGTCGAGCTGATCAGCCCGACCACCGCCGCCTACGCCCTCGCGGCGTTGGGACTGGCAATTCACTTCGGCTACACCGGCCTGCTCAACTTCGGCCAGGCCGGCTTCATGGCCCTCGGCGCCTACGGGTACGCCATCTCGACCCTGAGCTTCGGCTTCCCGGTCTGGGCGGCGGTGCTCGTCGGGATCGGCGCATCCGTGATCTTCGCGTTGGTTCTGGGTATCCCGACCCTGCGGTTGCGGGCGGACTATCTGGCCATCGTCACCATCGCGGCAGCGGAGATCGTGCGGCTGCTGTTCACGACCAACACCTTCGAACCGATCACCGGTTCGGCCAACGGGCTCAGCGGGTACAAGGGCGGATTCGCCGCCCTCAACCCGATCCCCGACGGCACCTACGGGTTCGGTCCGTTCGAGTACAACGCCTACGACTGGTGGCTGCGCATCGTGGCCTGGACCATCGTGATCCTCGCCTGCCTGTTCACCTGGCAGATCATGCGCAGCCCGTGGGGCCGCGTGATCAAGGGCATCCGCGAGGACGAAGACGCCGTTCGCGCCCTGGGCAAGAACGTCTACTTCTACAAGATGCAGTCGCTGATCCTCGGTGGCGTCTACGGCACCATCGCCGGCATGATCTTCGTGCTGCCGCGTGCCGTGGTGCCGTCGAACTACCAGACCTCGCTGACGTTCTTCGTCTACGCCATCCTGCTGCTCGGTGGAGCGGCAACCATCCTCGGTCCGGTCATCGGCTCGATGGTCTTCTGGGTGCTGCTGTCCTTCTTCTCCGGGTTCATCGCCCGGGCCGTGGAGGCCGGCTGGATCCCGTTCCTGACGAGCATCCAGGCCGGACAGCTGCGTTTCATCCTGGTGGGCGTCGCGATCATGCTCATCGTGATCTACAGACCCCAGGGCATCTTCGGAAACAAGAAGGAGCTGGCTTTTGTCAAGTAACAGTGTTCCCACCGGCAAGCCCGTCAAGACAGTTGACATGCACATCGGCGAGGCCGTCCCCGGCTGCAAGAAGAAGGACCCGATCCTCGTGGTCGACGGCGTCAGCCGCACCTTCGGCGGCCTCAAGGCGGTGGATGTCGAGCACCTCGAGATCCCCCGCGGCGCCATCACCGCCCTGATCGGGCCGAACGGGGCCGGCAAGACCACCCTGTTCAACCTGCTCACCGGGTTCGACAAGCCGGACACCGGCTCGTGGACCTTCGAGGGCACCCCCATCGGCGGCATGGCCGCGTTCAAGGTCGCCCGGATGGGTCAGGTGCGCACCTTCCAGCTCACCAAGGCCCTGGGCCTGCTGACGGTGATGGACAACATGCTGCTCGGCGCGAAGGCGCAGGTGGGCGAGAACCTGTTCCGCGCCGTCCTGCCGTTCCTCTGGCGTCAGCAGGAGGCCGACAACAAGGTCAAGGCGCTGGACCTGCTCACCCGGTTCAAGCTCGACACCAAGAAGGACGACTACGCGGCCAGCCTCTCCGGCGGGCAGCGCAAGCTCCTCGAAATGGCCCGGGCGCTGATGAGCGACCCCACCCTGGTGATGCTCGACGAGCCCATGGCCGGCGTCAACCCGGCGTTGACCCAGTCGCTGCTCGACCACATCCTCAACCTCAAGGCCGAAGGCATGAGCGTGCTCTTCGTTGAGCACGACATGCACATGGTGCGGCACATCGCCGACTGGGTGATCGTGATGGCCGAGGGCAAGGTGGTCGCCGAGGGCGACCCGCACGAGGTGATGCGCAACCAGGCCGTCATCGACGCGTACCTGGGCCAGCACCACGACGAGGACCTCGGCGAGGATCCCGACGCCGAGAAGGAACATGTCGGAGCCATTAAGGAGCTGCTCGATGACGAACTCTAGCCCGCTGATCGACGCCACCCCGGCCCCGGTGCGGAAGGCGGTCGTCGAGGTCAAGAACGTGACGGCCGGCTACGTGCCCGGCGTCAACATCCTCAACGAATGCTCGCTCACCGCCTACGACGGCGAACTGATCGGCATCATCGGCCCGAACGGGGCCGGCAAGTCGACCCTGCTCAAGTCGATCTTCGGCCTGGTCAAGGTACGCGAGGGCGAGATCCGGTTGCGCGGTGACGACATCACGAACCTCAAGGCCAACAAGCTGGTCGCCAAGGGCGTGGGCTTCGTGCCGCAGACCAACAACGTCTTCCCGACGCTGACGATCCAGGAGAACCTGGAGATGGGCATGTACCAGAAGCCCAAGGGCCTGGCCGAGCGGCTCGAGTTCGTCACCGAGATCTTCCCGGAGCTGCGCAAGCGCCTCGGCCAGCGGGCCGGGTCGCTTTCCGGCGGCGAGCGCCAGATGGTGGCGATGTCGCGGGCGCTGATGATGGGCCCGCACGTGCTGCTGCTCGACGAGCCTTCGGCCGGTTTGTCCCCGGTGCGTCAGGACGAGGCGTTCCTGCGGGTGAAGGAGATCAACAAGGCCGGTGTGACCACGATCATGGTGGAGCAGAACGCCCGCCGCTGCCTGCAGATCTGCGACCGAGGCTACGTGCTCGATCAGGGTCGGGATGCCTACACCGGCACCGGCCGCGAGCTGCTGAACGACCCCAAGGTGATCGGCCTGTACCTGGGCACCCTGGGTCAGGACGACTGACCCTCCCTGCAGCATCCGCACCACCGACTTGCCCCGTTGCGGACGAGTTGCCCCGGTCTACCGGAGCAACTGGTCCGCAGCGGGGCATTTCGCGTTTCACCGGCGGCGCCAGGAGCCGTTCTGACGCCGTTGTCCGCCTCGACGCGCAGCTCCGCGCCTCCGCCGCCGAAAGACCCGCAGCGGGCCCGTGGCGGCTGCCATCCACTGCGCCTTCGACTCCGCCGGCCTCCGCTGCCGCCGGCCTCCGCTGCGGCCGCCCACGGCTGCCGCTCCCCTGGCCGGCAGCCGGCGCCCCGTCACCCGGCGGCGACCGGCCACCGGAAACCGGGCACGCGAAAGGGCCCCGGCCGAAGCCGGGGCCCTTCTGTGCGTGTCGCGGTACGTCTGCTGTGGTGTACCGCGAGTCGGCGGTAGTGACTAGTTGATGCGGCTGTACTTGTTGTCTGCACCGAATTCGAAGATGCCGATGGTTGCGTCGGTCGGGTCGCCGTTCTCGTCGAACGTGATCGTGCCGGAGTAACCGTCGTAGTCGATCTGCTTGCCCTCGGCGAGGAGCGCGGCGCCCGACGCGAAGTCGGTGACCTTCTCGCCCTCACCGGAGCCACCGGATACCTGCTGGAGGTACTTGGCGATCGACTCACCCGACACGTCGTTGGCTGCGAACGCAGCCAGGGCGATCAGGATGACGGCGTCGTAGGATTCAGCCGCGTAGCTGAAGTCGGTCAGGGCCGGGTCGATCTCGAGCAGACGGCCGGTGAAGTCACCGAGGGTCGCGGTGTCCAGGCCGGGCAGCGTGCCCTTCGAGCCCTCGATCAGGCCGGCAGCGAAGTCCTCGCTGTAGTCGGCCAGGTTGCCGTCGACGAAGTACAGCTTGTCGCCGGGGAAGCCGCTCGCCACGAGGTCCGGGGTGATGACCTTGGCCTGGTCGAACGTGATCAGAGCGATCGCGTCGGGGTTGGCCGCGGTGACTTCGGCGATCTGAGCCGAGAAGTTGGCGTCGCCCTCGTTGAAGCTCGCGCTGGCGACGACCTCTCCGCCGGCAGCCTCGAAGGCCGTGGTGGTGAACTCGGCCAGGCCGGTTCCGTAGGCGTCATTGAGCACGATCAGGCCCAGGGTGCTGTTGCCGTCTTCGGCGATCAGGTTGCCCAGGACTTCACCCTGCAGGATGTCGGACGGAGCGGTGCGCCAGAAGAGGCCCTTGTCGTCGTAATCCGTGAAGTCGGCCGAGGTGTTGGCCGGCGAGAACTGCACGACGCCGGCGCCGGTGATCTGGTCGATGACGGTCTTGGAGACACCCGAGGACGCCGCACCGACGATCGCCGAGACATCCTGCGAGAGCAGGTCGGTCACGGAGACGGTGGCGGTATCGGTCGTGGTGTCGCCCGAGTCGCGGAGGATGGCTTCGATGTCGATGCCCAGGCCGGCAGCGTTGATCTCCTCGACGGCGAGCTGGACACCGGCTTCTTCGGGCGGGCCGAGGAAGGCGAGTCCACCACTCTGGGGGAGGATCGTGCCGACCTTCAGGTCCAGCGCGCGGTCGCCGGCGGTGATCTCAGCGACGGTGCTTTCCGCCGCGGGTGCGTCCGATGCGGCCGGCTCGGCTGCGTCGGTGCTGCATCCGGTGAGCAGAAGGGCGCTGACGCCGAAGATGGCGACGCCGGTGACGACGGCGCGGGCCGAGCGGGAGGCCGAGGCCTTCGCGAATACGCTCATGTTGCTCCTAGGGTAAGGGGAATCGAAGGTTAGAGCACGGCAAACGATCGTTGCCGTGCTGCAAAGGTATTCACCCGAACGACATCAAACAAGGCGGTCGTGTTACAGCCGTGTAACGCGACCAAATCGTTACGAACGGCCCCCTGATCAGGATGCTTGGCTCTGAGCCCTTAAATCGGGTCGATAACCGGCCGGCGCTGTGCCCGCCCCGCGCGCACCATATCGACGGTCAGCACGATCAGAGCGAGCCAGACCAACCCGAATCCGAGCCACCGTTCCGGCGGCATCGGCTCGTGCAGGATGACCACGCCGGCGATGAACTGCAGCACCGGTGCGAGGTACTGCACGAGCCCCATCGTGGTCAACGGC
The DNA here is from genome assembly GCF_035984795.1 of Cryobacterium sp. MP_3.1. Classification (NCBI taxonomy): domain Bacteria; kingdom Bacillati; phylum Actinomycetota; class Actinomycetes; order Micrococcales; family Microbacteriaceae; genus Cryobacterium; species Cryobacterium sp. MP_3.1. The sequence goes on along the minus strand of NZ_JAXCHV010000012.1, from coordinate 65,993 downwards.
AGGCGCCGGGACGCGGCCGCGAAGAAGAGCAGCGGCACCGCGGTGAGCACACCGGTGCCGATCAGCGCGATGGTGTGCACCGTCGAGACGGTGCCGAAGGTGAGGCCGGAGATCACCGACACCACGACCAGTTGGATGATCGCGATCGGCGTGAGCCAGAGAGTCTCCAGGGTCAGCCCGGAGAGCGCGTCGATGTGACCGCCGACCCGTTTCTTGATCAGGCCGTAGAAGCCGAAGGAGAACGCCAGGATCAGGGAGATCCAGGGCACGGTGCCGTAGCCGACGCTGAGCACGATCACGGCGATGAAGCTGATCACCACGGCGGCCCACTGGGCCCTGCGCAGCTTCTCGTGCAGCACCAGGACGCCCAGCAGCACCGTGATGATCGGGTTGATGAAATAGCCCAGCGCCGTTTCGACGACGCGGCCGCTCAGGGTGCCGAGGATGAAGGTCTGCCAGTTGATGAAGATCAGCACCCCGGCCAGCCCCATCGTCCACACGATGCGCGGCGAGCGCAGCGCGGCCACGAGCGCAGCGCGGCCACGAGCGGCCGCCAGGCCCGGGTGGCCAGGATCAGCACGGCGCAGAACACCAGCGAGAACAGCACCCGCCAGGCCACGATCTCGAATGCTCCGGTCGGGGCGAGGAACAGGAAGTACAGCGGCAGGAATCCCCACATGCCGTAGGCGCAGATCGCGAAGATCAGGCCCGTGCTCGCGGAACTGCGGCCCGGGCTCGTCCCGCTCCGGCCGGCATCCACCGGCCCGGTCGGCGCGGCGGCGGCGGCGGGATCTGTCGAATTCTCGTGCACGTTGTCACCCCTCTGGACGCGAAAAATCCCGGACGGCCGAGGCCATCCGGGATTCAACGATATGCGGTGTGACTAGCGAACGACGACCGCGAGAACGTCGCGAGCCGACAGAACGAGGAGGTCCTCGCCACCGAACTTGACTTCGGTTCCACCGTACTTGGAGTAGATCACCTTGTCGCCGACGGCGACGTCGAGCGGGATGCGGTTGCCGTTGTCGTCAATGCGGCCGGGGCCGACGGCGACAACTTCGCCTTCCTGGGGCTTCTCTTTGGCGGTGTCCGGGATCACAAGTCCGGAAGCGGTGGTCTGTTCTGCATCCACCTGCTTGATGACGATGCGATCTTCGAGCGGCTTGATGGAGACCGACACGGTTGACCTCTTTCTTAGCTAAGACGTAGTTAGCAGACTCACAGCGAGAGTGCTAAGTCGAGTTTAGGGCGCAACTGGCACTCACGCAACGTGAGTGCCAGAGTGCTCGGGGTGCGGCCCGGTTTGGCTTGATAGGTTTGCGGGATGGAACGCGCCGAGCTCGTTGAGCTGCTCTCACCCGAAGGCCTGCGCCTGCTGGACTCCCTGCCCGTCTACGAGGCCGGTGCCGACGTCGTGCGCACGGTCAGTGCCCTGCGCAAGGCCGGGCACTCCCCCGCCCTGGTCAACGCGGTGCTCTACCAGTCCCGGCTGCGGGCGAAGGCGACCGGCAAGTTCGGCGACTTTGCCAGCCGGATGCTGTTCACCGAGGCCGGTCTGGAGCAGGCCACCCGGTTGCGGGTGGCCGCCCTGCACGCCGGCCGGTTCGTGGAGGCCGGCCTCACCCGGGTCGCCGACGTGGGCTGCGGCATCGGCGGCGACGCCATGGCGATGGCCGCGATGGAGCTGACCGTGACCGCGATCGACGTCGACGAGGTCACCGCCACGGTCGCCAGCTTCAACCTGGCCCCCTTCCCGACCTCCTCAGTGCGCTGCGCCGACGCTGCCGACATCGACCCCACCGAATTCGACGCGCTCTGGTTCGACCCGGCCCGCCGCACCGCCGGGCACGGCAACACCAGCCGGCTCACCCGGTCAGAGGACTACTCCCCCAACCTCGACGACGTCTACGCCCTGAGCACACGGATGCCCGTCGGCGTCAAGCTCGGCCCCGGCCACGACCGCGACCAGATCCCCGAGACCGCGGAGGCCCAGTGGGTATCGGTGGACGGCAAGCTGGTGGAGATGGGGCTGTGGTTCGGTGCGCTCGCGCGGCCGGGCATCCGCCGGTCGGCGCTGCTGCTGAGCAAGGACGGCGTCGCGGAGCTGACCGCACCCGCCGACAGCGAGGATGTGCCTGTCGGCGAGCTCGGCGACTACGTGTACGAACCCGACGGCGCCATCATCCGCGCCCGGCTGATCGGTGACCTCGCCAGGTCGATGGATGCGTCGATGCTCAGCGAGGGCCTGGCCTACCTGACCAGCCCGACGCTGACCCGCACCCCGTTCGCCACGGCGTTCCGGGTGCTCGAGGTGCTGCCCACCGACGAGAAGAAGCTGCGGTTGGCGCTGGCCGAACGGAAGATCGGCACCCTGGAGATCAAGAAGCGCGGCGTCGATGTGGATCCGGCAACCCTGCGCACCCGGTTGAAGCTCAAGGGCCCGGAATCGGCCACCCTGGTGGTGACCCGCGCGGCCGGGCACAAGGTGGCGCTGCTGGTGGAACGGGTCTGACCGGCGCCAGCCGGCTCGCGGGTGCCGCTCAGCCGAAGTAGGCGGGCAGCATCCGGGTGATCACGACGAACCACAGCACCGCCATCAGGATGCCCAGCAGCCCGCTGAGCAGGCCGAGCAGCCAGAGGCCGCCGGCGCGCCGCTCCACGTACCTGGCCACCAGGGCGAGCACGACCGCGGCGATGCTCAGGGGCGCCCCCCAGATCACGAAGATGCCGGCCAGCACCCCGAGCACCCCGCAGACCGCGGCAGCGACGCTCAGACCACGGCGGGCCGCATGGGTCTGGATCTCGGCGGTGGTGTACACGTAGGGCACCCACTCGGTGGGCGCGGTGATGGTGGACTCGTAGGCGAGCTCGCCGGCCACCGGCGGCCGGGTCAGGTCGGGCGAACGCCCGGCGGGTGCCCGCAGCTCTGCCGCCCTGGCCTCCGCGGCCCGCGCCTGTGCGCGCGACAACGCCGGTGTCCCGGCGGGCGGGACTGGCTGCTCCCGCTCCGCCCGGGTTTCGGGCTGCCCGGACTGCGACATGCGTGTGGACTCGATTCTCGACTACTAGCTGTGCGGTTAGTAGTTGTAATTGTTCATCGGCACAGTCGCGAACACCAGCGACCAGAGCAGAATGCTCAGCAGCGCCAGGGCGATACCCACGAAGCCTGTGATGATCCCGGTCAGCCAGAAGCCCTTGCCGTTCGGTTCCTTGTTGCGGGCGATGAAGCCCAGGACCACGCCGGCGGCCGGCAGGATGATGGCGAGGATGCCACCGAAAATCGGGAAGAACGCGACCGGGGAGCCGAGGATGCCGATGACACCGGCGATCATCGACAGGATGCTCAGGATCGGCTGCTTGGTGGCCGACGGCATCCCGGGCTGGCCGGCGTAGTAGCCGGCGGCGGGGCCGCCGGTGGGCGGCGGGGTGCCGTAACCGGAGCCCGGCGGGGTGTAGCCAGGCGGCGGCGAACCGTAGGGCGGTGGCGGGGTGCCTTCGCTCGGGGCGGGCGGGCCGTAGGCGGGCGGCGGCGTCGGCTGACCGGCCGGGCTCACTGGCGGAACCGGCGGCGCCGGCTGGGCGCCCGGCGGGGTGGGTTCGGCATCGCCGGCGGGGCCGTTCGGGCGTTTCGGCGGGTCGCCGGCCATGTTGTCTTGCGGGAAGTCGGGCACCTGCGGTACGTCGGGGACCTGCGGCACGTTGGGAACCTGGGGAACCTCGGGATGTGGTGTGTTCGGATCGGTCATGATCGTCATTCCTTTCCTGTGAACGCCTGGTCTGATCCAGGCCGCCCGGCCGCCCGATCGGGCGGCCGGGGTGGCCGGCGAGCGCGGTCCGCCGAGCCTTTAGTAGGTGGAGTACGAGCCTTCGCTGATGCCCGCCATGATGACGCCGATCATGACGATGAGGAAGATGAGGCCGCTGATCAGGCCGACGTAGCCGAGCACGAGGCCGGCGATGGCGAGGCCGCGCCCCTTTTCGCCGGTGCGCTTGATCTGGCTGAGCGCAATGTGGCCGCAGATGACGGCGGCGAGGGACACGAAGAACGCGCTGACCAGGGAGATGATCGCGAGAACGTTCCACTTGTCGCCGCCAGCCGGCTGCCCGTAGCCCTGCGGTGCGTAGGCCTGCGGGGCGGCGGGTGCGGCGCCGTAGGCCGGGGCGGCCGGGGTTGCACCGTAGGCCGGCGGCGCGGGCGGGGCGTAGGCCGGCGGCGGAGTGGGCTCGTTCGAGTCCGGCTTGTTCACGGGGGGCTGGTTCGGGTCGGTCATGGGTGACTCCTTCACGTGGTGCAGCGTAGGGAATGCAAGGGCACTGGGTGCGATGGGTGCCATAGTGGCACCCGCGCCGTGGGGGTGTCAACGTGCTGGCTCTGCGCAAAACCCCCACCATGACAGTATCGCGTCCGCGCGAGAAACTCTTGGTGAGATGCGGTTTCAGGCCTGGATGAGGCCCACCGGGAGGGTAGAGTCCGCCCCGAAATCGAGGCTGGAGGGTGCGTGCCCGGCCATGATCAGCTGCGCGCCGAGCGCCGCGATCATGGCGCCATTGTCGGTGCAGAGCGACAGAGGCGGGATGCGCAGCGCGATACCGGCCGCATCCGTGCGTTCCTGGGCCACCTGGCGCAACCGCGCATTGGCGATCACGCCGCCGCCGAGCAGCAGCCTGGGCACCCCGAGGTCGGTGCAGGCCGCGACGGCCTTGGTGAGCAGCACGTCGACCACGGCCTCGCGGAAGCTCGCCGCGACGTCGTTGATCGGCACGGTTTCGCCGGCGTCACGCTTCTGTTCCACCCACCGGGCCACCGAGGTCTTCAGGCCGGAGAAGGAGAAGTCGTAACGGTGCTTGGCGACATCCTTCTGGTGACTGAGGCCGCGCGGGAAGCGGATGGCGGTGGGGTCGCCGGTGGCCGCGACCCTGTCGATCTGCGGCCCGCCGGGGTAGGGCAGGCCGAGTACCCTGGCGACCTTGTCGAAGGCCTCGCCGGCGGCGTCGTCGATGGTCTCGCCGAGCAGCTCCACGTCGGAGACCAGGTCGCGCACCAGCAGCAGCGAGGTGTGCCCGCCGGAGACCAGCAGGGCGATGGTGGGGTACTCCAGCGGCGCATCCGTGTCGACGCCCTCGCCGCGCAGGAGGTCGGCGCCCACGTGGCCGACGAGGTGGTTGACGGCGTAGATCGGCACGTCCAGCGCCACCGCGAGCGACTTGGCGGCGCCGACACCGACCATGAGTGCACCGGCGAGGCCGGGTCCGCTGGTGACGGCGATGGCGTCGATCTCGTCGAGCCGGATGCCGGCTTCGGCGACGGCCGCGTGGATGGCGGGCACCATCTCTTCGAGGTGGGCGCGAGCTGCAACCTCCGGCACGACGCCGCCGTAGCGGGCGTGCTCGTCCATCGACGAGGCGATGGTGTTGGAGAGCAGGGTGGTGCCGCGCACAATGCCGATGCCGGTTTCGTCGCAGGAGGTTTCGATGCCCAGCACCAGCGGGTTGGTGCGGTTGAGCGGGCGGTCCGGGGAGGCGGCGGGGGCCGGGTCGGCGACGGGGGCAGCCGGGTCGGCGACGGGCGGCGCGACGGCGGCAGCCGTGAACTGCATCTCGGCGGGCGGAATGGGCAGGCGCATCACGATCGCATCCACGTTGTCTGGTTGGTAGTAGCCCCGGCGAACGCCGAGGTCTTCGAAGCCGAGCGAGCGGTACAGGTGCTGGGCGCCGGGGTTGTCGGCGCGCACCTCGAGGAAGGTTTCGCGGGCGCCGCGCTTGCGGGCCTCGGTGATCAGGCTGAGCATGAGCACCCGGCCGAGCCCGCGGCCGCGGGCCTCTTCGGCCACGGCGATGGTCTGGATGTCGCTCTCCGGCGAGCGCAACGCCGCCTGCAGTCCGGCGTACGCGACGATGTGCTCCGGCGAGTCCGGCGGGAAGGCGACGAGGTAGTAGCAGCCGGGGTCGGCGACATCCCGGGCCATCATCTCGGTGGACCAGGCGTCGTTTTCGAAGATGTGCGTCTCCAGGGCCATGATCGCCTCGACGTCGGCGGGCTGGGCGCGGCGTAGTTGCCAGGTCATCAGCTCACCCGCTTGGGACCGTTTTTGGACACCGTCACATCGGGTGAGCGCAGGTAGAGCGCCTCGTCGGCGGCAAACGGGCGGCCGGCCGCGAAGGCGAGTTCGGCGACCATCCCGAGGTCGCCGGCCGAGATGGTGGCGGCGTCGAGGCGGGGCAGGCCGGCGTGCACGAAGTCGGCCTCGAGCAGCTCGGCCGGTTTGGCCAGGGCCGGAGAGCCGATACGCACCGGGAGGTGCTCGGCATCCGCCCCGCTGTACGCGGACCAGTAGACCTCGCGGCGCCGGGCGTCGGTGACCACGAGCAGCGGGCCGGTGTGGCCGGTGCGGTAGTGGCCGTAGGCGATGGCGTCGTGGCTGACCACGGGAACCAGAGGGCGTCCGATGCCCAGCGCGAAGACCCGGGCGGCGGCGATGCCGACGCGGAGGCCGGTGAACGGTCCGGGGCCCATGCCGCCGACGACGCCGGAGAGCGCCGAGACGGGGATGGCGGCCTCGGTGAGGCACTCCTGGATGAGGCGGCCGACCACCTCGGCGTGCCGCATGGTGTCGGGGACGCCGCGTTCGGCGATCACGCCCTGGGTCAGGTCGACGACGGCGACGCTGGTGCCGGCGGAGGTATCGATGGCGAGGAGCACCCGTCCAGCCTATGCGGCCCGGGCGCCTCCACCCGCCGGGTGCCTCGCCGGCTCCCTCACCGGCAACTGTTGCCGAAGCGGACATCTGCGTCCGGCACACCGGGCGCATTTGTCCGCACGGGCAACAGTGGGGTGCGGCAGACGCGAGTCGGGTGGGCGTCAGGCGCGCTTGGTGCGCAGAGCCTTCACCGTCAGCTGCCCGGCGGCGAGAATCAGCAGCACGGCGAACAGGATGCTCGACAGGCGCGGCGGGATCAGCACGGCCAGGGCCACCCCGGGCACCGCCGCGACGGTGGCAGCGGCGCCGACCACGAGGCCGGCGGGCAGGTCGACGAGCCCGGCGCGCAGGTTGGCGACGGTGCCGACGATGCTCGTGGGCACCAACACCAGCAACGAGGTGCCCTTGGCGATGAGGTCGCTCACGCCGAACACCGCCACGAGGGCCGGCACCGCGATCACTCCCCCGCCGATGCCGAACAGGCCGGATGCGATGCCCATCGTCAGCCCCAGAGCGAGGTAGCCCAGCACTACGATCCAGTTCAGCTCGAGGGCTGCTCCGCGTTCCGGCTCCACCACAAGCATGCGCGCGGCCACCACGATGAGCAGCGCGATGAAGAGCCAGCGCAGCCAGAACAGCGGGATGCGCTGCAGCAGGTTGCTGCCGATCAGGGCGCCGACCACGGCGCCGGCGGCGATGATCGCGCCGGCGATCAGGTCGATGTGGCCGTTGGCCAGGTAGGTGAGCGACCCCACGATGGAGGTGGGCACGATCGCGGCCAGCGACGTAGTGGCTGCCCGGCGCTGGTCCATGCGCACCAGCGAGATGAGCAGGGGCACCATCACGATGCCGCCGCCGACACCGAACAGTCCGGAGAGCAGTCCGCCGATGACGCCGGTGAGGACGAGGGCGCTCCAGTACCACGCGCCGGTGGGCCGGGCGGCGGTCACTTGTGCACCGGCGCATCCGGGTCGAGGCCGAGGCCGTCCTGCCAGCGCGGTCCGTGGCCGGTCACCGTGACAGTGCGCGGTTCGGGCAGGTCCAGGGCGAGGGCATCGTCGGCGTCCGGGTCGGCCTGCGAGGCGCCGAGCGGACGCTCGATCTCCACGTCCAGCCACGATTCGGTGATCCCCTCGAGCAGGCCGCGGCCCCACTCCACCACCACGATCGAGCGGGCGAAGTCGATGTCGAGGTCGTCGAGCTCCATCGCGCTGCTCAATCTGTAGGCATCCACGTGCACCAGCGGCGGCCCGCCGATCGTGCTCGGATGCGTGCGGGCGAGCACGAAGGTGGGGCTGGTGACCGCGCCGCGCACGCGCAAGCCCTCGCCGAGGCCGCGGGTGAAGGTGGTCTTACCGGCGCCGAGTGGGCCGGTGAGCACCATCAGGTCGCCGGCGCGCAACAGCCCGGCCATTTCCAGGCCGAGGGCGTGCATGGTTTCGGGGTCGGTGATGGTGCGGCGCATCGGGCTACGACCTCGTGGTTTCGGTGCTGTCGGCGTCGGTCAGGGACCCGGATCCCACATACCGACGCGGCACCCGTGCGCCCACCCGGGTGACGATGTCGTAGTTGATCGTTCCCGCGGCGGCGCCCCACTCGGCGGCGGTGGGCACCCCGGCCGCGGCGTCGCCGAACAGCACCACCACGTCGCCGACGGCGACAGGGTCGGCGCCCACGTCTACCAGGAACTGGTCCATCGCGACACGGCCCACCACGGGATACTGGGTTCCGTTGATGGCCACCCTGGCGGCGTTCATGGCCTGACGGGGTACCCCGTCGGCGTAACCCAGCGGCACCAGGGCGAGGGTGGTGTCGGCGGCGGCGCGCCACAGGTAGTCGTAGGAGACGCCCGCGCCGGCGGCGACCCGGCGCACGGCGGCGACCCTGCCACGCAGGGTCATGGCCGCGGTCAGGCCGAGGTCGACGGCATCCGCGTCGGCGAAGGGCGACTGCCCGTAGATACCGATGCCCAACCGCACCATCGAATAGCGGGCGGCGGGCAGGCGCAGGGCGGCGGCCGTTGAGGCCAGGTGGGCGAGGTCGATGGTGAGCCCGGCCGCGGTGGCGGCCTCAAGCCCGCGGCCGAAGCTGGCGATGGCGGCGAGGTCGTCATCGGGTGAGGTATTGGCGAGGTGGCTGAACAGGCCGCGCACCCGCAGCCGGTCGACGCGCTCGAACGCGGCAGCGAGGCCCAGCACCTCGGCCCAGTCCGATTCGTCGACACCGTTGCGGTTGAGGCCGGTCTCGAGTTTGATCTGCACGGATGCGGGCCGGCCCAGTGCGTCGGCGGCCGCCGCGACCTGGCGCACCTGCAGCGCCGACGACAGCCCGAGGTCGATGTCCGCGGCGATGGCGGCGGTGAAGTCGGCATCCGGGCCGTGCAGCCAGGCCAGCACCGGGGCGTCGATGCCGGCGGCGCGGAGGGCGAGGGCCTCGTCGATGTCGGCGACACCCAGCCAGTCGGCGCCGCCGGCGAGGGCGGCGCGGGCCACCGGCACGGCGCCGTGACCGTAGCCGTTGGCCTTGACCACGGCCATGGTGTGCCGGGTGCCGATCAGGCTGCGCAGGTGTTCCACGTTGGTCTGCACGGCGCCGAGGTCGATGACGGCCTCACGGAAGTCGGTCATGAATTCCCCTCCAGGACCACGAATGCGCAGGCCACCCCGGCGTCGTGGGTCAGGCTCAGGTGCGCGCTCGTGATGCCGCGGGCGGTGAAGGCGGCCTGCACCGCTCCGGTCAGCGCGAAGGACGGGTTGCCGTGCGGGTCGGAGACCACTTCCATCTCCTGCCAGCTGGCGCCCACACTGTCGCCGAGGGCCTTGATCAGGGCTTCCTTGGCGGCGAACCGGGCGGCCAGCGAGTGTGTCGGCAGGGTGCGCTCGGCCGGCGCGAACAGCCTCGGCACCAGCCCGGGCGTGCGGGCCACCTGCCGGTCGAAGCGTGCCAGGTCGACGATGTCGACGCCGATGCCCTTGATCATGCTCTGCTCAATCCTCGTGTGCTGTTCTCAACGAAATGCCCAGGACCCGGTGCCATCGCGAGGCGATGACGCGGCGAGCCCTGGGCATCCGTGGCCTAGTCGGCCGGCTTACTCGACCGGCCTATTCAACCGTGACCGACTTCGCCAGGTTGCGCGGCTGGTCGACGTCGAGGCCCTTGGCGGTGGCCAGCTCGATGGCGAACATCTGCAGCGGCACCACGGCGAGCAGCGGCTCGAACAGCGGGCCGGCGAGCGGGATGTGGAACACGGTGTCGGCGAACGGCAGCACCGCGGCGTCACCCTGCTCGGCGATCGCGATGATCCGGGCGCCGCGAGCGCGGATCTCCTGGATGTTGGAGACCACCTTGGGGTGCAGGTGCGCGGACCCGCGGGGGCTCGGCACCACGACGAAGACCGGCTGGCCGGGCTCGATCAGCGCGATCGGGCCGTGCTTGAGCTCACCGGCGGCGAAGCCCTCGGCGTGGATGTAGGCGAGCTCCTTGAGCTTGAGCGCACCCTCGAGCGCGATCGGGAAGCCCACGTGGCGGCCGAGGAAGAGCACGGCGCGCGAGTCGGTCATCCACACGGCGAGCTGACGCACGGCGTCTTCCTGCAGCAGGGTGGTGGCGATCTTGTCCGGGATGGCCTGCAGCTCGACGACCTGCGCGGCCAGCTCCTCCAGGGACATGGTGTTGCGCACCCGGGCCAGGTGCAGCGCGAAGAGGTACAGCGCGGCGATCTGGCCGGTGAACCCCTTCGTCGACGCGACGGCGACCTCGGGTCCGGCGTGGGTGTAGATCACGGCGTCGGATTCGCGGGGAATCGTGGCGCCCTGCGTGTTGCAGATCGAGATGGCCTTGGCGCCGGCCTCGCGGGCGTACTTCACGGCCATCAGGGTGTCCATGGTCTCGCCGGACTGGCTGATCGAGATCACCAGGGTGTCCGGGGTGAGCACCGGGTCGCGGTAGCGGAACTCGTGGCTGAGTTCGACATCCACCGGCACCTGCGCCCACTTCTCGATGGCGTACTTGGCGGTCTGGCCGGCGTACGCGGCGGTGCCGCAGGCCACGATCACGATGCGGCGGATGCCGGCGAGCACGTCGTCGCCGAAGGCCTCGAGCTCGGGCACCACGGCCTGGCCGTCGTGGATGCGGCCGCGCAGGGTGTTGGTGACGGCATCCGGCTGCTCGGAGATCTCCTTGGCCATGAAGCTGGACCAGCCGCCCTTCTCACTGGCGGAGGCGTCCCAGGCGATGTCGAATTCTTCGACCTCGACGGGGGCGCCGAAGAAGTCGGTGACGGTGACGAGGTCGGGGGTGATGGTCACGATCTGGTCCTGGCCGATCGCGACGGCACGACGGGTGTACTCCACGAACGCGGCGACGTCGGAGCCGAGGAAGTTCTCGCCGTCGCCCAGGCCGATCACCAGCGGCGAGTTGCGGCGGGCGCCGACGACCACGCCGGGCTGGTCCTGGTGCACGGCCAGCAGCGTGAATGCGCCGTCCAGGCGCGCGACGACGGTGCGGAACGCTTCGCCCAGGTCACCCAGGCGGCGGTATTCGCGGCCGAGCAGCACGGCGGCCACCTCGGTGTCGGTTTCGCTCTCGAAGACGTAACCCTCGGCGAGGAGTTCGTCCTTGAGTGGCGAGAAGTTCTCGATGATGCCGTTGTGGATGAGGGCGAGCTTGCCGTCGTCACCCAGGTGCGGGTGCGCGTTCTGGTCGGTCGGACCGCCGTGGGTGGCCCACCGGGTGTGGCCGATGCCGGTGCGCCCGTTGTTGATCGGGTGCGCCTCGAGCTCGGCGGCGAGCACGGCGAGCTTGCCGGCGCGCTTCGCGGTGTTGAGCACACCCGCGTCGTCGATCACCGCTATCCCCGCGGAGTCATACCCCCGGTATTCGAGTCGACGGAGACCTCCCATGAGGACCTCGACGCTTTTGTTGTCTCCGACATATCCTACGATTCCGCACATGGCCCTGATTTTAGTCGCACTATGCTTGGTCTCGATGTCCGAGCCGGTGGTGAGCCCCAGTAATAACGGTCACAGCACCCCCTTTGTGGAGCTCGACCGTGCTGTGTGGGCATCCCTCGCACCCTCGACGCGGTTGCCGTTACGGGAAACCGAGGTCGTGCAGCTGCGCGGCCTGGGCGAACCGCTCGACATCAACGAGGTGTCGGATGTCTACCTGCCGTTGAGCCGGCTGCTCAACCTCTACGCCGCGGGAGCCCGCAAGCTGCACCGCGACACCAGCGACTTCCTCGGGGAACGCGCCCAGCGCACCCCGTTCGTGATCGGCGTGGCCGGGTCCGTCGCCGTGGGCAAGTCCACCATCGCCCGGCTGCTGCGGGAGCTCCTGGCCCGCTGGGAAGACACCCCCCGGGTGGAACTGGTCACCACTGACGGGTTCCTCTTCCCCAACGCCGAACTGGCCCGTCGCGGCCTGATGGAACGCAAGGGCTTCCCGGAATCGTACGACCGGCGCACGCTGCTGCGTTTCGTCAGCGCCATCAAGAGCGGCGCCGCCGAGGTGCGCGCCCCGTTCTACTCGCACCTGAACTACGACATCGTGCCCGACGCGCAGGTCGTCGTGCGTCAGCCCGACATCCTCATCGTCGAGGGCCTGAACGTGCTGCAGCCGCCCGCCCCCGGGCACGGGCTCGCGGTGAGCGACCTGTTCGACTTCACCATCTACGTGGATGCCCGCACCTCCGACATCTCCCGATGGTACGAGGAGCGGTTCCTGCGGCTCCAGCGCGGCGCGTTCACGAACCCCAAGTCGTTCTTCCACAGGTTCGCCTCCCTCAGCGAGGACGAGGCCCGGGCCCGCGCCCGCACCATCTGGGGCAGCATCAACGAGCCCAACCTGCTGCAGAACATCCGCCCCACCCGCTCCCGCGCCACCCTGGTGCTGCGCAAGGACTCCGACCACACCGTCGACAAGGTGCTGCTCCGCAAGGTCTGAGTGTCGGCCGACACCCGCGCAACTGTTCCCGTTGCGGACAAATGGTCCCGGCACACCGGGTGCACACGTCCGCAGCGGTGACAGTTGCCTCTGTGCGGGCGCCTCTCGGGCGCGGTTACGGTGGAGGGATGGACTTCGACGTGCGCACCGACCGCCTCCTGCTGCGGCGATGGCGGGATGACGACCTGGAACCGTTCGCTCAGCTCACTGCGGATGCCGAGGTGATGAGATTCTTTCCCGCACCCCTGGACCGGGAGCAGAGCGATGATCTTGCTACCCGCGCCGACGCCCTCTTCGACGTGCACGGCTACGGGCTGTGGGCGCTGGAGCGCCTGGACACCGGCGCGTTCATCGGCTTCACCGGTCTGGCGCCGATGCCAGAGGGCATCCCGGGTTCGGGCGGGGTCGAGGTGGGCTGGAGGCTGACGCCATCGGCCTGGGGGCAGGGCCTGGCGACCGAGGCCGCCACGGCTGCCCTGCACTTCGCGTTCACCGAGCTGATGCTGCCCGAGGTGAACTCGATCACCGCCGTCGTGAACATCCGGTCCCGCAGGGTGATGGAACGACTCGGCATGCAGCTCACTGGAGAGTTCAACCACCCGCGACTCTCCCCCGGCTCGGCGCTGCGGCGTCATGTCCGGTACGTTCTAGCCGCTGCCGGCTCCCCGGATAGCGCTCCGGAACCTGCAAGGACTTTGTAAGGATTTACGCAGAGAGCGTCCAGACGGCGACTTCTAGGCTGGTTCGGTTGTGTTCGCGCACCCCGAGCGGTCACACGTCGACGAACGACGAAAGGGAACGCCTTGTCCTCCGACCAGTACACCTTCGAAGACCCTGCCAAGAAGTACTCAGATATCGACACCACTGCCCAGTCCCAGGATGGCCCGGGGCTCGACGCGAAGCTGAACAACACCGCCGACCGTGGCGAGACGTCGTACCGAGGTTCGGAGCGCCTGACCGGCCGCAAGGCCCTCGTCACCGGCGGCGATTCCGGCATCGGCGCCGCGGTCGCGATCGCGTTCGCCCGGGAGGGAGCTGACGTCGCCATCTCCTACCTCCCCGAGGAAGAAGAGGACGCGCAGAAGATCGTCGCCCTGATCGAGGAGGCCGGACGCACCGCCGTTGCGCTGCCCGGCGATCTCACGGACTCCGCGTTCTGCAGGCAGGTGATCTCCGCCGCGGTGGACGGACTCGGTGGTCTCGACATCCTGGTGAACAACGCCGGCAAGCAGCAGCATGTGGAGGACCTCCTCGAGCTCACCGACGAGCAGTTCGACGAGACGTTCAAGACCAACGTCTACGCGATGTTCTGGCTCACCAAGGCCGCGCTGCCGCACCTGAAGCCGGGCTCGAGCATCATCAACACCACGTCGATCCAGGCCTATTCGCCGTCAGAGAACCTGGTGGACTACGCCTCGACCAAGGCCACCATCAACGCGTTCACGAAGGCGCTGGGTCAGCAGCTGGCGCCCAAAGGCATCCGTGTCAACGCCGTCGCGCCCGGCCCGATCTGGACGCCGCTGCAGACCGCCGGTGGCCAGCCCACCGAGGAACTGCCCGAATTCGGCGAGCAGACGCCGCTCGGTCGTGCGGGGCAGCCGGCCGAGCTGGCCCCGGCCTACGTGTTCCTGGCGTCCGGTGAGTCCAGCTACGTCATCGGCGAGACGCTCAACGTGAACGGCGGCATGCCCACGCCGTAGGCACCTCCTCCGAGAGCGGCCAGACGTCCAGCAACTGTTGCCGAAACGGACAATTGCGCCCGGTGCACCGGGCGCAATTGTCCGCACGGGCAACAGTTGCGGGCAGGCTAGCTGGGCTGCAGCGCCAGGCGGGACTGCACGACGTCGGCCAGGGCGTGCGCCAGACGGTCGGCGGTGGGCTGGTCGGCGGCTTCCACCATCACCCGCACCATCGGCTCGGTGCCGGAGGGGCGCAGGAGCACCCGGCCGGTGTCGCCGAGTTCGGTTTCTGCGTCGCGCACGGCCTGCGCGATGACCTCGTCGCCGTCGAGGGCGTGGTGGTCGACGCCGCGAACGTTCACGAGGATCTGCGGGAACACCTTCATCACGCTGGCCAGCTCGGCGAGGGTTTTTCCGGTGCGGGCCATTTCGGCCACGATGTGCAGACCGGTGAGGATGCCGTCGCCGGTGGTGGCGAACTTCGTCATGATGACGTGACCGCTCTGCTCGCCTCCGAGCGACAGCCCGTGCGCGTCAAGCTCCTCGAGCACGTACCGGTCGCCCACCTTGGACTCGATCATATTGATGCCGTTGGCAGCCATGGCCTTCTTCAGCCCCAGGTTGCTCATGACCGTCGCCACGAGGGTGCGGTCCTTGAGCACGCCGCGTTCGGCCATCGACACGGCCAGGATCGCCATGATCTGGTCGCCGTCGACGATGTTGCCGTCGCGGTCGACGGCCAGGCAGCGGTCGGCGTCACCGTCGTGGGCGATGCCCACGTCGGCGCCGTGCTCGAGCACCGCTCTGGCGAGGTTGTCCAGGTGGGTGGAGCCCACGCCGTCGTTGATGTTGAGGCCGTCGGGGTCGGCGCCGATCACGGTGACCCGGGCGCCGGCATCCGTGAAGACCTGCGGGGACACGCCGGCGGCCGCGCCGTGGGCACAGTCGAGCACCACGTGAATGCCGTCGAGCCGGTGCGGCAGGGTGCCGAGCAGGTGCACGACGTAGCGGTCCTCGGCGTCGGCGAAGCGACGGATGCGTCCGACGTCGCCCGCAATCGGGGTGAGGAGCTGATCGCCCGCGTCGAGCACCGCTTCGATGCGGTCTTCGACGTCATCGGGAAGCTTGGTGCCGCCGAAGTTGAAGAATTTGATGCCGTTGTCGGGCGCCGGGTTGTGCGAGGCGGAGATCATCACGCCGAAGTCGGCGCCGATGTCGGCGATGAGGAAGGCGGCGGCGGGCGTCGGGATGACGCCGGCATCCAACACGTCTACGCCGGAGCTGGCCAAGCCTGCTGCAACGGCGGAGGTGATGAATTCACCGGAAATGCGGGGGTCGCGGGCGACCACGGCGACGGGACGACGGCCTTGGGCACGTCGTTCCTCTGCGCGGCGGCCGCTGGTGAGCACAACGGCGCTCGCCTGGGCGAGGCCCAGGGCCAGGCCAGCCGTGAGATCACGGTTAGCCAGGCCCCGGACGCCGTCCGTGCCGAAAAGTCGAGCCATATGAGTGTGTACTCGACTAACGGGTTAGCGCTTCGAGAACTGCGGCGCCTTACGGGCCTTCTTGAGTCCGGCCTTCTTGCGCTCCTTGACGCGAGCGTCACGGTTGAGGAAGCCGGCCTTCTTGAGGATGGCGCGGTTGTTCTCTTCGTCGATCTGGTTCAGCGAGCGGGCGATGCCGAGGCGCAGCGCGCCGGCCTGGCCGGACGGGCCACCACCGGTGATGCGGGCGATGACGTCGTAGCTGCCGATGAGGTCGAGGACCTTGAACGGGTCGTTGATCAGCTGCTGGTGCAGCTTGTTCGGGAAGTAGTCGTCGAGCTCGCGCCCGTTGACGACAATCTTGCCGGCGCCGGGGACGATGCGCACGCGGGCGATGGCCTGCTTGCGACGGCCCACGGCTGCGCCGGGAACGTTGAGAACGGCGCGGGGCGCCTTGGTTGCAACTTCAGCGGGAGTCTCGGTGGAGTAGCTCTCGGGAGTTGCGTCAATCTGGTCTGCGATCTTCGCCACGATGGTGTGAATCCTTTTTTCTTAGATATCGAGAAGTCTGGGGCCGACGCTACTGAGCGACCTGGCTGAGGGTGTACGGCTTGGGCTGCTGCGCAGCGTGCGGGTGCTCGGGGCCTGCGTAGACCTTGAGCTTCAGCAGCTGTGCACGGCCGAGCGAGTTCTTCGGCAGCATGCCGCGAATCGCCTTTTCTACCGCACGGGTGGGGTGCTTCTCGAGCATCTCCGAGTAGTTCGTGGCCGTGAGGCCGCCCGGGTAACCGGAGTGGCGGTACGCCATCTTGAGGTCGAGCTTCTTGCCGGTCAGGGCAATCTTCTCGGCGTTGATGATGATGACGAAGTCGCCACCATCCATGTGGGGGGAGAAGGTCGCCTTGTGCTTGCCGCGAAGAAGAATCGCGGCGTGGCTGGCGAGCCGACCCAGAACGATGTCGGTGGCATCAATAACGACCCAGTCGTGCTGGAGTTCGCTTGCCTTGGGAGTGTAAGTGCGCGTCACTGTTGTGCTGCTTTCTTGTTTTCGAACGGAGGTGTTCGTGAATCCCGCTCCGGGTGTGTTCTCGAAGAGAACACGATCGATGGAGGGCTCACGTTCGTGTGCCTGGCTGCAACGCCTAAGACACCAAGGAACAACACTAGTTCACGACACGCCCCGGCACAACTCGGGCCGGTAAACCGGGCGTGCTAGCTACTCGTCTTCGGGCAGCTCGCGACGGGCGCGGGTCTGCGCCGCACGGATGGCCATCCCCGCGTCCTCGGGGTAGCCCACCTCCATCAGGGTCAGGCCGTGCGCCTGCATCACCTTGAACTCGCTGGTGCGGGCCCGCTCGATGCGCAGGTCCACGAGTCGGGTTCCCACCAGCTTGCCCTCCCCCACCGACACGCAAGCGCCCACCAGGGCGCGCACCATCGAATGGCAGAACGCATCCGCCTGCAGCGTCGCCACGAGGACCCCGTCGGGGTCCCGCCGCCACTCGAAGGACTGCAGGGTACGGATGGTGGTGGCTCCGGGCCGCGGTTTGCAATAGGTCGCGAAGTCGTGCAGCCCGATCAGGGTGGCCGCGGCCTCCTGCATCGAGGCGAGGTCGAGCGCGAAGCCGTGCCAGGTGGTGCGCAGCCGCTGCAACGGGTCGCGCAGAGCGCCGGTGTCGGAGATGCGGTACTCGTAGCGGCGCCACAGTGCGGAGAAGCGGGCGTCGAAACCGGCCGGGGCCAGGCTGGCGCGGTGGATCACGATTTCGGGCTGGGTGACCAGGATGCCGCCGAGGCGACGCTGCACCATCGTGGCCAGCTCGTTGGGGTATGTGGGTGCGGCCTTGCCCCGCTTGACCCGCACGAGGGCGTTGACCTGGTCGGGGTTGAGATCGAAGTGGGCCACCTGGCCCAGCGCGTGCACACCGGAGTCCGTGCGCCCGGCGACCACGAGGGTGGGGGTGGGCTGGTGGCGCTTGAGGATGGCGCCGAGGCCCTCCTCGATCTGGCCCTGCACGGTGCGGTACCCGGGCTGGCTGGCCCAGCCGAAGAAGTCCGTTCCGTCGTATCCCACGTCGAGGCGGATGCGTTTGGAGCCGGCCGGCGGCATCGAATCGGACGGTGCCGCCAGGGCGCCATCCGGGTTGAGCTCGGCCGGCACCAGCGGAAGGGCGCCGTCGACGGGCTCGGGAAAACTCACAGAGGTCAGTGTAGAGGCCGGGCCGGGTTATCGTTGGACGGGCCCGTCTCAGGCCGCACAGTTATGACCAGTCTCCCTCGCACCGCGCCCCGCTCCCCGGCCACAGCTGTCGCCGTTCGCCACCCGGACGTTCCGGCCGGCCGCCGGCTCAGCGGCCTCGACGGCCTCCGGGGCATCGCCGTCATCCTGGTCGTTGTCTACCACCTGTTCCCGCCGGTGCTGCAGGGCGGTTTCATCGGCGTCGACATCTTCTTCGTGATCAGCGGTTTCCTGATCACCGGCCTGATCGTGGCCGAACACGACCGCACCGGCCGGTTCTCGCCGCGGCGGTTCTGGCTGCGTCGGGCCCGGCGCCTGGTGCCGGCGCTGGTGCCGGTGGTGCTGGTGGCCTGCACGGCCGCCTGGCTGCTCGGCGGCGATGTGCTCGTGGGCCTGGGCTGGAAGCTGCTCGGCGCCGCGACGTTCAGCTACAACTGGGTGTCGATGGCCGCGAACACCAGCTACTTCGGCTCCGGCCAGCCCGAGCTGCTCCGCAACCTCTGGTCGCTGGCCGTGGAGGAACAGTTCTACCTGCTCTGGCCGCTGCTGCTGCTGCTGAGGGTCCGCCGGCCGGGCCCGCGCCTGGGCCTCGTCGCGGCGCTCACCCTCGCGTCGGCGGCCTGGATGGGCGTCGGCTTCTCTCCGGGCAGCGACCCCACTCGGGTGTACTACGGCTCGGACACCCACAGTTTCGGCCTGCTGATCGGCGCCGGACTGGCCCTGCTGCTGCGTCCGCTGGGGCCCGCGGCTTCGGGCGGCACGGCGGCGGCCCCGGCCGCGCGCCGGACCCTCACCATGATCCGGCCCTGGTGGGGCGCGACAGCGGTGGCCGGCCTGATCGCCGCCGCGATCTGGCTGCCGGCAGACGCCGCCGCCACCTACCGCGGCGGCCTCCTGTTGGTGAGCGCGCTCACCGCCGTGGCGATCTGGGCGGGCGTGGCCGGCGACCGGTTCGGGCGGATGCTCGACACCGCTCCGCTGCGCTACCTCGGTGAACGTTCGTACGGCCTGTACCTCTGGCACTGGCCGCTGCTGGTGCTGGTGCAGCTCGTGGCGCCGTTCGGCCGCGGCCCGGCGAGTGTCGCGGCGACCGGATTGCTCACCCTGGTGCTGGCCGTGGCGGCCGCTGCGACCTCGTACCGGTGGCTCGAGATGCCGATCCGCCGGCAGGGCCTCCGTGGCGCGGTCGGGCAGCTGCGCGCCAGGGTCACGCGGGCGTCTGCGCCGGGCACCAGCCGCCGCTACCGCTCCCGTGCGGCACTCGTTCTCGCCGCGGCCGTCGTGCTGATGTTGCTGGTGGGCACCGGCGCATCCGTGGTCACGGCGCCCACCGTCACCACGGCCCAGGCGGAGGTGCTCCGCGGCCAGCAGGCGCTGGCCCAGGCCGCGCAGGCCGCGCAGGCGCAGGCCGCCAAGGATGCCGCCGCCCAGGCCGCAGGTGTGGTCACGGAATCCACCAGGGGGTCCAACATCACCGCCGTCGGGGACTCTGTGATGCTCGCCTCCGCGGCCGAGTTGCAGGCCGAGTTCCCCGGCATCACGATCGACGCCGCCGTGTCCCGCGGCATGGACGCCGCCCCGGAGATCTTGGCCGCGCAACGTGCCGCGGGCACCCTGCGCCCCGTGGTGCTGCTGGGCCTGGGCACGAACGGTCCGGTCGACCAGGCCGACCTCGCCGCCGTCATGCGGGTGATCGGGCCCTCCCGCGAACTGATCGTGGTGAACGCGTTCGCGGACCGGGACTGGACCGCGGGGGTCAACACGGAGCTGGCGGAGTTCTCGGCGCGCCGCAGCCAAGTGGTCCTCGCCGACTGGAGCGCCGCGATCGCCCCGCACGTCGACGTGCTCGCTGATGACGGCATCCACCCCGGCCCCACCGGCGGGGCCATCTACGCCGACTCGGTGGCGGTCGCCCTCGACCGGCTGCCCGGTGCCGCGCCGAGCCGCGCGCCCGGCGCCGACACCCTGCAGGCCTTCCGCGTGCGCTGACCCGCCCACCGCAGCCCCTGGGCCGTGCGGCGGATGCGCCGACCGGGCATCCGAGGCATGTGGGCGAGACACCTCGAGGCATGCGGGCGGGGTCTCGAAGCATGCGGGCGGGACCTCTCGAGGTATGCGGGTCAGGCGCCGCCATGCGGGTGGCGCGCCAGGCGCATAGCGGCGCCTGACCCGCGAACCGCCGGCGGAGCCACCCACACCGCCATCGACCTCTGCGTGACCCGCCGGCACGCCCACACTGCACCTCGTGTGGCCGAGCACGCCCGCTCTAGCGGGCGCATCCAGCCGCAGGGGGCGCGTCGAGCCGAAGCGGGGGCAACCAGCACCATCCTCGGGCACACAAAAAGGGCCCGACCGAAGTCGGGCCCTTTCAGGTACAGCGGGTGAAGCTGGTGTTACTTGGCTTCCTCAGCGGATGCGTCAACAGCGTCGGCCTCAACGGTCTCGGCTTCGACGGTCTCGGTCTCAGCCTCAACCGGGGTCTCCTCGGCGACGGGCGCGGACGCCTTCGCTGCGGAGGCCTTGTTCGACTTCACCTTGGGCGAAACGGGCTCGAGAACGAGCTCCATCTGCACCATGGAGGCGTTGTCGCCCTTGCGGAAGCCGAGCTTCGTGATGCGGGTGTAGCCGCCATCGCGCAGCGCAACCTGGGGCGCGATCTCGGTGAAGAGCTCGTGCACGACGGTCTTGTCGCCGATCGTCGCGAGAACGCGACGACGAGCGTGCAGGTCGCCACGCTTGGCGAAGGTCACCAGGCGCTCGGCAACCGGACGCAGGCGCTTGGCGCGCGTCTCGGTCGTCTTGATGGACTTGTGGGTGAACAGGGCGGCAGCCAGGTTCGCGAGCATGAGGCGCTCGTGCGCCGGTCCGCCACCGAGACGGGCTCCCTTAGTGGGCTTAGGCATTATCGGTAATCTCCAGTATCAAAGTCGAAAGGCGTCGAGGAACGACGAGCCTTAGATGGTTTCTTCGTCGTAACCGCTGTAGAAGTGCGCACCGTCAAAGCCGGGCACAGAATCCTTCAGCGACAGGCCGAGCTCTACGAGCTTGTCCTTGACCTCATCCACCGACTTCTGACCGAAGTTGCGGATGTTCATCAGCTGGGTCTCCGAGAGGGCGACCAGTTCGCTGACGTTGTTGATGCCTTCGCGCTTGAGGCAGTTGTACGAGCGCACGGACAGATCGAGGTCTTCGATCGGCACGGACAGCTCGGTGGAGAGGACGGCGTCGACCGGCGCGGGGCCGATCTCAATGCCCTCAGCAGCGGTGTTCAGCTCGCGGGCCAGACCGAACAGCTCGGTCAGCGTGCGACCGGCGGATGCGATGGCGTCGCGGGGCGAGATAGCCGACTTGGTCTCCACGTCAACGACGAGGCGGTCGAAGTCAGTGCGCTCACCGGCACGAGTTGCCTCGACACGGTAGGTCACCTTGAGAACCGGCGAGTAGATCGAGTCGACCGGAATCTGGCCGGCCTCGGAGTACTCGTTGCGGTTCTGGGTAGCCGACACGTAACCACGGCCACGCTCGATGGTCAGTTCGAGTTCGAACTTGGCCTTGTCGTTCAGGGTCGCGATGACGAGCTCGGGGTTGTGAACCTCGACGCCGGCCGGAGCCGAGATGTCGGCGGCCGTGACCTGGCCGGAGCCCTGCTTGCGCAGGTACGCGGTGATCGGCTCGTCGTGCTCGCTGGAGATGACCAGGCCCTTGATGTTCAGGATGATCTCGGTGACATCTTCCTTGACCCCGGGAACGGTGCTGAATTCGTGAAGCACTCCATCGATACGGATGCTGGTGACAGCAGCGCCGGGAATCGAGGAAAGCAGGGTGCGGCGCATCGAGTTACCGAGGGTGTAGCCGAAGCCGGGCTCGAGGGGTTCGATGACGAACCGGGACCGGAACTCCGAGATGTTCTCTTCGGTGAGCGTGGGGCGCTGTGCAATAAGCACTATTGATTCCTTTCGGCGAAGTGTCCGCTATATGACACTTAGTGGCGAGTTGTGAAATTGTGAGTCTCGACGGGCCCGCGAGAAGCGGCCCTGTCGCGGTGAACGGCGAGTGAGCCTGCCCGGATCTTTCGACCCAGACAAGCCCAATCGCCAGTCACTGAAAGGAATTAAACGCGGCGGCGCTTCGGGGGACGGCAACCGTTGTGGGCCTGGGGCGTCACGTCGTTGATCGAGCCAACTTCGAGGCCAGCGGCCTGCAGCGAACGGATAGCCGTTTCGCGGCCTGAACCCGGTCCCTTGACGAAGACGTCAACCTTCTTCATGCCGTGCTCCTGGGCCTGGCGAGCTGCAGACTCTGCAGCCAGCTGAGCGGCGAACGGGGTCGACTTGCGCGAACCCTTGAAGCCAACTCCACCTGAGGACGCCCAGCTGATGACCGCACCGGTGGTGTCGGTGATCGAGACGATGGTGTTGTTGAAGGTGCTCTTGATGTGGGCCTGGCCCACAGCAATGTTCTTCTTTTCTTTCTTACGCGGCTTCCGTACGGCCGACTTTGGTGCTGCCATGATTTCTCCTGAATCCTAGAGGCGTGACGGGCTAGGCGAGGCCTAGCGCGCCTTCTTCTTGCCGGCTACGGTGCGCTTCGGGCCCTTGCGGGTACGAGCGTTGGTCTTGGTGCGCTGGCCGCGAACGGGCAGGCCCTTGCGGTGACGAATACCTTCGTAGCTACCGATTTCGACCTTGCGGCGGATGTCAGCGGCGATCTCACGGCGAAGGTCACCCTCGATCTTGAAGGTTCCTTCGATGTAGTCGCGGAGCTGGACGAGCTGCTCGTCAGTCAGGTCCTTGACGCGAATGTTTCCATCGATCTCGACGTCGGCGAGGGTCTTGAGTGCCCTCGTACGGCCAACACCGAAAATGTAAGTAAGTGCAACTTCCACGCGCTTATCGCGCGGAATGTCTACGCCGGCTAGACGTGCCATTGTGGCTTCTCCTGTGGGATGAGTGGAGGTCTGTAGCAGCACCTGTGCATCGGCCTCCAACCGATGGTGTCCCCCCGAAGGGTTCCCGGCACTGCTATGTATTTAGTTGTGTCGTGCGTGGATCTCGAGAACGACCATCGCTGGTCGAGCTTGTCGAGACCTAGCCCTGACGCTGCTTGTGACGCGGGTTCTCGCAGATGACCATCACGTTGCCGTTACGGCGGATGACCTTGCACTTGTCACAGATCTTCTTGACGCTGGGCTTGACCTTCATGGGTGTGTCCTTGTAATCGCTGTCTTCGTACCCACGGAATGCCGCAGGCCGTTACTTACAGCAACGCTTACTTGTAGCGGTATACGATCCGACCGCGGGTCAGGTCGTAAGGGCTCAGTTCCACGATCACACGGTCCTCAGGAAGGATGCGGATGTAGTGCTGACGCATCTTGCCCGAAATGTGGGCAAGAACTTTGTGGCCGTTGGTCAACTCAACGCGAAACATCGCGTTGGGAAGAGCTTCGACTACTGCGCCCTCGATCTCGATGACACCGTCTTTTTTGGCCATAACTCACTATCGCTAAAGTATTGGTTGCTGGTCTTGCGGGATTGTGGCCTCCAGACACGCCAGTAAAGGCAGTGCTAGACACCAAGGATTTATCCTATGCTATGCGATTGCCCTTTGGCAATTCATCCCTATAATCTGGTCGCCGCTGCCACGACCGCGAGCACATCGGCGTAGAGCGGATGCGTGGCCTCCAGCCCGCACACGTTCGCCACGATGGTCTCGGCGGAGTCGGTGGCGAGCATCCGCTGCAGCTCGACGCTCTGCTCGTCGTCGGCCACGTCGAAGCGGAGGGCCGCGGCAATCGCCTCGAGCAGCGCCACCGGGCGGGTTCCCCGTTCGGCGATCTCGGCGGCCGGGCCGATGAATCGTTCGTGCCGGCTGAGCTTGCGCAGCGGCTGACGGCCGACCCGTTCGACGGTGTCCGGCAGCGACGGGTTCGCGAAGCGGCCGAGGATCTTCTGTCGGTAGGCACGCTGGGTGGCCTCGTCGAGGCCGTGCTTGGCCACCAGCAGGGCGCTGGTCTCCTCGAGCACCCGGCGGGCACCATCCGCAACGGACGGCACCAGGAGGGCTTCGGAGAGCTTGGAGACGCCGGCCGCTTTACCGAGGTAGGCGACGGTGGCGTGGCCGGTGTTCACGGTGAAGAGCTTGCGTTCGATGTAGGGCGCGAGGTCCTCAACGAACGTGGCGCCGGGGATCACCGGCGGGGTGCCGCCGAAAGCGGGGCTCTCGATGACCCACTCGTAGAAGGCCTCGACGGTGACGTCGATGCCGGCGTCCGCGGCCTGACCGGGAACGATGCGGTCCACGGCGGTGTTGGCGAAGGCCACCCGGCCTTCCAGGGCCGCGCGGTCACCCTCTGGCACGTTCGCCCAGACCTGCTCGGCGAGCACATCGGTGGCGTTGATCGCGTTCTCGCAGGCCATCACGGCCAGCGGGGGCAACCCGGCCTCGCGGCGGGCCAGGCCCGCCGCGATGACCGGGGCCACGAAGCGCAGCACGGTGGGACCCACAGCGGTGGTGACAGCATCCGCCGTGGCGATCTCGTTGATGAGATCGGCCTCGTGGGTGGCGCTGTTGAGGGCACGGAAGTTGTCGACCACCTTGTCGGTGGGGGTCTCCCCCGCCTCATGCACGGTGTAGGACGGCGCCTGCTGCAGCGCCTCGATGAGGGGAGCATTCACATCGGCGAAGACAACCTCATAACCGGCCTCATGGAGCAGGAGACCTACGAAGCCGCGGCCGATGTTGCCCGCGCCGAAGTGAATGGCTTTCATTCTGCGTTTACCTCCTCGAGCAGGGCGAAGATCTCGTCCTGCGAACCAGCGTCGATCAATTTCTGTACTTCGTCCTCGTCGGAGAAGACGACGGCGATCTTGGAGAGGATCTCCAGGTGTTCGTTGTTCAGGCCGGCGATGCCGACCGCGAACTTGACGGGCTGGCCGTCCCAATCGATCGGCTCCGCGTACCGCACCAGCGAGAGAGCCGATCGTACGATCGACTCCTTGGCGTCGTTGGTGCCGTGCGGGATCGCCAGGAAGTTACCCATGTAGGTCGAGACGGAGTTTTCGCGCTCGAACATCGAGTCGACGTACTCCTGCTTCACCGCTCCGGCGGCGACCAACAGGGCACCGGCCTCACGGATGGCCTCGTCCCGCGTGGTGGCCGCACCCGCGGCCACCACGTTCTGCGGTTCCAGAATGCTCTGGGTC
Organism: Cryobacterium sp. MP_3.1; assembly: GCF_035984795.1. NCBI lineage: Bacteria > Bacillati > Actinomycetota > Actinomycetes > Micrococcales > Microbacteriaceae > Cryobacterium > Cryobacterium sp. MP_3.1. The sequence continues at coordinate 40,748 of NZ_JAXCHV010000012.1, read as the reverse complement.
ATTACTTGGTCACTCCTTCGTTGGTGCCCTGGAGGGACTGGACTACCTCGTCGTACTTCGGGCTGTTCATGAAGTTGTCCACCGAGACGTGAACTGACTTGGGGCTCTTGCCGCGGGCCCGGTCCGTCAGGTCCTGGTGGGTGATCACGAGGTCGGCGGTGCCGTCGAGGTTCGCGATGGCCTGGTTGGTCACCGTGACCCCTTCGATGCCGGCCTTCTTGATCTTGTTGCGCAGTACCGAGGCGCCCATGGCGCTGGAGCCCATGCCGGCGTCGCAGGCGAAGACGATGTTCTTCACTGCGGTACCCGTCGTGGCCGAGGCGCCGAGGTTGCCCAGAACAGAGCTGGACTTACCCTTGTTGGCTTCGGTCTTGGCGATCGCGGCGGCCAGTTCGTTGTCGTTCTCAGCGGCGAGGTCCTTCTTGCGGCTGGCGCGGAGGATGACACCACCGATCGCGAACGAGACACCGGCAGAGGCGAGGACCGAGAGGAGGACGCCGATGAAGTCGGTGGCCGGGGTCTGGGCCAGCACGGCGATGATGCTGCCGGGCGAGGCGGGGGCGCGGAGGCCCGTCTGGAAGGCGACGTTCACGGCGACACCGGTCATGCCGCCACCGATGGCGGCGAGCACCATCATCGGCTTCATCAGTACGTACGGGAAGTAGATCTCGTGGATGCCACCGAGGAACTGGATGATGATCGCGCCGGGTGCACTCGCGCGGGCCAGGCCGACGCCGAAGAACGAGAACGCGAGCAGGATGCCGAGGCCGGGGCCGGGGTTCGCCTCAAGCAGGAACAGGATGGACTTGCCGGACTCCTGGACCTGCTGCACACCGATGGGGGTGAGTACACCGTGGTTGATGGCGTTGTTGAGGAAGAGGATCTTGCCCGGTTCGATGAAGATCGACGCGATCGGCAGCAGGCCGTTGACGATGAGCCAGTCCACGATCATCTCGAGGAAGGCGCTCAGGCCGGTGACCAGCGGGGCGATTCCGAAGAACGCACCCAGCGCCAGGGCGAAGCCGAGGATACCGGCGGAGAAGTTGTCCACCAGCATCTCGAAGCCGGGGCGGATCTTGCCGGCCCAGATCTTGTCGACCTTCATCAGGATCCATGCGGACAGCGGGCCGACGATCATGGCGCCGATGAACATCGGGATCGAGCTGCCCACGATGACACCCATGGTGGCGATCGAGGCGATCACTCCACCGCGGGTACCGTAGACCATCCGGCCACCGGTGTTGGCGATCAGCAACGGCAGTAGGTACAAGATCATCGGGTCGACGAGCGTGACCAGGGTCTCGTTCGGGGTCCAGCCGGTGGGGATGAAGAAGGCGGTGATGATGCCCCACGCGATGAACGCCGCGATGTTGGGCATGATCATGCCGCTCAGGAAGGTGCCGAAGGCCTGTACGTGGACCCTCGCGCCCTTCTTCTCGGTGACAGACGTCGTTGTCATTTCTGTATACCTCTCTCGGGGTTGGCAAGCACGGTAGGGCCCGTGCCGGTGGGGGCGGTGCTGGTGTAGCTGTGTGCGATTGCGGTTGCCGCGGCGCGAGCGGATGCTGCGCCGTCGGCGGACAGAGCGGCGTCGGCGAGGTGCCGGGCCTGCTCGAGTGTGAAGTCGGCCAGGGAGGCCCGAACGTCGGCGAGGGCTGACGCCGACATCGACAGGGTGGTGGCGCCGAGGCCCACGAGCACCACGGCCAGCAGCGGGTCGGCCGCGGCCTCGCCGCACACACCGACGGGCTTGCCGAGGCTCGCGCCGGCGGCGCCGACCTCGCCGACCAGGCGCAGCACCGCGGGGTGCCACGGGTCCTGGAACGCGGCGACGCTGCCGAGCATCCGGTCGGCCGCAAGCGTGTACTGGGTCAGGTCGTTGGTGCCGATCGACGCGAAGTCGGCGTGCGCCAGGATGTGGGTGGCGAGCAGCGCCGCGCTCGGCACCTCGACCATGACCCCGGCAGTCTTCAGACCCAGCTCATGGGCGAGGGCGGTGAAGTACACCGTCTCCTCCACGGTGGACACCATCGGCGCCATCACCCAGAGGTCCGCGTCGGTGGCCGCGTCGGCCTCGGCGAGGGCGGTGAGCTGCTCCCGCAGGATGTCCTCGTTGGCGCGCAGGGCGCGCAGGCCGCGCAGGCCCAGGGCGGGGTTCTCCTCGGCGGCGTCGTTGAGGAACGCCAGGGGCTTGTCGGCGCCGGCGTCGAGCGCCCGCACCACGACCTTCTGGCCGGGGAAGGCGCGCAGCATCCGCTCGTACTGCTCACGCTGCTGCGTCACGGTGGGCGCGGAGGTGGAGTCGAGGAAGAGGAACTCGGTGCGGAACAGGCCCACACCCTCGGCGCCGAGGGCGACAGCCTTGGCGGCGCCATCCGCCGAACCGAGGTTGGCCAGCAGCGGCACCGGCGTGCCGTCCTTGAGCCGGCCGGGGCCGATCGGGGCCAGCGCGCGGGCCTCGCGGGCGGCGATGCGGGCTCGGGCCTCGGTGAGCTGCTTCGCGGTGGGGGCCACGAGCACGATGCCGTTGGCGGAATCGATGATGACCTCGTCGCCGTCGGCGAGCTGCGCGGCGGCGTGGGTGCCCACGATCGCGGTGATCGACTTCTCCCGGGCCAGGATGGCGGTGTGCGAGGTGGGTCCGCCGTCGATGGTGATCAGGCCGAGCACCTTGTCGAGGTTGAGCAGGGCAGTGTCGGCGGGGGCGAGGTCGTGGGCGACGAGCACAAAAGGCTCTGCGGGGTCCGGCACACCAGGCGCGGGCAGGCCGCCGAGGTCCGCGATGACCCGCTGGGCCACGTCGTCGAGGTCGGCGGCGCGCTCACCGAGGTAGCCGCCGAGGGCCAGCATCTGGTCGCGGAAGACGGCGAAGGCCTCGAACACGGCGCGTTCTGCGGTCTGGTGCTTGTGCAGCCGGGCGGTGACCTCCTCGAGGAGGGTGGGGTCCTCGGCCATCATGGCCTGGGCCTCGAGCACCTCCTGGGCGGTGCCGCCGGCGCGTTCGCCCCGGGCTTCGAGGTCTTCGGCGACGGTGTGCATCGACGCGGTCGCCCGGGCCAATTCGGCATCCGGGTCGAGGGTGCTACGGGTGGTGACCGGCTCCGGCAACGGTGAGGGCATGCGCAGGACCCGGCCGATGGCAACGCCCTGGCCGATCCCGATGCCCTGCAGCTCAATCATGTGCGCGTCCCGCCTAGGCGTCGTGGTCGGTGAGGAGGAGCTCGACGAGGCCGTCGAGCACGGTGTCGGCGTTGTCGCCGTCGGTGGTGAGGGTGACGCTGTCACCGTGGTTGATGCCCAGCGAGATGACGCCGAGGATGCTGGCGGCATTGACCGGCTTGCCGTCGCCCTTCTGCAGGGTGACCGGGGCTCCCGCGGCGGCGGCGGCCTTCGTGAAGAGTTTCGCGGGGCGCGCGTGCAGCCCGTGCGTCGATCCGATCTGTACGGTGCGTTCGACCATGTGTCGCGCCTGCCTTTCCAACGTGCGGGAGTGTCACCGGGGCCTCAGTCGAGGTCCCGGCTTCGTGCGGGCAGCCGGCGGCGGCCGGCACAACAAATAACGGATGGAACGGTGCGGGTGACCTACGAAGTCAGACCCAGGACCGCTCGTGTTCGGCATCCACGGCCAGATCCAGTGCCACGACGCCGTCACGCGCCGAGAACACCGATTCGGGCAGAAGTGCCACGCCCACGCCGCGCTCTTTCGCCTGGGCGCTGATGCGCTCGAAGCGGGGGGCGAGGTGGGGACCGACCAGGAGTACGTCAATGGTGTCGAGCGAGGACGGTAGATCCCCTTCGCTACCGGCGACGACCGCGAGGGTGAGCCCGCGTTCCTTGCCGGTGACCCGCAGCCTGTGCGCCACGAATGCGCTGGACGCTCCGGCACCACACACGATGAGAATCTTCATTGATTCTTTCCTTTCATCGATCTTTTGAATTCAACACTTACTGTCCTCTCTTCGGACTTGCGGCGCCACCAGACCCTTTTCCGCAGGGTGCGGAAACACGTCGGGGTCCTACCGTGCCGGGCTCGCACTCTGCTTGACTACTCTTGAGACGATGGAGTTGCGCACGATGAGTGATAAACAGACGCGGATGCTGGACTTCCTGTCCCAGACATCCAGCTGGATCACGGCAGGCGAACTTGCTGACCGCCTGGGGGTTACCCCGCGCAGTGTGCGCAGCTATGTCACGGCGGTGAAGGCGGCCGCGCATCCGCTCACCGTCATCGAATCCGGCACCGCCGGCTACAGGCTCAACCGCGACGAGTTCGCCAGCTTCACCGCCCAGCACCGGTCCAAGCCGCGCGAAACGGATGCGGACACCCCGCAGCAACGGCTGTCCAGCCTGGTGCGTCGGCTCACCGAATCGCCCGACGGGCTGGACGTCTACGAACTGGCCGCCGAGAACTTCGTCAGCGACTCCACGGTGGAGGCCGACCTGGCCCGGGTGCGGCTGATGCTGCCCGACAGCGGCCTGACCCTGGTGCGGCACGGCAGCGTGGTCACCCTCACCGGCTCGGAGACCGACCGGCGGCGGCTGCTCAGCCGGATGTTCCGCGAGGAGAGCGCCCGCGGCATGATCGACCTGGAGACCATCCAGCGCGAGTTCACCTCCGGGCAGGCCGGCGCCGACAGCCTGGGCGCGTTCAAGACCGACCTCATCGAGCTGCTCGACGGCCAGGGCTATTTCGTCAACGAGTACGGCATCAACAACGTGTTGCTGCACGTGGCCATCGCGATCGACAGGGTCACCAAGCACCTCTCCCCCGCCCCGGCCGTCGCCGAACCCCCGTCGGAGCTCGCCACCTCTCTGTCCGGCCTGATCACGAAGCACTTCGACGTGCGCCTGGGCAGCGGTGACCTCGCCTACCTGGCGTTCCTGCTGACCACCCGGGTGATCACCCCCGGCCATGACCAGCCGGCCGAGACCCTCATCGAAAGCTACGTGCGGCCGGAGGAGCTCGCGATGATGCGCGCCATCGTGGACCGGGCCAGCCGGGAGTACCTCGTCGACCTCGACGACGACGACTTCATCGTGCGGCTGACCCTGCACGTGCGCAACCTGATCAACCGGGCACACGACAAGTCGTACTCCCGCAACCCGCTCACCCGGTCGATCAAGACCTCGTACCCGCTGATCTACGAGCTGGCCGTGTACATCGCCAGCCAACTGCAGCGCGCCGAGCAGATCGTGATCAACGACGACGAGATCGCCTACATCGCCATGCACGTGGGCGCCCACCTCGAGCAGCAGGTGCGCCGGGTGGAGCTGGTGACCTGCGCGATAGTGTGCCCCAACTACTACGACATGCACGTGCTGCTGCGCGAACGCATCGAACGGGTGCTCGGCGACGACCTCGAGGTCGTCGCGGTGATCACCCGTTCCGATGTGGACTGGGACGCTCTGGACGCCGATCTGGTGCTCACCACCATCGACCCGCAGTTGCACACCGACGGGGTCATCGTGATCCAGCCGTTCCTCACCCAGAACGACATCGACCGCATCCGCCAGCAGGCCAGCCGGGTGCGACGGATGCGCCGGCGCGCACGCCTGAAGGACGACCTGCTGCAGTTCTTCGACGAGTCGTTGTTCTCCCGCAACTTCTACGCCCCCGACGAGACCGCGATGATCACCGCGCTGGGCGAGCGCATGATGGCGCGGGGCATCATCGATCAGAGCTACGTGGATGGCGCCATCGAGCGAGAGCTGATGTCATCCACCGCGTTCACCGACAACCTTGCCGTGCCGCACGCCATGGCGATGAGCGCCCAGCAGACCTCGATCGCCATCGTGATCAACGACGCCCCGATGGACTGGGGCGACAACCGGGTGAATGTGGTCGCACTGATCGCCTTCAGCGCCGCCGGCCGCAGCACCTTCCAGGCGGTCTTCGACCAGTTCGTGGAGGTCTTCTCCGACCGCCTCGAGGTGCAGCGCCTGATCAAGCGCTCCGTCGACTTCGCGTCCTTCATCGACGAGCTGGTCCACGTCATGGACGCCTAGCCCCGCTCGCTCCCCCGCTCCACGGCCAACTGTTACCGAAACGGACAAATGCACCCGGCACACCGGGCGCAATTGTCCGCACCGGTAACAGTTGCGGCCGGACGGGCGCCAGGCGGCTACGCCAGGGGCGTGGGGGTGATGCCGAACTGGGCCAGGCCAGCGGCGCCGCCGTCTTCGGCGGTGAGCACCCAGATGCCGTCCTTGTGCACGGCGACGCTGTGCTCCCAGTGCGCGGCGGCCTTGCCATCGCTGGTGGCGACGGTCCAGTCGTCATCACGGGTGTAGGTCTCGATGTCGCCGAGCACCACCATCGGCTCGATCGCCACGACCAGGCCGGGCTTCACGTCCGGGCCCTTCTGGCGCACCCGGTAGTTGAACACCGGCGGTGCCTCGTGCATCGACTTGCCGATGCCGTGGCCCACGTAGTCGGTGAGGATCCCGTAGTTGCCCTGCGATTCGATGTAGTCCTCGATGGCCTCGCCGACCTCGTTGAGGTGCCGCGCCTCGGCCAGGCGGGCGATGCCGTGCCAGAGCGACTGCTCGGTCACCCGCGAAAGTTCCTCGCGCTCGGCGACGAGCTCGGGCCGCGACGGGTCCGGCAGCACGAAGGTGAATGCCGCGTCGCCGTTCCAGCCGTCGATGATCGCGCCACTGTCGATCGAGACGATATCGCCGGCACCGAGCACTCGACCGTTGGGGATGCCGTGCACCACGTCGTCGTTCACGGAGGCGCACACCGTGTGGAAGTAGCCCTGCTCGAGCTTGAAGTTGGGCTGGCCGCCCAGCGCCACGATGGCCGCCTCAGCGGCGGCATCCAGCTCGAGGGTAGTGACACCCACCTGCATGGCTTCCCGCGCCGCCACGAGCGACGCAGCGGTCGCCAGGCCGGGGGCCAGCATCAGGCGCATCTGCGCCGGGGACTTGTAGATGGAGCGGCGAAGGGCCACGGTCATACCTGCAAACTAAGTCGTCGTGCGGAGCCGGTGCCGGAAAGCGCCCGGGTGAAAAAACGAAAGGGCGCCGACCGAAGCCGACGCCCCATCACAGCAAATCTAGACGGATGCCGCCACGGCGTCGGTGGGCCCGACGGCGTGCAGACCGCGTTCGGCCAGCGCGGCCACGATGCGGTCGGTGACCTGGTCGACGGCACCGAGGCCGTCGATGGTGACCACGACGCCGCGCTTGTCGTACAGGTCGATGAGCGGTGCGGTCTGCTCTTCGTACACGTCGAGACGGTGCCGGATGACCTCGGCGGTGTCATCCGCGCGGCCCTGCTCGGCGGCCCGCTTGAGCAGCCGGGCGACGACCTCGTCGGTGTCCGCGACGATCTGCACCACGGCGTCGAGCGAGGTGCCCTCGGCGTCGAGCAGGCGGTCGAGCTCGAGCACCTGGTCGGTGGTGCGCGGGTAGCCGTCCAGCAGGAAGCCGCCACGGGCATCCGGCTCCTGAAGGCGGTCGGCGACGATCTCGTTGGTCAGGGAGTCGGGCACGTACTTGCCGGCCTCGATGAACGCCTTGACCTTCAGGCCCAGCTCGGTTTCGGTCTTCACGTTGTGACGGAAGATGTCGCCGGTGGAGATGGCGGGAATGCCGAACGCTTCGGCCAGGCGCACGGCCTGAGTGCCCTTGCCGGCCCCGGGGGGTCCGATCACGAGAAGACGGGTCATCGCAGGAGCCCTTCGTAGTGGCGCTGTTGCAGCTGGGAGTCGATCTGCTTGACCGTCTCCAGGCCGACGCCGACGATGATCAGCAGGCTGGCGCCACCGAACGGGAAGTTCTGGTCGGCGCCGATCAGCGAGAACGCGATCAGCGGGATCAGCGCGATGAGGCCGAGGTAGAGAGCACCGGGCAGAGTCACGCGGGTGAGCACGTAGTCGAGGTACTCGGCGGTGGGCCGGCCGGCACGGATGCCGGGGATGAAGCCGCCGTACTTCTTCATGTTGTCGGCGACCTCTTCGGGGTTGAAGGTGATCGCGACGTAGAAGTAGGTGAAGCCCACGATGAGCAGGAAGTAGAACGCCATGTACAGCGGGTGGCTGCCCTGGGTGAGGTTGTTGGTGACCCAGGTGACCCAGGCCTGCGGCGTCTCGCCGGCGGCGGGCTGGTTGAACTGGGCGATCAGGGCCGGCAGGTACAGCAGCGACGACGCGAAGATGACGGGCACAACGCCGGCCATGTTCACCTTGATCGGGATGTAGGTGTTGTTGCCGCCGTAGGTACGGCGACCCACCATGCGCTTGGCGTACTGCACCGGGATGCGGCGCTGCGACTGTTCGACGAAGACCACACCCGCCACGACCACGAGGCCGATCGCGAGGACGACCAGGAAGATCTCGATGCCCTTCTGCTGGGCGATGGAGATCAGCGAGTTGGGGAACTGGGCAGCGATCGACGTGAAGATCAGCAGCGACATTCCGTTGCCGATGCCGCGCTCGGTGATCATCTCACCCATCCACATGATCACGCCGGTACCGGCGGTCATGGTGATGACCATCAGCATGATGGCGTACCAGGCGTCGTTGGTGAGCAGCTGGGAGCACTCGGAGGAGGCGGAGGTGCCGAACAGGGCGCCGCTGCGGGCCACGGTGATCAGCGTGGTCGACTGCAGGATGCCCAGGGCGATGGTGAGGTACCGGGTGTACTGCGTGAGCTTGGACTGGCCCGCCGCACCCTCCTTGTAGAGGGTCTCGAAGTGTGGGATCACCACGCGCAGCAGCTGCACGATGATGGAGGCCGTGATGTACGGCATGATCCCCAGCGCGAAGACTGACAGCTGCAGCAGGGCGCCACCGCTGAACAGGTTCACGAGCTCGTAGAGGCCGCTCGTTCCCTGGTTCGCTGCAAGACAGGCTTGCACGTTGCCGAAGTCCACGAACGGGGCGGGGATGAACGAGCCCAGACGGAACAGGGCGACGATGCCCAGGGTGAACCCGATCTTCTTACGAAGGTCCGGCGTGCGGAATATCCGCGCAATGGCGCTAAACAAAAAAGGCCTCCAGTTAGTAACAAAGAACGAGCTTGCCGAGTCAGCACCAGCGCTTTAATCGCTGGGCAGGCTCGACAAGCTCGATCTCGTCTACGGGTCTTACTACTTGATCGAGCCACCTGCTGCGACGATCTTCTGCTCTGCTGAGCGGGAGACCTTATCGACTGCAACAGTCAGCTTAACCGCAATGTCACCATTGCCGAGAACCTTGACCTTCTCGTTGTCGCGAACGGCACCCTTGGCGACCAAAGAAGCGATGGTTACATCGCCACCGGTCGGGTACAGCTCGGCGAGGCGCTCCAGGTTTACAACCTGGTACTCGACGCGGAACGGGTTCTTGAACCCGCGCAGCTTCGGGGTGCGCATGTGCAGCGGCATCTGCCCACCCTCGAAACCGATACGCACGGTGTAGCGCGCCTTGGTGCCCTTGGTTCCACGACCCGCGGTCTTACCCTTGGATCCTTCACCACGGCCAACGCGCTGCTTGTCCTTCTTCGATCCGGGCGCGGGACGAAGGTGGTGCACCTTCAGTACCTGCGGACGGACCTCAGTGGGCTCAGTCGGCGCGGCGGCCTTCTTAGCGGCAACAGTCTTGGCCGGAGCCTTGGCTGCAGCAGCCTTCGTGGTCGTCGCCTTGGGGGCGGCGGCCTTCTTAGCGGCGGGCTTGGTTGCTACCTTCTCGGTAGCTTCCTTCTCGTCAGCCATTAGTCAATCTCCTCGACCTTCACAAGGTGAGCAACGGTGTTGACGTAGCCACGGTTCTGCGAGTTGTCCTCGCGGATCGTGACGGCGCCAATGCGACGCAGGCCCAGACTGCGCAGTGTGTCGCGCTGGTTCTGCTTCTCACTAATTTTGGACTTGATCTGCGTAATCTTCAGCTGAGCCATTAGGCACCTGCCTTCGCGCTTGCGGCGGCTGCTGCTGCAGCCGCGTCGGCACGCAGAAAACGGGCCGGAGCCACGTCTTCGTAGGGAAGGCCACGGCGAGCCGCGACTGCACGAGGCTCTTCGAGCTGGTGCAGGGCCTCCACCGTGGCGTGCACGATGTTGATGGTGTTCGACGAACCGAGCGACTTGCTCAGAACGTCGTGGATGCCGGCGCATTCGAGTACGGCGCGCACCGGGCCACCGGCGATAACGCCGGTACCTGCTGCGGCCGGACGGAGAAGAACGACTCCGGCAGCTGCTTCACCCTGAACGGGGTGCGGGATGGTCAGGCCGACGCGGGGAACGCGGAAGAAGTTCTTCTTCGCTTCCTCGACGCCCTTGCTGATTGCGGTCGGGACCTCGCGGGCCTTACCGTAACCAACGCCTACCAGGCCGTTACCGTCTCCGACGACGACCAGAGCGGTGAAGCTGAAGCGACGACCACCCTTGACGACCTTGGAAACACGGTTGATCGTGACGACGCGCTCGAGGAACTGGCTCTTCTCGGCGTCACGGCTTCCGCGCTCACGGTTCGGGCTGCGCTCACGGCCACCACGGCGAGCCTCACGAGGCTCGTTCTGCGGCGGCGTGGTCGAAGCTGCGGTTTCCACCGGAACTTCAGTGACGACGTCAGCTTCCTTCGCTGCTGCGGTGCTACTGGATTCAGTGCTCACAGGTCCAACCCTCCCTTTCGGGCTCCTTCGGCGATGGCTGCGACGCGTCCTGCGTACTTGCTGCCACCACGGTCAAATACGACGGCTTCGATACCGGCGGCTTTGGCGCGCTCGGCGACGAGCTCGCCGACCTTGTGCGCCTTGGCGGTCTTGTCACCATCGAAGGTGCGCAGACCGGTTTCGAGAGTCGACGCCGACGCGAGGGTGAAACCCTTGCTGTCGTCAACGACCTGCACGAATACGTGGCGAGCCGAGCGGGTGACGACGAGACGCGGACGAAGCGCGGTCCCCTCGATCTTCTTGCGAAGACGTGCGTGCCTGCGTCCGCGGGCAGCCGACTTGCTTTTTCCTCTAGTTCCGAGACCCATGGTTACTTACCACTCTTTCCGGCCTTGCGGCGAACAATCTCGCCGGCGTAACGCACACCCTTACCCTTGTAGGGCTCAGGCTTGCGAATCTTACGGATGTTTGCGGCAACCTCACCGACGGCCTGCTTGTCGATACCGCTGACCGTGAGCTTGTTAACGCCCTCGACGGTCAGGGAGATACCAACGGGCGGCTCAATGAGGACCGGGTGCGAGAAGCCAAGGGCGAACTCAACGGAGGTGCCCTTCTGCGCAACGCGGTAACCGGTACCGACGATCTCGAGTCCCTTGGTGTAACCCACGGTGACGCCGATGATCTGGTTGGCGATCAGGGTACGGGTCAGTCCGTGCAGCGAACGCGAAGCGCGCTCGTCGTCGGGACGCGTGACCAGAACCTGGCCATCGGTGACCTGAACCTCGATGGGGTTGGCGACGGTGAGCGCGAGCTCACCCTTCGGACCCTTGACGCTAACGGCCTGGCCGTTAGCTTCGACCGTGACACCCGCGGGGATCTCGATCGGAAGTCTTCCAATACGTGACATTGTCGGCTACCACACGTAGGCGAGAACTTCTCCGCCTACGCCCTTCTTCTCAGCCTGGCGGTCGGTGAGCAGACCGCTGGAGGTGGACAGGATGGCAACGCCGAGGCCGCCGAGAACCGTGGGGATCTCAGTCGACTTTGCGTACACGCGCAGGCCGGGCTTGGAAACCCGCTTGATGCCGACGATGGAACGCTCGCGGTTGGGGCCGAACTTGAGGTTCAGCGTGAGGGTCTTTCCGACCTCTGCATCCTTGACATCCCAGGCAGAGATGTAACCCTGTGCCTTGAGGATGTCTGCGATGTGCGCCTTGAGCTTGCTGTGCGGCATCGACACTGTGTCGTGGTACGCCGAGTTAGCGTTGCGCAGTCTGGTCAGCATATCTGCGACCGGATCTGTCATTGTCATTTGTGGTGCCTTTCTCGCCTGGTTTCGTGCACCCGTTACACGGATGACGACCTGTGGTGGTGGAGGGGGCCGAACGGTTGTCCGGCCCCCGGGGTAAAGCTAGTTTAGGAGTTCTCGGCCGTCTTGAACGGGAAGCCGAGCGCCTTGAGCAGCGCGCGACCCTCGTCGTTGTTCTTGGCGGTCGTCACAACAGTGATGTCCATACCGCGAACACGGTCGATCCGGTCCTGGTCGATCTCGTGGAACATGACCTGCTCCGTGAGACCGAACGTGTAGTTGCCGGCGCCGTCGAACTGCTTGTCCGAGAGGCCGCGGAAGTCGCGGATACGGGGCAGGGCGAGGCTGAGCAGCCGGTCGAGGAACTCCCACATGCGGTCGCCACGAAGTGTGACGTGCGTGCCAATGGGCTGTCCTTCACGCAGTTTGAACTGCGCAATGGACTTGCGTGCCTTGGTGACCTGCGGCTTCTGGCCGGTGATCTTGGTGAGGTCGGCGACGGCGCCATCCATGATCTTGCCGTCGCGTGCTGCCTCGCCGACACCCATGTTGACGATGATCTTCGTCAGGTTGGGTACCTGGTGGACGTTGGTGAAACCCAGGTCCTTGGCGAGCTGCAGGGAGATCTCTTCGCGATACTTCTGCTTGAGACGCGGCAGAACGACGGGCTTTGCGCCCTCGGTTGCGATGTCAGTCATTAGAGGTCCTTACCTGACTTCTTGGCGTAACGAACGCGGACCGTCTTGGTGACGCCGTCCTTCGTTACCTCTTCGAGACGGAACCCGACCTTGGTCGGCTTCTTGGTCTCCGGGTCGACGAGCGCGACGTTGGAAGCGTGAATCGATGCTTCCACAGTCTCGATGCCGCCGGTCTTGGAGCCGCGCTGGGTCTGGCCGACGCGAACGTGCTTCTTGACGAAGTTGATTCCTTCGAGCAGGACGCGGTTCTTCTCGACCTGTACCTCGAGCACACGACCCTGCTTGCCACGGTCTCCGCCGCGAGCCTGGGTGCGGCCGGTGATGACCTCTACGAGGTCACCCTTCTTGATTCTGGCCATGATTTAGATAACCTCCGGTGCCAACGAAATGATCTTCATGAACTTCTTGTCGCGGAGTTCGCGACCGACCGGTCCGAAGATACGGGTACCACGGGGGTCTCCGTCAGCCTTCAAGATCACTGCGGCGTTCTCATCGAACTTGATGTACGAGCCGTCTGGACGACGGGTCTGCTTTTTGACGCGAACGATGACGGCTTTGACGACGTCACCCTTCTTGACGTTGCCGCCCGGGATGGCGTCCTTGACGGTGGCGACGATAACGTCACCCAGGCCGGCGTAACGACGGCCGGAGCCACCGAGAACGCGGATCGTCAACAGGACCTTGGCACCGGTGTTGTCGGCAACTTTGAGTCGTGATTCTTGCTGAAGCACTTTCTAACTCCTTCTATCAAGTAAGCGCGAGGCTTACTTGGCCTTCTCGAGAATCTCGACCAGGCGGAAGCGCTTGGTGGCGCTCAGCGGGCGAGTTTCGCTGATCAGGACCAGGTCGCCGACGCCGGCGGTGTTCGCCTCGTCGTGAACCTTCAGCTTGGACGTACGGCGGATGACCTTGCCGTACAGGGGGTGCTTCACGCGGTCTTCGACCTCGACAACGATGGTCTTATCCATCTTGTCGCTGGTCACGTAACCACGCATCGTCTTGCGGTAGCCGCGCACGAGAGCCTCGGCGGGGACGACCGTTTCGTCAGTCTTCGCCATGATTAGGCCTCCTTCGTCTCGACGGCGTCAGCCTCGGGAGCATCCGTGGATGCGTCCTTGGCCTTGGCCTTCTTGGTCGTCTTCTTCTCAGCCTTGGCCGGAGCCTCGACTGCGACGGGAGTGGCACGAATGCCCAGCTCGCGCTCACGGAGAACCGTGTAGATGCGTGCGATGTCCCGCTTGACCGCGCGAAGGCGGCCGTGGCTTTCGAGCTGGCCGGTGGCCGACTGGAAGCGCAGGTTGAACAGCTCTTCCTTGGCCTTCTTCAGCTCGTCGAACAGTCGTTCGTTTTCAAAGGTGTCGAGCTCGACTGAGGCGAGCTCCTTGGATCCGATCGCCATTATGCGTCGCCCTCCTCGCGCTTGATGATGCGTGCCTTGAGGGGCAGCTTGTGAATTGCACGGGTGAGCGCTTCGCGAGCAACGGTGTCAGAGACACCGGAAAGCTCGAAGAGCACGCGGCCCGGCTTGACGTTCGCGACCCACCACTCGACCGAACCCTTACCGGAACCCATGCGGGTTTCGGCAGGCTTCTTGGTGAGCGGGCGGTCCGGGTAGATGTTGATCCAGACCTTGCCGCCACGCTTGATGTGACGCGTCATGGCGATACGAGCGGACTCGATCTGACGGTTGGTCACGTACGCGGGGGTGAGGGCCTGAATGCCATACTCGCCGAACGAAACAGTGGTACCACCGGTTGCGTGGCCGGTACGGCCGGGGTGGTGCTGCTTGCGGTGCTTAACTCTGCGGGGAATCAACATTATTTAGCCTCAACTCCTGCTGCAACCGGAGCCGCGCCCTCTGCGCGAGGCGCACGGCGGGGACGGTCGTCACGACGCTCGGGGCGGGACGACTTAGCGTTGGCCTGCTCACGAGCGAGTTCCTTGTTGGTGATGTCGCCCTTGTAGATCCAGACCTTCACGCCGATGCGGCCGAAGGTGGTCTTGGCTTCGTAGAAGCCGTAGTCGATGTTCGCGCGCAGGGTGTGCAGCGGCACACGGCCTTCGCGGTAGAACTCCGAACGGCTCATCTCAGCGCCACCGAGACGACCGGACACCTGGATGCGAACACCCTTGGCGCCGGCGCGCTGGGCGCCCTGCAGGCCCTTACGCATCGCGCGGCGGAAAGCCACACGAGCGGAGAGCTGCTCTGCAATGCCCTGCGCGACGAGCTGTGCATCCTGCTCGGGGTTCTTGACCTCGAGGATGTTCAGCTGGATCTGCTTGGCGGTGAGCTTTTCAAGGTCGGACCGGATGCGCTCTGCTTCCGCGCCGCGACGACCGATCACGATGCCCGGACGGGCGGTGTGAATGTCGACACGGACACGATCGCGGGTGCGCTCGATCTCGATGCGGGACACGCCGGCGCGGTCGAGGCTAGTGCTCAACAGGCGGCGGATCTTGACGTCTTCAGCGACGAAGTCGCTGTAACGCTGGCCCGGCTTCGTGCTGTCAGAGAACCAACGCGACACGTGGTCGGTCGTGATTCCCAGACGGAAGCCATACGGGTTTACTTTCTGACCCATTACTTCGTACCCTCCTCAGGAGTGGCGAGCACAACAGTGATGTGGCTCGTACGCTTCTTGATCTGGAATGCGCGACCCTGTGCGCGGGCCTGGAAACGCTTGAGCGTCGTGCCCTCGTCGACGAATGCCTGGGAGATGAACAGATCCTGTTCGTCCAGGAACTCGTTCGCAGCATCGGCCTTGACCCGTGCGTTCGCGATGGCCGATTCGACCAGCTTGTACACGGGGTCGGACGCGCCCTGCGGCGCGAACTTGAGAATTCCCAGCGCTTCGTGCGCCTGCTTGCCACGAATCAGGTTGACAACGCGACGGGCCTTCTGGGCGGTAACGCGGATGTGACGCACGCGTGCGATCGACTCCACCATTTCTCCTCCTTCACGTCACCGCGTTAGCGGCGACGACCCTTCTTGTCATCCTTCACGTGACCACGGAAGGTGCGGGTGGGAGCAAACTCGCCGAGTTTGTGCCCAACCATGCTCTCGGTGACGAACACCGGGATGTGCTTGCGACCGTCGTGAACCGCGATGGTGTGCCCGAGCATGTCGGGGATGATCATCGAACGGCGCGACCAGGTCTTGATTACGTTCTTGCTTGAGGCTTCATTCGCCTTGACAACCTTGCGAAGCAGGTGGTCGTCAACGAAGGGGCCCTTCTTAAGACTTCTTGGCATCGTCTACTCCTACTTACGCTTCTTGCCGACGGTACGGCGACGAACAATGAGCTTGTCGCTTTCCTTGTTCGGGTGGCGGGTGCGCCCTTCCTTCTGGCCCCAGGGGCTGACGGGGTGACGTCCACCGGACGTCTTACCCTCACCACCACCGTGCGGGTGATCGACCGGGTTCATGGCAACACCACGAACGGTCGGGCGAACGCCTTTCCAGCGCATCCGGCCGGCCTTGCCCCAGTTGATGTTCGACTGCTCGGCGTTGCCGACCTCACCGATCGTGGCGCGGCAGCGAGCGTCGACGTTCCGGATTTCTCCGGACGGCAGGCGCAGCTGGGCGTAGATGCCATCCTTCGCGACCAGGCGAACCGACACTCCGGCGGAGCGGGCCAGCTTGGCGCCACCACCCGGACGGATCTCGATGGCGTGAATGATGGTACCGGTGGGGATGTTCTTCAGCGGCAGGTTGTTGCCGGGCTTGATGTCAGCACCGGCACCCGACTCGACGATGTCGCCCTGGTTCAGCTTGTTCGGCGCAATGATGTAGCGCTTGGAGCCGTCCATGAAGTGCAGCAGCGCGATGCGCGCCGTGCGGTTCGGGTCGTACTCAATGTGAGCGACCTTGGCGTTGACACCGTCTTTGTCGTTACGACGGAAGTCGATCACGCGGTACTGGCGCTTGTGGCCACCACCGATGTGACGCGTCGTGATGCGACCCTGGTTGTTACGACCACCGGTCTTGGACAGCGGACGAAGCAGCGACTTCTCGGGCGTCGAACGGGTGATCTCTGCGAAGTCCGCAACAGATGAACCGCGACGACCGGGGGTCGTGGGCTTGTACTTACGAATAGCCATTTCTTATTCCTCTAGTCCTGGCCGCTTAGCCGACGGCCGTGAAGATGTCGATGGAACCGGACTTGAGCGTGACGATGGCACGCTTGGTGTCCTTGCGCTTACCCATGCCGAACTTGGTACGGCGAGTCTTGCCGATGCGGTTCATGGTGTTGATCGACGCAACCTCAACCTTGAAGATCTTCTCGATCGCCAGCTTGATTTCGGTCTTGTTCGAACGCGGGTCCACGATGAAGGTGTACTTGCCCTCGTCGATCAGGCCGTAGCTCTTTTCAGAGACGACCGGAGCGATGATGACGTCGCGGGGGTCCTTTTGAATCGGGGTAGCCATTATGCGGACACCTCTTCCTTCTTGGTCTTGTGCGCCACGAACGCGTCAAACGCGCCCTTGGTGAAGACGATGTCGTCAGAGACGAGAACGTCGTAGGCATTCAGCTGGTCCCACGACAGCACGTGCACCGTCGGGAGGTTGCGGATGCTGCGGAGAGTCATCTCGTCGGTGCGCTCGAGAACGACCAGCACGTGCTTGCTGCTGGCGATCTGGGTGAGCAGCGTGATGGCGCCCTTGGTGCTGGGCGTCTCGGACGAGAACAGCGCGGTCACCACGTGCAGACGGTCACCACGGGCGCGATCAGAGAGTGAACCCTTGAGCGCGGCGGCAATCATCTTCTTCGGGGTGCGCTGGTCGTAGCTGCGCGGGGTCGGTCCGTGGACGATGCCACCACCGGTCATCTGAGGGGCGCGGATCGAGCCCTGACGAGCGCGACCGGTTCCCTTCTGCTTGAACGGCTTGCGGCCGGCACCGGAAACTTCTCCGCGGCTCTTTACCTTGTGCGTTCCCTGGCGTGCGGCAGCGAGCTGCGCGACAACAACCTGGTGAATCAGCGGGATGTTGGTCTGGACGTCGAAGATTTCGGCGGGCAGCTCAACGGAGCCGGCCTTCTTGCCGTTGGCATCGATGAGGTCGAGTGCGGTAGCCATAGGACTACGCTCCCTTCACTGCGGTGCGGACGAATACGAGGCGGCCCTTGGCGCCGGGAACGGCACCCTTGACCAGAATGAGGCCCTTGTCGGCGTCGATCGCGTGAACCTTGAGGTTCAGCACGGTCACGCGCTCGCCACCCATACGACCGGCCATGCGCATGCCCTTGAAGACACGGCTGGGGGTCGAGGAGGCACCGATGGAACCGGGCTTGCGGTGGTTGCGGTGCGAACCGTGCGAAGCGGAAACACCCTTGAAGTTGTGACGCTTCATAACACCGGCGAAGCCCTTGCCCTTGGAAGTGCCCATGACGTCAACCTTGGTGCCGGCGACGAACACACCGTCAACGGTGAGCTCCTGGCCCAGGGTGTAGTCAGCGGCATCCGCGGTGCGGAGCTCGGTAACGTGACGGCGCGGCGTGACGCCGGCCTTCTCGAAGTGTCCTGCGGACGGCTTGTTCACCTTGCGGGGGTCGATGGCGCCAGAGGCAATCTGGACGCCGGCGTAGCCGTCGATGTCCTTCGTGCGGATCTGGGTGACGACGTTCGGCGAGATCTCGATGACGGTAACGGGAACAAGCTTGTTGTTCTCGTCCCACACCTGAGTCATGCCGAGCTTCTTGCCGAGGAGGCCCTTGGTGGTCTTGGTATCTGCGTACGACATCGCGGGCCCTAGAGCTTGATCTCGATGTTGACGTCTGCCGGGAGGTCGAGACGCATGAGCGAGTCGACGGCCTTCGGCGTCGGGTCAATGATGTCGATCAGACGCTTGTGGGTGCGCATTTCAAAGTGCTCCCGGCTGTCCTTGTACTTGTGAGGGGAACGGATGACACACACCACGTTCTTCTCGGTCGGAAGCGGCACGGGGCCGACAACGGTTGCACCCGCACGGGTGACGGTGTCGACGATCTTGCGCGCCGAGATGTCGATGACCTCGTGGTCATACGACTTAAGTCGAATGCGGATTTTCTGTCCCGCCATGTCGAACTCTCTTTCTTGTCAAGGCTTCTTACATCCCGAGGGCTGCATTGGACGCCGTAGTAGCACTGCTGCTATCGCACCACTGTTCATCTGTCAATTTCGATCCGGCCGGGAATCCGACCTTCTCGAGCCAACTCCCCCAGGCCGGGGCCTGGCGGATGACATGGTTTTACCCAAGCATCCAAGGAGTTGATTTAAGCTTCGTTCTGCTACCCGCGGCCTTACTCCGACCCTCAAGGGGCGAGCTATGCACTGCCTGGTAGTGATTCCGGTCTCGCGTGCAGCGCGATCCGAAAGTGTTGAACTAGAAGAGTCTGCCACAGGAATAGGTCATTGTGCAACCCGGGCGTGTCGCGTTGGGCGTGTCGCGCGATCCGCGTCGTTCCGCGGGAGTTCAGCCACGCCCCTCCGCTGCTCGAGCTCCTCGAGACCCCTGAATTCATCCGATGGTGGAGCGTGTCGAGACCCCGAGTTTTCTTTCGCTGGTCGAGCCTGTCGCGACCCCTCCAGCAGCCGACTAAACGGCCCCTTCGGGAGTCACCACGGCACGCACCGTGCGCCACAGAATCAGGACGTCGGCCGTGAGCGACCAGTTCTCCACGTAATACAGATCCAGGCGGATGCTGTCTTCCCAACTGAGGTTGGAACGGCCGCTGACCTGCCAAAGCCCGCTCATGCCCGGCTTCATGATCAACCGGCGGTGTGCGGCGTCGTCGTAGAGAGCCACTTCGGCGGCGCGCTGCGGCCGCGGACCCACCAGGCTCATCTCACCGAACAACACGTTGAACAGCTGCGGCAGCTCGTCGATGGAGTACTTGCGCAGGATCTTGCCGACCGGGGTGATGCGCGGGTCGTTGGTCACCTTGAACAGCGGGGTGTCCGAGGTGCCCTGCGCGTCGAGCAAGCTCTCCAGCTGGTCGTCGGCATCCTGCACCATGGAGCGGAACTTGTACATGCCGAACGTGACGCCATGCCGGCCGATACGCTCCTGCCGGTAGACGATGTTGCCGGGGCTGGAGCGCTTGACCGCAATGGCCACCCAAATGAGCCCGGGCGAGCAGAGCAGAATGAGCAACGCCGAACCGACGATGTCGAAGGTGCGCTTGGTCACCCGCTTCGCGCCCTCGAACTGCGGGTAGCTCACGTGAATGAGCGGCATACCGGCCACGGGCCGTGAATGGATGCGGGGCCCAGCGATGTCGGTGAGCGCCGGCGCCACGATCAGCTCCACGCCGCGGGCCTCGAGCTCCCAGCCCACCCGGCGCATGTCCTCGGGGTCGATGTCGTCCGCGCCGGTGAGGATCACGGTGTCGGCGTTGGTCTCGTCCACGGCGCTGAGTAGATCCGCGTAGTCCCCCGAGATTGGGACCCCGTTGATCGGTCCCTCGCTGAGGCTGCCTTCGCGCGTGAGGGCACCAACGAGCAGCAGCCCGGAGCCGGGCGTGCGGGCGATGGTGGTCGCCACATGGGCGGACTTCCGCCGCTCCCCCATGAGCAATGCCCGGGAGAGATAGAAGCCCCTGGCCTGCCGCCTACGCAACCACTGGCGCCAGCGCCAGCGTGTGCCGATCAGCAGCGCCAAACCAAGAGGCAGCGCCAAGAGGAAGTACCCCCGCGCAACCTCGATCTTGAAGAGGAACGCGATAATCGCAAAGAGGCCGAAGAGTCGGATGGTTGCATCGGCGACCCGCTTGTATTCGAGCGTTCCGCTGCCGATCACCTTGTGGTCCCGAGTGGCGAACACGTCGAGCATGATCATCCAGGCGACCACGAGAACAAGCGAGACGACCGTGTAGCTGGCGCCCAAGCTGAAAACTTCCGGAGCCGCCACCTCCACAGTCTCGAGCCCGAACCAGATGAACTGGGATCCGAAAACAGCAGCCAAAACCACGACGATGTCGGTACTGAAAAGCCGCACCGCATAGGCACGTTGCCAAGAACGACGTCGCAACACCCCCGCGGTGCGTGTATCGCCGATTGCCACTCGTTCCCCCGTCGCCTGACATACATGCATCTGGAAACCTCTGTCCCAGACACACCAAATTCATAGTTACACAGACTCGACACTACTCAGTGCTTTGCCAGGGTGCATGTGCGTCCCCTTTACTGGGGCCGTTCGCGACACCTTTGCGGTGCGGTCCCAGACCTCTCAGCCGCACTCCCATAAGGTGGACCTGTGAATTCACGAGCATCCAAACGAGCGTCTTCCCGCCCTTCGCGCACGGACGTACGTCACCGTCGTCGCAAGTCCGTCGCGAAACGGCGAGTGAAAATCGGCCTCGTTATCGCCGGGATACTCGTGCTGGGATCCGTCACGTGGCTTGCCACGCGCGTGCTCGTCGTCAAGACAGACTTGGAAGCGTCCCAGGCACTCGTCGACCAGCTGCAAGCCGAGATCGGGAGCGGGGATTCCACCACTCTGACCGCGACGAGTACTGAACTGCAGGACAAGTCCGCAAGCGCTGCCGCTGGGACCCGGGACCTGACCTGGCGCGCCGCCGAGTTCATCCCGTTCGCCGGTGAGAATCTCAGAGCCGTGCGTGCCGTCTCGGAAAGCATCGACGCGATAGTCCAGGACGTCGCCACGCCCGCGGTCGAACTCATTGCGAGCTACGACATCACGGCCAGAGACCCCGTTACCGGTGGGTTCGACATCACGCCCCTCGAGGACGTGAAAGACATCGCAGCAACCGCTCAAACTGTGTTCGAGGCGTCGTTGGCGCGAATGGCAACAGTGGACGCATCCGCGACCGTCGGACCAGTCTCAGCTGCAGTGACGAAGGTGGACGACCTCCTGGTCAAGGCCAACTCTGCCGTCAAAAGTGCCGCGCCGTTGTTGCAACTGGCGGGACCTGCCCTTGGGGCAGATGGCCCTCGAACGTACTTATTGGCCTTCCAGAACAATGCAGAGAGCACGGCGCTTGGAGGCAGCGCGGCCTCGTACACCCTCATCAATGTTGATAATGGCGCAATTTCCATAGCGGCCCAGGGCGCCGGCAGTCAGGACCTGATTGAGGGAACGAAACTTGACGTGGCTGTTGACCAGAGCGCAATCGATCTCTATTCCGACTACCTGGTTCGCTACCCGAATACCTCCACAAGCCGCCCCGACTTTCCGACCGCGGCTGAACTCATGCGTGCGTACTGGATCCGTGACAAGGGACTGACGGCCAACGGCGTGATCTCCGTTGACCCTCTCGCTCTCGCGCGTATTCTCGCCGCTACGGGACCCATCGACCTGCCCAGCGGCGACATCTTGTCCAGCGATAACGCTGTCAGTTTGCTCGTGCACGACGTCTACTACCGCTATGACTCGTACCAGGAGCCGGAAAAGATCGATGCCTTCTTCCAATCCGCCGCGTCCGCCATCCTCAACAAGGTAATCAGTGGCGAGTTCGACATGAATGCCATGATCTCGGCCGTCACGGAAGGGGTGAACCAGGGCAGCATCATGGCTTGGAGTGCTGACCCAACGGAACAGCAGGCCTTGGACGGAACTCGGATCCAGGGAGTTCTGCCCAAGGACAACACCGCTAGCACCGCCATCGGCGTTTACTACCAGGACACTTCCGCGTCCAAAATGGACTACTTTCTTCACACCGCAACGACCACGACGAGCGACATCTGCGTCGCGGGGCCAACCCCAAGCTTCAGTACCTCGGTGACCTTGCAGTCCAAGCTGACGCCCGATGAGGCGAACGCGCTCCCTGACTACGTCTCGAGCGGGAACTACGGTCCACAACTCACGAGCACCAAAGTCTTCGTGTATGGGCCGGTAGGAGCGACTCTCACCGACGCCCATGTTGACGCTGCGGGCCATGACACCACCGTGAACGCTGCCGGAAATGACCTTGGACGGCCCGTGGCTTCGTTCACGGCTTATCTCGCCCCTGGCGAGTCGAGTACGGTCACCGCCTCGTTCACCGGCGCCGAGGGGGATTACGGACCTCTTGAAGTCCGGGGCACCCCGATGATCCATGCCACGGTCCAGGACGTGGAACCGGCCTGCGGCTAGACGGTTCATTCCTCACCTTGCCGTCACGATAGGCTCGCGCGGTGCAGGGGAAACGGTTAGACATTCAGGGGCTTCGCGCCATCGCAGTTGCTCTCGTTGTTGTATTCCATGTGTGGCCCAGGTATCTTCCGGGCGGATACGTCGGGGTTGACGTCTTCTTTGTGATCTCGGGCTTCCTGATCACAAGCCATTTGCTCAGCGAAGTGCAGCGCACCGGCACCGTCGGATTGGCTAAGTTCTGGGCGCGACGCATCCGGCGACTCCTTCCTGCCGCGTTCACAGTGTTGGGCGCGTCCCTGCTGGCGGCGTTGGTGTTCGTGCCTAAATCTCTGCTCCAACAGACCCTGAATGAGCTCGGCGCCAGTGCGTTGTACGTCCAGAACTGGGTGTTGGCGGGCAGCTCCGTGGACTACCTGGGCGCCGATAACAAGCCCACGTTGGCGCAACACTTCTGGTCGCTGTCCGTCGAGGAACAGTTCTACCTTGCATGGCCGATCATCATCCTGATCGCTGTTTGGGTAGCGTCAAAGATCCGACGCACCGACGAAGTCAATCGGAAAGCTGTTGGCATCGCCCTGACCATCGTCTTTGCATTGTCCCTGGCGTACTCCATATTTGAAACAGCACGCAGCCAGCCCTCCGCGTACTTCAGCACTTTCACTCGTGCTTGGGAGTTCGCCGGCGGTGGGTTGCTGGCATTCTTCCCAACGTGGGCAGTGAGCGGGACCAGACCACGTCTCGACAGTGCCTTGCGTCAGATTGCAGGTTGGGGCGGCCTGGGCCTCATCCTCTACGCTGCGCTCCGGTTCAGCGCTGAATCGCAGTTCCCCGGCTACATCGCACTAATCCCGGTCGTTGGGTCAATGCTGCTCCTCCATGCCGGCCAGCGGGAGACGCGATGGACACCAGGCTGGTTAGTGAAGGCCTCGCCCGTACAGCTCGTCGGCGACACCTCTTACGCGATCTACCTCTGGCATTGGCCGCTCATCGTGCTGTTTCCGTTCGTTCTGGGTCACGACCTCACCCTCGCGGGCAAGCTAGGCATCCTGGCCGTCACACTGGTCCTCGCAGTCGCTACCAAACTTGTGATTGAGGATCCCGTCCGAAAGGCAAAAAAGCTTGCCGCGCGACAGACACCCTCTTACGCATTCATGGCTGCAGGGATATTGGTTCTGACCACAGTCACAGTCCTCTCGAGCATCCACCTCGCTGCGACCTATCAATCTCGCGCCGAGACCCTCGACAAAGTCGGAGTCTGCCTCGGGGCCGGCGCCATAAACACGAAGAACGGCTGTGACGCCCCATTCGCAATCACCGAATCGGTAGACCCCGGCTACGCGTCGAGCGACCTTTACTGGAACGAAGGCAGCGCGCTGGCTGGAGGCGGGTGCCAGCCCGAAGCAGGCTCGGTCCTCGCTACCTGTGAACTCGGAGCCGTCGACAATCCCGATCTGACGATCGCCGTGATCGGAAACTCTCATGGCGAGCACATGGTCGAGCCGCTCGCCCTTGCGTCTAAAGCGCAGAACTGGCGTCTGATACCGCATGTGCGCGCCCGGTGCTCAGGTCTGGAGTCTGCGGAAGAGATCGAACAGCGAAGCGCCGACAGCTCTATCGCCGAGGATCAGGCGGAGTGCTATAAGTGGGGGCACGCCGTGATCGACAGTCTTGCTCAGCGCGCTGACATCGACGCTGTCATCATTTCGGCATCTGGCGTGTCCGCGAATCCTGAGGCAACCGCGCAAATACAAAGATTGGTGGATGCGGGCAAGGCAGTCGTTATGTTGGGTGATTCGCCCGCCCTGCCGGGGGCCACGACCGCTGCGGAATGCGTGGAGGCGAGCAAAGTGAGCTACGACCCGTGCTCGTGGATTCCCGTCGCCCTCGCTGAAACGGATGCGGCGATTGCCGAGGCGCGAGGAATTCCATACATCGATATTTCTTCGAACTTCTGCTCAGCTGACGGGCGTTGCCACGCCGTCATCGGCGGGCTCATAACGTACTTCGACAGCCACCACATGACGTTGGACTTCTCCCGAACGCTCGCGCCTTTCCTTGCCGCACAAATATCCTCAGCCTTAGCTGACGCAGGATTGCCTCGGACGCCGTGATCGTGGCACGCGCTCGCAATTCCCTCGCGAGCACTCTGTTGTGTGGTGGTCGAGCCCCATTGGCCAGGATGCCTTTCCAGAGTCGTTCTGACATACAGATAGACTCGTATGCGTCTATGCGGCAAGGCCAGACGTGCTGATCACCGCATATTTTAATCAAGGTCTTCGCTGGCTCGCGGCGCGCCTGGGCTTTAGGACTGAAAAATGAAACGAATTCTCTGGGCAACTGCGACCGTGGGACTCAGTTCCATCATGGTGGTTGCGCTTGGGGCCGTACGCTACAAATTCATC
This sequence comes from Cryobacterium sp. MP_3.1, assembly GCF_035984795.1. Taxonomy (NCBI): domain Bacteria; kingdom Bacillati; phylum Actinomycetota; class Actinomycetes; order Micrococcales; family Microbacteriaceae; genus Cryobacterium; species Cryobacterium sp. MP_3.1. The sequence continues at coordinate 15,672 of NZ_JAXCHV010000012.1, read as the reverse complement.
GCACTCGAAGTCGGCGCACCTGGCGTCGGCTTGCTCGGGATTCTCACCTCAGCAGCGAACTTCGGCGTTGTCCTGTTCAGCCTGGGAATGAACACCAGCGGAATCCAGGCCACTGCTGCAGCCGCAGCCGATCCGGCCAAGTTCCAACGAGTGAAGTCCGCGCTCCTCATCGCGTCGAGCTGGTTCGGTGGACTCGGCGGGTTGATCGTCGTTCTGCTCGGGCTCACGCTCGGCGGCCTCCTCCTCCCCGGCGACGCTGACCCGGCGACCATGGTGGCCCTCGGGGTAGCCCTCACCGCCATGGTGATCTCGGGCGCCCAGATCGCGCTTCTGAATGGGATGGGCCGCGTCAAATCGCTGGCCATCTGCAATACATTTGGCGCCCTCGTGGGAACCGTGGCGACCATCGGCGCACTTCAGATTTCCGGGCAGGCGGGAGTCATCGCCGCCCTTGCGGCTGCGCCCCTCGCCACGTTGGCGTGCAGCTCCTGGTTCGTCTTCCGGGAGCCCAAGGCGGCTTCTCTCCCCACGCGCAGTCAGTGGTGGCCAGAGCTGAGGGGCTTGGTCACACTCGGCGGGGTAGTGATGTTTGGTCTGCTCCTCACGAGTGGCACACAGCTGGCTATTCGGGTGTGGCTTGAGCAGGGCCGAGGCATCACTGCGGCGGGGCATTTCCAGGCCGCCTGGACGATCACCAGCATGTATCTAGGCTTCGTGCTCTCAGCTCTCGCGGTTGAGTACTATCCGCGCATCAGCGCACAGATCCAGGATCTCCGCAGCCTGAACGCAAGCGTCGATTATCAAGTCCGCATCGCCTTGCTCTTGGGCGGCCCGGTCCTGCTCTGGATGATTGTGTTCTCGCCGGTCGTTCTTCACATTCTTTACGCGGAGGATTTTCAAGCCGCGACAGGGATTCTTCGCCTGCAGCTCTTCGGCGATATCTTCAAGGTTGTCGGTTGGGCAGTGGCATTTCTGCTTCTGGCTCGCAAGGCTCGCGGGGCATTCTTCATCGGTGAGTTGAGCTTCAACGTCGGTTATCTTGCCCTCGGAATTCCCATCGCTTCGCAGGGAGGACTCGCGGGGCTCGGCGTTGCATACGTGGGCGCATACGCACTCTATGTCCTCGTAGTCCTGGTTCTCGCGTATCGCGAGACGGGATTCGCGCTTCGTCGTGCCACATGGCTTCTGATTCTCGCGCTGCTCGCCGGTGGCGCCCTTGCACTGTGGGGCATGGAGGCGGATACGCCCGCGGGCCTCATCGTTGGCATCGTCGTCGCCGTAGTCGTTTCCGCCACCGCCCTTACGGGCCTGTTTCGTATGCGGGCCACAGAGCGACAGGCCGAGAACGAAGGGAACGTCCTTGTCTAAGCCTGTTGCCGATCATCCTCGCGCCCATGCCGCTGAGAACCGCATTGCATTCGACGGACTCGTTGCTCAGGCAGCTCACGCCATCCACAAGAACCGCTTTCGCAGTGCTGCCGTCTCGCTGCAGTCGGCCGCGAGGTTTGCCTGGTACAACCACCCAGGGATGTTCCGGAGTGTGAAATTGGAGGACTTGGCAGCACGAATAGGCGAGCGCCTCCCTCCAGCGCAGGGGATGCGAGTTGATCTCTCAGGCCACGTCGTACACGTGCTCTCTCAAGCTTATGCAGCGGGTGGCCACACAAGGTTGGTTTGGCGGTGGATCGAAAACGACGCCAGCCACATCAATTCCGTCGTTCTCACGGGACAGCAAGGTATCCCAGTGCCGCACCAGCTGGCGGATGCGGTTGCGGCCTCGGGGGGCCAGATCGTCTCGCTTGGAGTGACGTCGAGCAGTCTCCTTGTTCGCGCGGCTGAGCTGAGGCGAATCGCCGAGAGCGGCGTCCACACGATGGTGCTTCATGTGCACCCCTACGACGTGGTCCCGTCAATCGCCCTCGCCAACGTCCCTGCCAGGATCGTCTTCCTCAATCACGCGGATCACGTCTTCTGGGCTGGCGGTTCGATAGCGGATGCGGTGGCTGACATCAGGCCCGCCGGTCAACAGTTGACGATCGCGGAACGAAATCTGCCCGGGTCCATTTCGACCATTCTGCCGATTCCTCTCACTGCTCCGCCGCAGACCGACAGACGACTTGCGCGTGATCGACTCGGCATTGCGCAGGATGCCGTCGTGATCATTTCCATCGCATCAGGCTATAAATACGGAGCCTTGCCCGGGGACCATTTCATTGACATCCACCGAGAATTCGTGCTGGTGCATCCCGAGGCGATTCTTCTGGTCATTGGCCCGGAACCAGAAGGGCGATGGCAGGCCGTCAGTGAGGAGACCAACGGGCGGTTCAGGGCCGTCGGGATGGTCCAAGGCCTGGACGACTACTACGGTGCGGCTGACCTCTATGTCGACTCGATCCCATTCGCGTCGCTCACTTCGCTCCTGGATGCCGCAGCGCGAGGCGTGCCAGTCTTGGCGCTCAGCGAGACTGTTGCGGACTCAGTCCTCACCTCGAATGACCTGTCCCTCACGGACCATGGCGTGCACTACACAGACCGGGCCCAGTACATCCAGGCACTCGCAGCGTTGACAACCCAGCCGCACGAACGTCGACAGCAGGGTCAAGTCATTCAGAGGGCAGTTGTCGAGGATCACCTGTCACCAGGATGGAACAGGTACCTTGACAGGCTCCTTGAAACGTCGGCCACCTCGCCCGACGAGGCAGCCGCGACGCCCGCGCGAAGCGGCCCGCCCGCCACTGGGCTCAGTGAGCTGGAAGAGGCGCTCGTCGACTTCCAGTCTGCCTCAGGGTTGGCCGAACCGCTGTGGGCCTCCCGGCTACGTGACGCGCCATACATGCCCGGTTTGGACCGCGCGCGACTGCTCATATCCGTGCCCACCGGGCATCGCCGTGACGCCCTGAAATTCATGGTTCCCGACGCGCTGCGTTCGAAGGTCAAAATCCGGCTGGCCAGTCTCGCCCACAGGTCTCGGCGTCGTCCCTAAGCTGACGGAACGCGCTGCCCTGCGAGAGCACCGACGGTAGACAACCCTCGTCGCTGCGCCAGAGGGCGGGCAGGTCCTAGCGGCTATCGACAGACAACGGATTCTTATCAGCACGAAGTGGGCGTCTTGGTCCCATCCGGCGTCGAACCCACGGCAGAACCGCAATACCCACGCAGATGCCGAGAAGGGCATACCACAGTGCACTCATCGCGTCCCACCCATGCAGCGCAAGGATGAAGCCCAACGATGTCAGGGTCAGCGCTGACAGGCCGATCGCAACGTCGTACTTGATCGCAGCGATCGAGACGAAGACCGCGGCAACGAACATCGCGAGCCCAATCCAGCCCAATCCGAAGATGGCCCAGACGATTTCAGAGTCGACCGATCTGGCGATGTCGACGCCACCGTGTAGTTCAGAATCGACGAGCCATCGCCCTGCCGGTGCCGATTGGAGGAAGTATCCGAGTGGGCGGTCTGCCAGGAACTGCGGCGCCAATGAATAGATCGCACAGCGATAATTGGAGCTGTACTCCAGTCCCGTCGCTCCGGCGATAAATGGGGCCCACACGAAGAGGGCCATATAGCCCAGGCCTGCTAGGGCAGCTGCTGCTGCTGCATGGACAACCCACAAGAATCGCACGAGAAGCGCACGGAGCACCGGGAACAGCTGGACAGCCGCAATCGCGGTGCAGATAACCGCCGGGGCTCGACTACCCGTTGCCCATACCCCGGCCACCAGGATCGCACTCACGAGCAGCTTGACTCGGAGCCGTCGGAATTTGAGCGACAGCGGAACCATGGTCGCCAGGATTGCGCCCAGTACCAGTACGTTCTCGGAGCCAACGAGTGCTCGTGTGAGCCCCTCTCGTTGGCTGGTAGCGAACTTGTACTCACGGCCCAAGAGCGATTGGCCCAACAGAGACTCAGCGATCGCCAGGACCGATACCGAAGTCGCGACGCAGAGAAGAACGACGACGTAGATTCGACCCTGGCCTGATCGATAGATGAGCCACGCAAGGAGAGCGAAGAGTGGCAGCATTACGAACAGGTGCTCAGCGTTTACCGCGAACAGTCGATCGTCTATGCGGCGTGCCACGAGTTCAATTGCCCCCACAGCCACGGCCAGATACCCGCCGACGACAGCAATCGCAATAATCCGGAGTCTCAGGAGAAGCTCCATGAGGAATATCTCGAGCGCGAGTGCCGCGAAGCCGATCCCCACGGTGAAGAGACGCAAGCTACCGAGCTGCTCGAGGAAATAGGGGAAGAAGAGCCCGAACGATAGAAGTAAAGCACTCGCGATCCGAAGGCAGGTTCGCGTGCGCTGACGTCTAACCACGGACTCGCTGGACCTCGGCGGCCGCGCTGTCATGCTTGTCATATTGTCGTCGTCTCATCTGCAAAGTCCGAAACTGTGCTCACCCCTGGTCAGTATTGGTATTTAGTTCGTGTACAACGAGACGACAAGGATCTTAGACCACCCGTTTACGGTCGGCCTCGGCGACTCAGGTGCGGATACCGTTTTGCCACAACGCGCGCGCAATGATCTTCTGATCGCGCTCATAAACGATCGATCGCAGGATTACGGCGGCAAGTATCCCAATCACGGCACCAATGCTGTTCGACATGACATCGGTCGCAGTGGCGAATCGGGCCGCCAGAAAGGTCGCCTGGGTCCACTCGATAGCGATGGACAACGCAGGACAGATCAGCAGTGCCAGCCACCAGACCCTGGTGGGCAACAGAAGGGCGGCCAGAAATCCGAGCGGCACAAACATCGCCACATTCGCCGTGAACTCGAGCTTGTTGTAGCCGAACCACTCCGGCACGCCGTTGCGATGCACGACATCGAGCACCTTCTGAATCGCCGCACTGTATCCCTGGTCCAGCGGGGTCGGCCACAGGGTGGCGAGGAGGATGACGACGACGTACGACGCCAGCAAGACCCCCCCGATAGACGTGCGAGCCCTGCTCTTCGGCGGTGCTTTGGTTGCGGTCGAGACCCCGTTCAATGGGCGCTCCTTGCTATTGCTGACTCATCACTTCGGGCGCCGGCGCGAACGCTCTTTTCGCCTTCCAGCCAGCCGCTGATGATGCTTGCTGAATCTCTCCATTGGCCGCGCCTGGTGAGCAGCTTTCTCGCGAGGGACCGGCCTGCTTCGAAGCCGACTGCGAGCCTGCCCCGCCAGGGCGAGAACAGTTTCGCCTGAAAGAGGAACAGGTTCCGTCCCAGCAGCCGCGGTGGGATGCCGTTCGAGCTCTGCGAAGCATGCGCTCCAGGAACGACAACAACCCGGCGGCCCAGCCGGGCGAGGCGTACGTGCAGATCCGTCTCTTCGAAATAGAGGAAATACGATTCGTCGAGCTTCACCTCTTCGAGGACAGCGGTTTCGTACAGTGTGAATGCGCCGTCCAGCCAAGCCCGGTCCACCGGGGCGCCCTGAAGGTCGAGCTTGTCGGTGTGGTGGCGAGGCCTTTTCAACACTCGCGACAGACGCCCGCCGGCGGACCAGATTTCTGACCCGACGGTCCCGCTGTTGAAGAGCAGCGGACCCGCGACCGCGATGGCCTGATCGCTCTGGAAGGCCGCCAGGAGTTTCTTCACAGCATCCGGCTCGGGGAGCGACTCGTGAGTCGACAATAAGACCCGTTCTGTGCGAAGGCCCCGCGACGTCAGGAATTGCAAGCCGGAGTTTGCTGCCGCAGCGTATCCCCGATTGTCGACACGAAGAAAGAGGCACCCAGCGCTCTCCGCAATTGCTCGGGCAGACTCGCTCGCCTCGTCGGACATGCTGTTGTCCACCACCACGGTCTTCGCGCTCAGCACCTGCGCCGCTTCTAGCGCCGCCAGAGTTGCCGGCAACGTCGCAGGGCTTTCAAAATGCACGACGATGCAGGAAAGCTGCAATCCGTCGCTGACGCTCATACGGCCACCTGCCACAAGTGCTGGTTACGCGAACGCCACGAGAGTCCGGCCGGGTATCCAGCCATCTTGGCGATGTCCCCCGTCACAACAATGAGCGGCGCCAACAAGAAGACTCCGGCGGTCTCGGCACCCAGTGACCCTCTGGCCTTCACCACACGGCGCAGGAATTTCGCGAGGTAGACCGTGGCTCCGGCGAGCAGGATCACAAGGAACCACGGACTCAGCCAGGCTGCAGCCACCAGAGCCAGGCCCAGGGCATACGCGCTGTAACGGGCCAGATGCCGTCGTCGCCAGAGACCGGATTTCCCGTCTCCGCGCGCATACCGGTAGTACTGCTTGGCGAAGGCTTTCAGGCTAGGTCTGGCGTTCCACGATGCGATGGCGTCGGGCACAAAAACGAAAACAGCGCCGTCTTCCTTGAGCTGAAGATCAAACAGAAGGTCTTCGCAGTAGTCCAGCCATTCCGGGTACCCCCCGGCTGCTTCCCACACCGACTTGCGAAAGGCAATTGAGCGGCTCGACGGCAGAAAGGACTCGCCGTCCACTTCAGACAGCGAGGGCGTGATCACGGCTCCGATGGCGCGCTCCCAGAAGGTCGTCCCAGATGAGACGAAGAATCCGCTCGCGACGTCAGCGTTGACTCCGAGCGGTCGAACAAGTCGCTCCAACCAGCGGTTATCCAGGGTGGCGCCTGCATCGGACACCGCGATGATGGGATTGGAGGCCATCCCGATCGCCTGGTTCCGCCCGGCGGAGATATTTGCTCCCGGTGTCACCACGACTCGGACCTCCACGCCCTCCGGTGGGATCCAATTGTGGATGATCGCCACCGTGGCGTCCGTTGAGCCGCCGTCCACGATCACGATCTCCTGTGGTTTCTCGGACAGCTCGTGGATGCTTTGCAGGAACGCGGCCATCGCGAGCTCCTCGTTGAGCACCGTGAAGATGAGGCTCGTTGGAGTGGGCACGAACCGTACAGGCGTCACGAGACCTCCGCCAGAACCCGACCCATTTTTTGATGAGCGCTGCCGTGTCGAGACGCGATCTTGCCCTTGCGCCAGAGAAACTCCGGAAAAAGACTGTAAAAACGAGTCATTGACGCTATCTCACGCATCCACGGCCTCAACCGGAAGGTCTTCGTCTCCCGCGCCCACCCGTGTACCCAACGGAAGGCACCATCGAGAACGACTGTGTACCCCTCGTGCCAAGCGCGGACACCGATCTCGCTGTCCTCGTAGTACAGGAAGAACTTTTCATTCCAGCCCTTGAGCGCTTGGATCGTCTGTGCGCTGCCGGCGACAACGGCCCCCATCACCCAAACGACGTAACGGGCTTCGCCGGATGCGGCGTAGATATTGTACGAATCCTCGACGCCAGGGGTGGTGCGAGTGCGATTCCTGATCTTGTTCGAGAGAGTGGGCATTCCCCGCCCGTTGGCCTGAAGACTTCCATCCGGGTTGACCAGTTGGGGAGCGACTAAGCCACCGCGAACGTCGATCATTCGAGCGAGCCCGTCAAGGTCGGCGTACTCAACCGAGACGTCGGGATTCACGAACGCGATGTACTCCCCCGTGGCCAACGCAAGGGCGCGATTATTGGCCGCGCCAAATCCGATGTTCTTCTCCAGTGCGATGACAGTGGATGCACCCAGTGACTCCGCCGTTCCAACGCTTGTGTCCGTGGACGCGTTATCGACGACAATCCACTGCACGTTTTCCGGGGGTCGACTGCCCCAGAATGTACGCAGAGTCTCCGCGCTGTTCCAGGTGACGGTGATCAGGGTCCAGCGGGTATTCACGGAATTCGAACTCCAAGTGTCGGGAAACTACGGGCGGCCGCAGTCGAGGACCGCAGCAAGGGTCGTGCGCGCGCACCGTATCTGCCCCACAAAATTGGAGACTCCCCAATTTGTATCGTAGCGGTGTGCACGGACCCGCCGTACTAGCCCACCGCGGCTGCCAGGCCGACGGACCCCGCCAGGTAGACAGGAGTCCCGGTGAGTTGGAGGGTCACCACGCCCTTGACCGGGTCCATAACTGTGCTTCCGCCGTCCAACGAAGTCACTGTGACCGGCTTCTTACTTGCCAGTGTGACGGTCGAGCCTTCAGCCGCCGTCCAGATCACACGGATGGCATCCTTCTTTTCTCCGAATACGTATGAACTGACGTTCTCTCCGGCGTCTTCTTGAACGGTGAACGTCTTGCCTTGCAGCTGCTGGGCGATCTGCGCCTGCCCTACCGCAGCCAACTTGGGTACGAAGGCACTCGGCACGAACGATGTGGACGCCTCGAACAGTCCGAAGTTCGACTCGATGTCGCCTGCCATCAGGCTCGAATCGGCGGCTTCGTAGGAATAGAAGCGTTCCACACCGTGACCGAACGACAGGGCCATAACTCGAACAAGGTAGTCCGCCTGGCTTTGGTCGCTCACCCAGCCTTCTTTGGTGGCCCAGCCCATTTCTGTCAGCCAGATCGGCTTGGACTCACCGTTGTTTGCGGTCAGGATCATCTGCTGGATGGTGTCCAGATCCGCGGCGAGCTTCTCCGGAGCCCCAGGCTGGACATACGGGTGTGCGCTCACCGCGTCGACGTAATTCAAGCCACCCAGATCGAAGAATTTCTGCAGCCATTCGAGCTTGAAGCCCATTCCGGCGTTCCCCGGGCCCACCACGGTGGTCGCGGGATCCACGGACTTCACGTAGTCGGACGTGACCGACAGCATGTCCATGTAGCACTCGGGTGTCGGGCCGCAGACTCCACTGTTGAAAGTGTGGTCAAACTCGTTATAGACCTCGACGTCCTTGCCCACGTTGGGAAACCGGTTCAGAAGGTCACCAGCGAAGTTTGCATACGCCTGGAGACCCTCCGGCGTGCTCGGCGTGCGCCCGTCGTCATAGAACGGGTTCGAGTACACAGGCAGCTGAAGTGCATCAATGCCAACCTTGGCGTACTCCTCCATCGCATTCACCGTGACGGCCTCGTAGTTGTACACGCCTGGTTCACCTTCGGTCGCCCACCAGCCGACGTCCGCACGCACGTGCCCGACTCCGATATCGGCCAGTGTGCCGATGAGATTGTCGATGCGCGCCTCACCGCCGTGGAAGTGGAGGTGGGTGCCAAATGCCGATGTCGAAGCGACACCGTCATAGGGATCGATCACGCCGAAGGTTGTGGACCTGTCCTGCGGACCACTCTCGAGCGCCGCATTGAGATTGAGTCGGTAGTAGCCGAGCGGGAGTTCGGTCAGGTCAATGGATGTGTAGTGGTCCTCGAGCTTCTCGGTGCCGTCGATAACCGCAGCGCCGAGTTCATCGACGATCGACCAAGTGATGTCGCCGCCGGCGAATTGCCGCGAGCCAACATCCAGTCGAGCCTCACCCTGGGTGAGCATGAGGGACTTGTTCGTCAGAGCGACCTGACCTGAATGGGTCTCAAAGTCCGAGTTCATGATTTGCGCAACCGCGATACCGTTTCCGGTCGCCACGAAAGAATCGACCAGGGCGGAACCTGCCTGACCAACGGCCATGACCATGACATTCATCTTCGAGCTGTCCCCCGGCGAGACGTAGTCGAGCGACATCTGCGTCCAGTCGTATGTTCCTGCAGGCAATGACACGGAGGTCGTCTCCCCCGCCAACGGACCCAGGCGCACCTGAATGGCGTTCTCGCCGACGTCCGTGCCCTTTGCCCAGAAGGTCAGCGTGTAGTCACCGCCGGGTTCGACACTAATGGCCTGCTGAAGCCGAGGTGGGTCGGTCTCAGACTGTGGTCCGGCACTCCGGATCTCCAAAGCGGACTGTCCGCCTTGGGCTGTCGAAGAGCCCACGAATTCCGCACTGTCCGATGGTGTGATGGGCGTCCACCAGTCAAAGTCGTCAGAAGTGGGCAGCGTCTCGATGACGGGGGCCGCCTCTGGAGTAGCCGTCGGCGTGGCGGTAGGACCCTCCCGCACGGTCTCCACCCCAGCCCAGGGTTGAGCAACAACGACCGCGCCAAGTGACAGGACCAGTACTGCGGCGATCCCGGCGATCCACCACGTGCGTCGCGTGAGCCTTGGCGCTTTCGGGCGTCGACGCTTGGTTGAATTCTCGGTCGTCATCGGTGAAGGCTCCCCTGAATCGGGCAATAGTTCGGTGGTAGCCGAGATACCGGAAACCAGCTGATCGCTCCCCCATCTGAGCCCCTGCCGTCCCAGCCTAGGCCACACCCACTCGGCTTCGCCCACACGATGCGGGGCCGTTTCCGGCCCCTCGTCCTAGGAAGCTAGGGCGCGCTTGGCCCAAAATTCACAATCAGCACGCCCTCGTCGTAGGAGACCCAGCCGGCCTGCGGATAGCTTGGCATCGAGTCTGCTTTGATTTTGCTGCGCTCCGCCTCTGCGCCGTCGGGCATCCTCACCGCCACACCTTGGCTACGAAGAAATGCCGCCGTCCGATATTGCATGCCATCCGGTCCGACCTGCCCTGAGAAGAACGACACCCCAAGGTTCTCCTTGGCGGGGACGAAGACTGATGACGGCCACTGATGTGTTCCGGAAATGTACAGCGCAACATTCTCGCCTGTGACGGTGTCGACCAAGCGTTCCTTCTCCTGACCGATGTCGAAGGCCAGGTTCTGGTCCTGCGCGTAGGTCATCTCGGAGGCGGCAAATAGCCTGTTCGAAATTGTCGCCTGTCCAACGACAGCAAGCACCGTCACCGCTGCTAGGAGTCCGGACGTGATCGCAGCTGACCTCGACGGAAGAGTACCTAATCCCTGCGCCGCCCAACCCGCTAGGACTGCAACAACCATCGGCAGGTACACCATGGACCTCAACAGCACGGGACTGACGGAAACCAACTCCACGGCGACTGGGAGCGCTAAAAGTGCTGCCAGACCCATCAGACTCACGGCCTTACCTCGCACGTCCTTGTTTTGAAGCGCGCCTAGGATCGCGAGGGCAATCATCGCGACCAGCATCACACCCAGCCACGGCGAGTGCAGACCGAAACGTTCCTGCGACAGGAACGCCACGTCCCACACGCTGGAGAGCGCTCGTTTGACACGGCCGGTTGGATCTGCCAGGACCCCGGCGAGGTCGATGAACTTGCCGACGTAGGCGTCCTGCCCGACGCCGAAGACAGCTTGGGCAATCGAGGCGATGATTTTGGATGCTAAGAGTGCCAGCCCGATGGATGCGAGAACCATCACGGTCTTCAACCACGTGGGCCGCCGGCAAATGACGGCAATCGCCAGCGCGGCCCCGGCGGCGAGGAAGGAATCGTAGATGCCGATGGCGAACGCAAAGGCAAAGACCCCGACAGATCGCCAGAGCCATGACTTAGACGTGATGCCGACGAAGTAGGCGACCAGGAGTAAGTTTCCGACCCCTATTCCGTACGCGATCGTTGAGAACGAGAACATGAACGGAAGAGTCGGCAACGTGCAGGCCAGAGAGGCAGCAAGCGCGGTCGGCCACAGCCCCATCCGCATGCACCGCCGGCACACGATCCAGACAGCCGCGGACGTCAGCACCACGCCCAGCAGCGCCGACACGACGGGCACAACCGGACTCGGCACCAACATCGTCAATGCGCCCATTGCCCAGCGGCCCTGCGCGAGCCAGAGGAGGCTATACGAGCCCTGGGCAGCCTCGCCGAATAGCTCCTCGTCAAGGGTCAAGTGAAACGAGAAGATCTCGAAGCCGTAGGTCATCGTAATCGCCAGCACAAATGCGGCAATCGGGCCGGCCCTTCGCATTCTGGACTCCGTGGAGAATGTTTCAGGGCGCGACAGGTCGCGCGTGCCGACGTCGACCATTTACTGAGCCGCGACCAGAACCTGGAACTCGGCGTATGAGCGAATGTAGTCATCGCCGTCGTACGGGTGAGACGCAAAAACGGCTAAGACGGCGTCAGGAGAATAGGCGTATTGGGTTCCCCAGGTCATAGCGGGCATGTGGAGACCGTGGTCCGGGCTGTCAAGCAGGAATTCCTCCCGCTTGGCACCGTCATCGACTATTGCCCGTACCGATCCCGACAGGCAGACCAAAAATTGCTCGCACACTTTGTGGGCGTGTTCGCCGCGCACATCGATAGAGGGGACGTCGAACACACTGAAGAATCGGCGAGGTACGAAGGGCAGGTCCGTGCCGAACTCAGCGACCATCAGGCTGCCGCGCATGTCGGTCGCCTGCTTGAGAGCGACCAGTGGTGCCACTCGCGTCGCACTCGGTCGCACGACATTTTGAACGCCGGAGTTCGACATACGGCGGCCGGCACCGTCAGCGTAACCGGTGATTCTGGCGGGGTTGCCGACTACGATCGCGAACGGAGGGACATCCCGGGTGACAACGGCACCCGCTCCGACCATCGCACTCTGCCCGATGCGCACTCCGGGGAGAATCACCGCGCCTCCCCCGATAGAAGCGCCACGCTCCACCACTGTGCGCGGGAACTCGTCAGGGTACTGCTTGCTGCGAGGGAAGCGGTCGTTGGTGAACGTCGCATTCGGACCGACAAACACGTCGTCGTGAAGCTCGATGCCGTCCCATAGCTGAACGCCCGACTTCACCGTCACCCGATCACCGATAACGACGTCATTTTCAACAAAGACGTGGTCATTGATGTTGACGTTTTGGCCAATCACGGCGCCCGGCAGCACGTGCGCAAAGGCCCAGATCGTCGTGCCGACCCCAACCTTGTCAGACTCGCAAATGCCCTGGGGGTGAACGAATGGTGTGGTCATGCGATTTCTACCTGACTTGGTTGGGTACGGGGAAAGATGAAGCGGCCGGCCACAAAACTCAGTGGCGCGGTGAGGAGAACGCTGGCGCCGTTCACCCAGGGCGGACCGCCGACCGCGCCCACAGCCCATACGAAAGCGAGTCCACACAGGTAGATGCCCGCATAGGCCCCCACATAGGTTGCAGACCGACTGGCCGTCAGTTGGGACTTGAAAACCCAGCGCCCGGTGAGCAGGAGCGAATAAACAAGGCCAAGAGAGAACGCGATTGTGAAGGCCCAAATGCCTGGCATGACAAAGCTGAGGACAACCACGATGGCTGAGGTGACCAGGGTGTTGGTACCACCGACGAGCAGGAACCGAAAAGAGGGCCTGTGGTGCCAGGGCTCAGACCTTTGCATCGACATCTGACCTCCAGCGACTCGAGGTCACGGCATGTGGGCGCCGCTTGGTGTTCTCGAATGTCCGCCAGACATAGGTTCCGACAATTCCCAAGGCGACGAGAATGCTAAACGTTGAGAACAGCATGACGAACATCAGCGGCGTATAGCCGGGCTCGGCAATGGCTCCAGCGAGATACGCGATCAGTACGACAAGCCCGATCACCAGCGTCAGAAATCCTCCGAATGCCCCGACCGCGATGAGCAAAGTCAATGGAAGGTCCGTGAAGGAGAACACGCTGTCGAGCAGGTATCTGATCTTCTTTGAGATCGACCACCCGCTCTTGCCATGCTCCCGCTCCTGGCGTTCGTAAGGAACTTCTGCTCGACGGAACCCAACCCAATACAACAGCCCGACCAAACTGGAATGGGACTCGTCTAAAGCGAGGATTTCCTCCATAACCGGACGACTGCAGGCAAAGATATCAACGCCGCCGGCTGGCATGCTCGGGAACACCCAGCGACGATACAGCCGCCAGAAGGTCGATGAAGACCAGCTGCTGATCGCAGGATCGTTCCGGCCTTCTCTGCGGCCGACGGCCACGTCTGCCTCATCGTTGGCGAGAATGCGGAAGAAGTCGATGACCAGTTCCGGGGGCTCTTGCAGATCCGCCGCCATCACTGCGATGAAATCGCCTCTGGCCTCTGCCATGCCGGTTCGGATGGCGGCGAAAGAGCCGAAGTTCCGCGAGTGGTGGATGAGCTGGGAAGGAACAGAGTATCGGGGCAGGAGCCGGCCGAGAATTTCGAACGAATCATCGGGTGATCCGTCGACCACGAACACTGCTTCGACCTCGTTGTCGAGAACGCCAGAGATGCTCTCGAGCCGTTCCAGCAGTGCGGGGATGCTCCCGGCGTTGCCGTAAACCGGAATGACGATTGAGTACTTCACCGGCTGGGTCACCGCAACGCCGAGATCGCAGTACACACTGCGTCGATCTCATCATCGGTCATCTCCGGGAAGCACGGTAGGGACAGTACTTCCTGCGCGAGGCGTTCGGTGATGGGAAGGGACTGCGCGGCAGCAGCGAAACCAGGCTGCAGGTGGTCCGGAACAGGGAAGTGCACATCGGTCTGTACGCCACCGAGGCTGAGTGCGGCCCGTATCTCGTCGCGGCGATCTGTGAGCGCGACAGCCAGGTGGGCCACGTGGTGGGCACTGGCGGCGGGCAGCACCTGCAGCGGTCCGTCCATGGCGGCGGCGACGTAGGACGCCACGATAGACCGTCGGCGCTCGTTCAACCCGTCGAGAAGCGGCAGGCGTACACCAAGGAAGCCGGCTTGTAGCTCATCGAGCCGGGAGTTGGTTCCACCCGCGCGCGTGACGCGGTACTTCGACGACCATCCGTACTGGCGGAGCTCTCGGACGCGCACGGCGAGCTCTTCACTATTCGTGAAAATTGCTCCTCCATCGCCAAGGGCACCTAGATTCTTCGTCGGATAGAAGCTGGTAGCCGCGATATCACCGATAGATCCAGCGGCGACCCCGCTCAAACGCGCTCCAATCGCTTGCGCGCAGTCTTCGACGACCTTCACTCCGTGGGAATGGCACACGGCAACGAGTTCGTTGATGTCGGTGAGATTACCGTAGAGATGGGTCACCACGACCACGCCGATCTCGGACGACAGGTGCTGTTCGACGGTCTCCACGCTCAGGCACATCGAGTTCGCGTCGACATCCGCGTATCGCACGTTGTAGCCCGCTCGGCGAGCAGCGGTCGTGGTGTATCCGCCCGCATTCGCGGCCGTCATCACGATGCTCCGCCCCGCGGGCATAGCCGCCTTGATTGCGATCTCCAAGGCATCCGTGCCAGACGCAACGCCGGAAGCACTCAGAACCCCGAGGTACTTCGCCAGCTCTTGCTCGAACGCGGCGTGCTTGGGGCCCATGATCACGTATCCGGATGCCAGTACCTCGTCGAATACGCGAGCGAAGTCTTCCCTGTCACGGTCGATGCCGCGTGACAGATCATTCATCGGAACAACGGCGGGCGCGAGCGATTGTGTCATGAAAGTCCCCTGATGCTTTGATTCGTGCCCGGCAAATCATGGGCGCACGACGGTACCCAGCGTTTAGCCAGATCGTTGCCAGCTTATTGGTAGCGGCGGAAGATGGAGCCCAGATATTCGTTCGGTTGCACCAAGCGCTCGAAATTCTTACGCAGACAGCCCCAATGTGGCCTTGACCCCGGAGAGTGGACACGGGTTAAGCGGCGAGTTGGATCTCTGCGGCCTGTGACGAGTATTGCATCTCGAAGTCCACTGGGGTGACGTGCCCGATCGAGGAGTGCCGGCGGCGGCGGTTGTAGCGGTCCTCGATCCAGTCCGCGACGCCTTGGATCGCGCGGGCTCGGGTGGGCCAAACCCGGCGGTAGTAGAACTCGGTTTTCAAGGTCGCGAAGAAGCTCTCGGCCATGGCGTTGTCCCAGCAGATCCCGGTGTATCCCATCGACCGGGTGATGCCGTTCTGGGCGGCGAAGAGGGTGATCTGTTCCGACGCGTACTGGGCGAATTCAACCAGTCGAAGCAACGCCCCGATCATGGAGGTGTCCGATGGGGCGTCCAGCAGGGTGGATGAAGGAATTGACGGGGAGGTCCCCG
>NZ_JAXCHV010000011.1:0-113724 GCF_035984795.1 Cryobacterium sp. MP_3.1 | reverse complement strand
TCTCACCCGAAGACGGGTTTCCACTCGTTAACGAAGACACGGTCGTTGCAACTCCCAGAAGTACGGGGTGTTGCAACGACCGCTAGAACCCAAGCGACGTTTTCGGGGCCTTTCTCGCGGTTCGGGAGGTGTTCAGGCGAACCAGAGAGCCAGCTCGCGGGCCGCGGACTCGGGCGAGTCCGAACCGTGCACGAGGTTCTGCTGAACCTTCAGGCCCCAGTCCCGGCCGAGGTCGCCACGGATGGTTCCCGGTGCGGCCGTGGTGGGGTCGGTGGTGCCGGCCAGGGCGCGGAAGCCCTCGATGACGCGGTCGCCGGCAACACGCAGGGCCAGGATCGAGCCGCTTTCCATGAATTCGACGAGGGGTTCGAAGAACGGCTTGCCGGCGTGCTCGGCGTAGTGCTCGGCGAGGAGCGAGCGCTCGGCCTGCACGAGCTTGATATCGACGAGGGAGTACCCCTTCGCCTCGATCCGGCGGAGGATCTCGCCGGAGAGGTTGCGGGCCACGCCGTCGGGCTTGACCAATACGAGTGTTTCCTGAACGTTCGTCATGAGTTCTCCTTGTTGTGTCTTTCGACGTTCTGTCTGTCGATCCGTGTGCCGGTGATCATGCAGTAGACCCACATGCCGGCGAAGAGCGCCCCGACGAAGAACATCGCCGGGTTGAGGAATCCGGTGGCGACGACGACGACCTGGACGGCCCAGCCGATCAGGTAGGCCCAGTTGTACCGTAGCAACCCGAGGGTGGCGACCATGATCAGGCAGAGCAACGCTCCACCGCCCAGGGTGACCCAGGCTGGCAGATCGCTCAGCCCGAAGATCACGAGGGTGGCCAGGAACACCACGATCAGCTCGAAGCCGAGCACGATCGAGGCGAGTGAGCGGCGAACCGATCCGCTTCTCATACGGTCATCCAGTCCCCCGCGTCGGCCAACGCGACGGCGTCACCGACGAGGGTGATCGACCCGGCGACGAGCACGGCGCGCTTGGGGGCGTCCTGGGCCCAGCCGCGAGCTGCGTCGAGGGCCTGGGCGAGGTCGCCGAACCTGAACGTGTCCGCGTCGCCGACGTGTTCAGCGACGAGGTCGGCGAGGTCGTCGACCGGGATCGCCCGCTCGGAGTGTGACTGGGTCACGTGGAAGCGGGCCACGGCGGGACGCAGGGCCTCGATGATGCCCGCGGCGTCCTTGTCGGCGAGGATGCCGACGACCACGACGATCTCGTCGAAGTCGAAATAGCTCTCCAGCGCCGCGGACAGGGCCAGGGCCCCGTGCGGGTTGTGCGCGGCGTCGACGAGCACTGTCGGCTCGATGCCGACCAACTGCAGCCGTCCGGGCGAGGTCGCGGTGGCGAGCCCTTCCACCAGGATGTCTTCGACCAGGGCCTGGCTGCCCGCGCCCAGGAACGACTCGACGGCGGCGATGGCCACGGCGGCGTTCTGGGCCTGGTGGGTGCCGTAGAGCGGCAGGAACAGTTCGGAGTAGGTGCCGGCGATGCCGCGCACGGAGATGAGCTGGCCGCCGACGGCCACGTGGCTGGCGAGGAGGGCGAATTCGCTGCCCTCGCCCACCAGGGTCGACTCGGTGAGCTCGGCGGCCCGGGTCAGCTCGGTCATGGCCTCCGGCGGCTGCGCTGCGGTCACGACGGCCGCCGCGGGCTTGATGATGCCGGACTTGGTGCGCGCGATCTCGGCGATGGTGCTGCCGAGCCGCTTGGTGTGGTCCAGGGCAATCGGGGTGAACACGGCCACCTGGCCGTCGGCGACGTTGGTGGAGTCCCATTCGCCGCCCATGCCGACCTCGAGCACGACCACGTCGACCGGCGCATCCGCGAAGCAGGCGAAGGCCAAAACGGTGAGGGCCTCGAAGAAGGTGAGGGGTTCGTCACCGGCGGTGGCGAGTTCGGCGTCGACCATGAGCAGGTAGGGCTGGATGTCCGCCCAGTTCGCGGCCAGGGCCTCGTCGGTGATGGACTGCCCGTCGATCACGATGCGTTCGTTGAGTCGCACGAGGTGCGGGCTCACCAGCAGGCCGGTACGCAGGCCGTAGGCGCGCAGGATGCTCTCGATGATGCGGCCGGTGCTGGTCTTACCGTTCGTGCCGGTCACGTGGATGATCGGGTACGAGTTCTGCGGGTCGCCGAGCAGTTCGACCGCCCGGCGGGTCGCCTGCAGCCGCGGCTGGGGAGATCCCTCGCCCACCCTTTCGAGCAGTGCGGCGAGCACGGCGTCGCCGGCGTCACGGAATTCGTCGGGGTAGTAATCGTCAGACATTGATGGTTCCTTTGTCGCGGGCGACGGCAACGATGACCGGTCCGTGGTTCGCGTAGTGGTTGGCCTCGAAGCGCACGTAGTGCTCCACGATCGAGCCGGTCAGACCGGGCAGCCATTCGGACGGGGTGCCGGCGGCATCGGCCGGCGCCGAGTGCGTGCTGAACCGGATGGCCAGGGTTTCGCCGGCGACGTCGACGCCTGTCGCCAACGAGAAGGTGGCGGCGTCGGCCTCGTCGAAGAAGACCAGGTCCAGGCGGATGCGGTCACTGACCTCGAAACCGGCCGACTTGCGGGTGTCCTGCACCGCGCGGATGAGGTCGCGGGCCAGGCCCTCCGCCTCGAGTTCGGGCGTGGTGGTGGTTTCCAGCAATACGAATCCGCCGCCGGCGAGCAGGGCGAGCGCCGAACTGTTCAGCACCGACTCGGCGTCCGTGGCCGTGGAGGCGGCCTGCAGTTCCAGCTCGTACTCCCCCGCGACCAGTTCGATGCCGCCGGCGGTGACGACACCGTCGGTTTCGGACCAGTCGCCGGTGCGGGCGGCCTTGATGACCTGCTGCACCTGCTTGCCCAGGCGCGGGCCGGCGGCGCGGGCGTTCACCGTGAGCTTGGAGGTGATGCCGTAGCTCTCAGCGCTGTCGGCCTCCTGCTCGACCAGGGTCACGGCCTTGACGTTCAGCTCGTCGCGCAGGATGCCCTCGAAGCCGGCCAAGGCGGCCGCGGCGGTGGTGACCACGGTGAGGTTCGCCAGGGGAAGCCGCACCCTCAGGCCGGCCTTCTTGCGCAGCGACAGCACTGTGGAACTGACCAGGCGCACCTGGTCCATGGCCGTGACCAGGCCGGGGTCGGCCGGGAACACCGTGGCATCAGGCCAGTCGGTGAGGTGCACGCTGCGTCCGCCGGTCAGGCCCTGCCAGATGCGTTCGCTGATCAGCGGCAACAGCGGCGCGGCTACGCGGGTCACGGTTTCGAGCACCGTGTACAGGGTGTCGAAGGCATCCGCTCCGGTGCCGTCGGCGGTGACGCCGGCCCAGAACCTGTCGCGGGACCGGCGCACGTACCAGTTGGTCAGCACGTCGGCGAAGTCGCGCAGGCGCGAGGCGGCGAGGGTGCTGTCGAGGCGTTCGAGGTCGCCGGTGACGTCCTCGATGAGGTCGCGGGTCTTGGCCAGCAGGTAGCGGTCGAGCACATCGGTGGAGTCGGTGCGCCAGGTGGCGGTGTAGTCGGTAGCGTTGGCATAGAGCGAGAAGAAGTACCAGGTGCTCCACAGCGGCAGCAGCATCTGGCGGGTGCCCTCGCGGATGCCCTCCTCGGTGACGATGAGGTTGCCGCCGCGCAGTACCGGGGAACTCATCAGGAACCAGCGCATGGCGTCGGAGCCGTCGCGGTCGAAGACCTCGTTGACGTTGGGGTAGTTGCGCAGCGATTTGCTCATCTTCTGGCCGTCGTTGCCGAGCACGATGCCGTGGCTGACCACGTTCTTGAACGCGGGCCGGTCGAACAGAGCGGTCGAGAGCACGTGCAGCAGGTAGAACCAGCCGCGGGTCTGGCCGATGTATTCCACGATGAAGTCGGCGGGGTTGTGGCTGTCGAACCACTCCCGGTTTTCGAACGGGTAATGCACCTGCGCGAACGGCATCGAGCCGGAGTCGAACCAGACGTCCAGGACATCCTCGATGCGTCGCATGGTGGACTGCCCGGTGGGGTCGTCGGGGTTGGGCCGGGTGAGCTGGTCGATGTAGGGGCGGTGCAGATCGGTGGGGCGCACGCCGAAGTCCGCTTCGAGTTCGTCGAGCGAACCGTAGACGTCGATGCGCGGGTAGGCGGGGTTGTCGCTCTTCCACACCGGGATCGGGGAGCCCCAGTACCGGTTGCGGCTGATCGACCAGTCCCTGGCGTTGCCGATCCACTTGCCGAACTGGCCGTCCTTGACGTTCTCCGGAACCCAGTTGACCTCTTGGTTGAGGTCGACCATACGATCGCGGAAGTCGGTGACCCTGACGAACCAGCTCGACACGGCCTTGTAGATCAGCGGATTGCGGCAGCGCCAGCAGTGCGGGTAGGAGTGCTCGTAGCTGGCCTGGCGCAGCAGCCGGCCCTGCGACTTGATCAGCTGGGTGAGCGGCTTGTTGGCGTCGCTCCAGAGCTGACCGGCGACCTCGGTGACGGCGGGCAGGAATTTTCCGCCGTCGTCGAGCGAGAGGATGACCGGGATGCCGTAGGCCTGGCAGACCGTCTGGTCCTCCTCGCCGTAAGCGGGAGCCTGGTGCACGATGCCGGTGCCGTCGGAGGTGGTGACGTAGTCGGCGACCACGAAGCGCCAGGCGTTCTGGGTGCCCCACTCGCTCTCATCGGCGTAATAGTCGAACAGACGGTCGTAGGAGACGCCTTCGAGGTCGCGGCCGGTGATGGTGCGGCTGATGGCGGCCGTCGCGTCGGCGGCGCTCTCGTAGCCCAGGTCTTTGGCGTAGCTGCCGACCAGGTCGATGGCCAGCAGGTACTCGGCGCCGAGCACCTCGGTGGTGGGATCGGGTGCGCCGGCCTGCTCGCGCAGCACCTCGGCATCCGGCGTGCCGTTGGGGCCGGCGGGAACGACGGCGTAGACGATTTTGGGGCCGACGGCCAGGGCGAGGTTGGTCGGCAGGGTCCAGGGGGTGGTGGTCCAGGCGAGGGCCCGCACGGCGGTGAGGCCGAGGGTCTCGGCCTTGGCGCCGACCAGGGGGAAGGTGACCGTGACCGTCTGGTCTTGGCGCATCTTGTAGACGTCATCGTCCATGCGCAGTTCGTGGTTGGACAGCGGGGTCTGGTCGCGCCAGCAGTAGGGCAGCACCCGGTAGCCCTCGTAGGCGAGGCCCTTGGTGTGCAGTTCCTTGAACGCCCAGATCACCGACTCCATGAAGGTGATGTCGAGGGTCTTGTAGTCGTTTTCGAAGTCGACCCAGCGGGCCTGGCGGGTGACGTACTTCTCCCAGTCCTTGGTGTATTCGAGCACAGACTCGCGGGCGACGGCGTTGAACGCGGCCAGGCCCATCTCTTCGATCTGGCTCTTGTCGGTGATGCCGAGCTTCCGCTCCGCCTCCAGCTCGGCGGGCAGACCGTGGGTGTCCCAACCGAACCGGCGGTGCACCTGCTTGCCGCGCATGGTCTGGAAGCGCGGGAACAGGTCCTTGGCGTAGCCGGTGAGGAGGTGGCCGTAGTGCGGCAGCCCGTTGGCGAACGGCGGGCCGTCATAGAAGACCCACTCCGGCGCTCCCTCGCGGTTGTCGATGGAGGCCTGGAAGGTGCCGTCCTTCTCCCAGAAGTCCAGTACCTCGCCTTCGATCTGCGGGAAGTTAGGTGAGGGAACGACGGCTGCGTCCATGCGGGCCGGGTCGGCACCGGGGAGGCCGAACGCGTTGTCTGTGGGCTGCTGCGGGTACGTCATGCTTCTCCTGGACGAGGCGGTGTTGAGTCGCTGGCCTATTCCACGAGGACGCTCGCCCCGACAGGACGTTGCGCGGTACCACCTCGCTTGCCGTTCCTGGAAGTAGCGAACGACCGCTCAAACTAAGGCTGTGACGGGCCCGACCCGTTCGGCTCTACTTGTCGAGAACGTGCCGGGGCACGAACACGACGTTCTTCCGAAGACTCCCCGGTGATAGCCGGATCTGCGTCTGTCGATCAATACTATCTTGTCATCAAGCCTGATCCCGGTCCAGAACCGGGTGGAACCCCGCACAGACCGGGGAGATCGCGGCGTCCACGTAGCCGGCCAGCTCCCCGCGGCCCACGCCGGCGGCGGCCCACTCCCTGGCGGCCGCGACCGCCGCCGCCACCACCGCGTTGGAGAACGCCCGTCCGGCGAGGTCGGCCAGGGCGGCCTGCCCCGGCCTGGCGCCGACGAACTCGTGCACGAGACCCACCTGTACGAGAAATCTGGCCAGTGCGGATGCCTCCAGCTCGCTGCTCGTCGCCATCAACTCGTACTGGGTGAGCGCCCAGGGCACCCGGCCGGGCCCGAACCCCGCGGCCACCCGCAGCAGAGCCTGTCGCACCGATTGGGTGACCGGGGCGGCCCTGTCGCAATCGGCGAGGCTGGCGGGCAGCACGGCCAGGCCCGCATCGACATCCACCCAGAGCAGATCGCTTTTGGCCGAGAAGTAATTGAAGAAGGTATTGCGGCTCACCCCCGCCCGCCGGGCGATGTCTCCGATCGTGGTACCGGCGTAGGTCTGCTCCAGGAACAGCTCAGCCGCGGCCTCTTCGAGCATGGCCCGGGACGACGCCTGGGGTCGACCGGGGGCACGGGAATCGGACACGGCTCTCCTGTGTTCTACGATGAGACTCAACACATCCTGTTTTTGGACTGAGTCCAATAATGCCACAGCGGGCTTTCCCCGTATCTCCCCTGAACCGCACCGCTTTCGTGAAAAGAGACCGCCGCATGCCCCGTCCGGGAATCGTTCCTCCGCGCTCCACCACCCTCGCCGCCCTGGCCGGTGCCGCAGCCCTCGGCCTCGCCCTGACCGGCTGCACGAGCGCCGCGTCCACTGGCGGCAGCGACGAGCCGACCAGCGGCGGAACCCTGACCTACGCATCCGGTGACGCCGAGCCCACCTGCCTGGACCCCCACGTCGGCGGCAACTACCCGCAGGCCCTGGTCAGCTCCCAGTTCCTGGAGTCGTTGGTCTCCCTCGACGCCGACGGCACCATCATCCCGTGGCTGGCCGACAGCTGGACGGTGAGCCCCGACGGGCTCTCCTGGGAGTTCACGCTGAAGGACGACGTGACCTTCACCGACGGAACCCCGCTGGACGCCGCCGCGGTGCAGGCCAACATCGCGCACCTGCAGGACCCGGAGACCGGTTCATCGACCGGATACCTGGCCCTGGCCAAGGTCACCGGTACCGAAGCGGTCTCGGATTCCGTGGTGCGGCTCACCCTGGCCCAGCCCGACAGCGCCCTGCTCGAGTCGCTCGCCCAGCCGTGGCTGGCCATCGAATCCCCCACCGCGCTGATGCGCAGCCAGGACGAGAACTGCGCCGCACCGGTGGGCACCGGACCGTTCATCGTCGATTCCTGGGTGAAGCAGAACGCCATCACCCTGGTGCGGAACGAGGACTACAGCTCTCCCCCTGCCGATGCCGAGCACAGCGGGCCCGCGTACCTGGAAGAAATCGTCTGGCGATTCATCCCGGACTCGGCCTCCCGCTACGCCGCCCTGCAGGCCGGCGAGGTCGATGTGATCGACAACGCCCAGCCCGACACCATCAGCCAGGCGGGGGCCAGCGACACCATCGTTCACCTCGACGCGCCGCGCCCCGGCGCCTCGAATCGCATCGAACTGAACTCCGGCAAGGCGCCGTTCAACGACGCCGCGGTGCGTGAGGCGTTCATCCGCTCGGCCAACGTCGACGACGCCGTTGCATCGTTGTTCCAGGGCAGCGCCGAACGGTCCACCTCCGCACTGTCCAGCGTCGAACCGCTCGGGGTGTCCAGGCCGGATCTGTTCGATTACGACCCTGACGCCGCCGCCGAGCTTCTCGACGGTGCCGGCTGGGCGGAGAAGGACTCCGACGGCTACCGGGTCAAGGACGGCGTGCGGCTCACCGTGGTCTTCCCGGTCAGCACCAACCAGTCCATCCCCGCCGAACAGTCGCTGTTCGAGCAGATTCAGGCGACGGCCAAGGAGACCGGGTTCGACGTTCAGCTGACCAAGCTGGACCTCTCCAGCTGGTACACCGCCCTGGGCAGCAACGCGTACGACGCCGTCAGCGCGCCGTACACCAAGATCGGCCCCGACGTGTTGCGGATCCTGTTCCACTCCGACGGCATCACCCCCGCGCCCAGCGGCTACTTCGCCAATCACGCCCAGGTGAACGGCCCCGAACTGGACTCCCTGCTCACCGAGGCGAACCAGGTCTCGACAGGCTCGACCAACGGTGCTGACGCCGACCAGCGCGCCGCGTTGTATGAGGACGCTCAGAACCTGATCCTGGAGGGCTTCTACATCCTGCCGCTCTACGACCAGCAGAACCACTTCCTGCTCGGCTCGGCGGTCGAGGGCGCTCGGGCGCTGCCGACGGTGTCGACGCCGGCGTTCTACGACACGTGGCTGAACCGCTGACGACAGCCGCCCGGCCGGGCGCACGGCGGCGGCTCCGAGGTCTCGCCCGGCGACTCGCCGGCGCGGTCTTCGTATTGTGGGCCGTCGCCACCGTCACGTTTTTCGCCGTGCGACTGATCCCGGGCGACCCTGCCGAGGCCATCCTCGGCGGTCCGGGCTCGCAGACCTCACCGGAGGCACTCGCGGCGGTGCGCGCCGAATACGGCCTCGACCAGCCGCTGCTGGTGCAATACCTGCAGCAGCTGGGCCGCCTGGCCACCGGCGACCTCGGCCGGTCCTACGCGCTCAACATGGATGTCGGCCCGCTCGTGCTCAGCCAGCTCGGCGGCACCCTCCTCCTGGCCGTCCTCTCGCTCGGCGTCGCCTGGCTGATCGCCCTCGTCCTGGCCACCTGGTCCACAAGGCGCGGCCGCCTCGCGGCCCGGATCGGCACCGGCCTCGAGATCGTCGCTGCGGCCCTGCCGCACTTCTGGCTGGCCACCACCCTCATCGTGGTCTTCAGTGTCTGGTGGGGGGTGCTGCCCCCGATCAGCACCGCGGATGCCCGCGGCCTGGTGCTGCCCGTCGCCACCCTGGCCATCCCCCTGGCCGGTTTCCTCGGCCAGGTCATGCGCGAGAGCCTGAACACCGCCCTGGAATCACCGTTCGTGCTCTCGGCCAGGGCCCGGGGGGAAAGCGACCGCGGGGTGCTCTGGCGGCACGCCCTGCGGCACGCCGCCCTGCCCGCGATCAGCCTGTCCGGCTGGGCGTTCGGCTCCCTGATCAGCGGCGCCGTGGTGGTCGAGACGATCTTCGCCAGGCCCGGCCTCGGCCGCACCCTGCTCAACGCCGTCACCGTCCGCGACGTTCCGGTGGTGGTCGGCGTGGTCATGGTGGTCGCGCTGGCCTACATCCTGATGACCATCGTCACCGACCTCGCGTCCGGCCTGGCCGACCCACGGCCCACCGAGCACGGGATCGGAGCGCTCTCGTGAGCGAACTGGAGATTCAGGCGTCGGCGACCGGTCACGGTGCCGGCCGCGCCCCGGCATCCGCCCGCGGCGGGTTCGGCATCATGCGGGTCTCCGTGGTGGAGCTCGCTGCCGTGCTCGTCGCCATGTTGCTGCTCACGGCGGCGATCGCCCCGCGCCTGCTCGCCCCGGGCGACCCGCTCGCCATCGACCCGCTGGCCGCGTTCGGCGCCCCGTCGTGGGACCACTGGTTCGGCACCGACGAATCGGGCCGGGACATTTACACCCGCGTCGTCGACGGCGCCAGGGACTCCCTCCTGATCGGCCTCACGGCCACCGTGATCGGGCTCGGTCTGGGCGCTGTCCTCGGCACGATCGCCGGCACCCTCGGCGCCGCCGTGGACTTCACGGTCAACAGGTTCCTCGAGGTGCTGTTCGCATTTCCGGGGTTGCTGCTGGCCCTGCTGTTCATCCTGGTCTTCGGTCCGGGCCCCGCAAGCGCCATCGTCGCGGTGGGGCTCTCCACGGCGCCGGGCTACGCGCGCATCATCCGCGCCCAGCTGCTGCGGGTGCGCTCCTCGGCGTTCGTGGAGGCGGCCACCGTGCAGGGCCTGGGCCGCGGGCGGATCCTGGCCAGGCACATCCTGCCCAATACACTGGCGCCGCTGCTGGTACTCGGCACCCTCGGCATCGGCCAGGCCATCGTCTGGGCCGCCGCGCTGAGCTACCTGGGCCTGGGCGCGCAACCCCCGGCCGCCGAGTGGGGCGCCATGCTCTCCGCCGGCCGCACCTACATCACCTCGGCCTGGTGGATGAGCTTCTTCCCCGGCCTGTTCATCGTGCTCACCGCCGTGTGCGCGACGACCCTCGGCCGCGCGATCGAACGACGGATGAGGCACGCATGAACACCACAGACTCCCGAGACGCCGCCCCGCTCGCCACCGGCTCGCACCCGGCGGTCGCCCTGCGGGTGGGCAACCTGCGGGTGGGCTTCGATGATGCGTCCGCCGACGACGCCGTGCGCGGCGTCTCGTTCGAGGTCCGCGCCGGCGAGTGCCTGGCCATCGTCGGCGAATCCGGTTCGGGCAAGAGCGTCACCGCGCGCAGCATCCTCGGCCTGGCCGGAACCGGGGCCAGGGTCAGCGCCGACGAGCTCAGCCTCGCCGGGGAGTCCGTGCTCGGGCTCTCGGAGTCGACCTGGCGCCGCCGCCGCGGCCGGGATGTGGGCCTGGTGCTGCAGGACGCCCTCGCCTCCCTGGACCCGCTCCGCCCGATCATCCGCGAGATCGGCGACTCGCTGCGTCTGCACACCCGCCTCGACCGGGCCGAACGCAGCCACCGGGTGCTCGAGGTCCTCGACGCCGCCGGGCTGGCGCGGCCGGAGCTCTACGCGGGCCGGCGCTCCGGGGAGCTGTCCGGCGGCCAGCGCCAGCGCGCGCTGATCGCCGCCGCCCTCGCCCTCGATCCCCCGCTTCTGGTGGCCGACGAACCCACGACGGCCCTCGACGTGACCGTGCAGGCCCAGGTGCTCGACCTCCTCGAGCAGGTGCGTGCCCGGGGCACGGCCATCGTGCTGATCAGCCACGACCTCGCCGTGGTGAGCCGTATCGCCGACCGGATCGCGGTGATGCACGAAGGCCGCATCATCGAGACCGGCACAACGGCCGAGGTGCTGCAGACCCCCCGGCACGCCGAGACCCGGCGGATGCTGGCCGCGGTTCCCGTAGACAGGCCGCGCGGGTCCAGGCTCGCGCCGGCGACCGCCGCGCGGGAGCCCGTGGTGGCGCACCGGCCCCAGCGCCTCCCCGAGCCCCTCGCCGAGCGCCTCCCCGTCAGCGTTGCCGCCCGGCCCCCGGCGGCAGAGCCCATCCCCGAACCGGTCCTCGCCCTGGAGGCCATCGGTCTGTCCAAGTCGTTCCGGGGCCCGCACGGCACCGTGCACCGCGCCGTCGATGAGGTGTCCTTCCGCGTGCCCACGGGAAGCACCCTGGGCATCGTGGGCGAGTCCGGCTCCGGCAAGACCACCACGGCCAGGCTCGCCCTCGCGCTCACGGCCGCCGACGCCGGCGAAGTGCGCCTACTCGGCGAGGCGTGGAGCACTCTGCCCGAACGCGACCGCCGGGCCAGGCGCCCCCTGGTCGGCGCCGTCTACCAGGACGTGCTCGGTTCATTCGACCCCCGGTTGAGCGTGCGCGAGATCCTTCACCACGCCGTCGCCGCCACCGCCGGGAGCAGCACCGGAGGCGGGTCGGCGGGGCGCCGCGCCACGGCCGCCCGGGCGTCCGCTCTTCTTGACGATGTCGGCCTGGCCGCGACCCTGTTGGAGCGCCGGCCCACCGACCTCTCCGGCGGGCAACGGCAGCGGGTGGGCATCGCCAGGGCACTGGCCTCCGGCCCCCAGATCCTCATCTGCGACGAACCCGTCTCCGCGCTCGATGTCAGTGTGCAGGCCCAGGTCCTCGACCTGCTCGACGAGCTGCAACGCGAGCTGAAGCTGAGCCTGCTGTTCATCTCCCACGACCTCGGGGTGATCCAGCACGTCAGCGACACGGTGGCCGTGATGCAGAACGGTCGGGTCGTCGAGACCGGCACCGCTGCCGACGTGTTCACGGCACCGACGCATCCGTACACGCAAGCGCTGCTCGCGGCGGTGCCCCGCGTGCACTGACTGCGTCCCTGAAGCCCCTCCCTGAACCCGCGGGTACCATACGCTGAGCCATGTGTTCTCCATCGTGACCTCAACGCTTCGGCTGGCCGCCTCCAGGTGGCCGGTTCTGCTGGCGTTGTATCTGGCCGGATGGCTGGCGCGGTACCTTGTGATCGAGGTCGCCGCCCTGGTCGGGACCACGGACGCCCTCGTCGCGTTCCTCATCATGCCCGTAGCCATCCTCGCCCGGCTGGCGAGCTTCATCGGGATGTTCCTGGTACTGCGCTCCGGGATGCCCGCGTTCGACGATCTCGCCAGGAACGGTGACGACGCCATCGACCGCACCGATGATGCGCCGGCCGCGACGCGTCCCAGCATGCAGGACCTGTTCCTGGCGAGCGTGCTGCCCTTCTTCGCCTTCTACGCCGCCTGGCAGTTCCTGGCGGAGGACACCCTGCAGTACGCGGCCTCGGCGCTGGCTAAGATCAACCCGTTCGACGACACCGACAACTCGGCCGGGGTGCTCAACCTCGAACTCACCTGGGCGTCTGCAACGGCGATCGCGATCGCGTTCACCGGGCGGTTTCTGCTCAAGCGGTACAGCGCCAGACTGCCGCGCTGGAGTGCAGTGGTGACGGTGTACCTCGAGGCCGTCTGGGTCTATCTCACCTTGTTCCTGATCAGCAGCTACCGTGATGAGGTCGACTCGTGGGTCGCGAACCGGGCGGCGATGCACTGGATAGCAGATCTGCGCGCCGAGCTGGGAGACGTCTTCGCCCCCATCGGGGTCGCGTGGGACGGCATTGCCTGGGCGATCGGCGAGGCCGGCGCCCTCGTGCTGCTCCCGGTCGCCTGGCTCGCGCTCGCGGGCATCGTCTACGGCCGGGCCCTCACCACGGGCCCGCTGCTCCTCAGGGTGCCGCAGAATCGTTACTCCGACCGGGTGCGCACCCGCTATGCCCGCGTGCCCAGGGCGGTCTCACGACGGTTTGCGGATGTCGGAACCGGCTTCGTGGGCCGCTGGAAGCCGCTCGCGAACGCCCTGACGCTGGTGTGGCGGGCCGGGGTGGTTCCGATGGGTGTCTTCGTGCTCGCCTACACCGTGATCGAAGCCGCCGGGGCCTGGATCGGGTTCGGCGCGACCCGGCTGATCGGCGCCCACGACCTCGTGACGTGGTGGATGATCGTCGACGACGGCCTCATCTTCGCCATCGAGGTCCTCCTCGAGCCGCTGCGCATCTGCCTCATCGCCGCCGGCTACGACTATTGCCTGCGCCGGTTGGGCGAGCGACGCCAGGCGGCCGCCCTCGCGGAACCTGTCAGCACGCCCGCGTAACCCGCACGTGGCAGGTCAGTCCAAGGCGAACCTGGCGTACTCGGGCACGACGCCCGGGACGGAGATGTTGACGGTGAGGGACGAGGACTCTCCAGCCTCGGTGGGCACGACGAACTCCGCCACGAAGGAATACCGGGTGCTCAGGTCTGAGCTGCAGGAGGTGAGGGATGGCCCTCCACGGCCGAGGTCGATCGCACCCTGGCTGGCGTTCGTCCAGCTCCGCGTCACGGTCCCGCCACCGGATTCCTCCAGCCGTGCGGTACACCCGTCGGGCACGCCATCCGCCCCGGTGCTCGTCGGGTCAACCTCGACCGTGACCGATATCAGGTCGGTGCCGGCCGGGAGGTCACGCTCGCGCCCGGCTGCGCTGTCTGCGTTGACCCTGTCGGTCGCTTCGATGCGCCACCGTGCGTTGCCGTACTCGAGAGTTTCGCCTGCCGTGACGTTCACCGACCGGCTGGGCCCGTCCTCGACATACCGGATCCACTGGTTCGCGAACATGATCCCCAGCGTCGCCGGCAGGAGCACCAGAATGGCCAGCAACGCTCGGCCGTTGCGTCTCAGCCAACCCGCGCGCTCTCCGCCGCGACTCACCTGACGCCCCAATGGGGCAGGTCGACATCGATGCTCGGTTGCACGTCCAGTGCGGCCAGATCCACGGGCATCACGAGCAGGGAGTCGACGCGCGGGTCGGAATTCCTGGCGAGTTCGAGGGTGGCGCGTTGCGCAGCCGGAGCCGAGACGACGTCCGCGGGGAGTTCGAAAATGAGCGGGCCGGTCAGCGGGATGCCGGTGGCGGGACTGCCGGAAGCGAGGGTGGCGTCCCCCGGCCGGGTCGAGGCGCTGTATTCGGTGTCGCCCACCCGCAGCACGGCCGTGCCGAGGGCACTGACCCGGTCTTCCACCACAGCCTCGACGCTGAGCTCGACGACAACCCAGACGCCCGGCGTGCTGCCGGCCCAGCCGTTTCCGGCGCTCACCTCCTCCGTGATCGCGACGGAATGCACGGTGGCGCGAATGTCACGCCCGCTGGCCGGCTCCGCCAGCGTCGCCGCTACGACCATCGGTGAGTGCTGCAGCTCCCGGTTCGGCGTTGTGTGCAAGACGACCGACGCGACCGACAGGATGGCCAGCAGCGCCGCCCCGTTCGCGGCATACCGCCAGCGCGCGATCGGCGGGGTCATTCCGACACCCCGGCCCCGACGTCGCCCAGCTCCAGCTCGAGGGTGCCCGTCACGACCGGGTCGTCGTACAGTCCGCCGTAGGTGAGCTCGCCCTCGCTGATGAGCACGCGGTCGAGCAGGTGAACGGCGATAGAGTCGCCCTTCGCCACGGCGTCGCCGGCAACCTCCCAGATGAATGCGACCTCGACGGGCACGCCGGGTTGCGCGAACACCGTGCCGCTGCCGTCATCGATCACCAGGACGCGGGTCGGCGGCTCGGCCTGAGGCAAGCCGGACACCCCGCCCACCCGCATCCTGTCCGACTCGGCGGTGCCCAGTCGGATGGCCTCCCTGGTGGTGTTGTCCACCATCGCCCGCACGACGAGCAGCCGGTTGCCAGCGGCCGGAACCAGCAACTGCTCAGGAAAGGCGTCGATGAGCAGCGCCTGGCTGACGGTGACGGTGAGCTCGGAGCCGACGTGACGTTCACCGGCCGCGATGACCGGGGCAGCCTGGACCGGGGCGTCCTCGAGGCCGCCGAACAGGGCCGACAGCCCGAGGAGCACCGTCGTCACGCCGGTGACGAGCCACCGTGTCGGCAGCCGGTCGGCGAACTCGCGGACACGCTGACGCCAGGCGTTCTGCCCCGGTGCCGTGGTCTTCGTCACGCCGGGTGATTCGGGTGGACCGGCCTCTCGGTCATCCGGCACTGAGTCCCCCCTCGGTAGGCCATGGGGCCATCGTAGCGAGCGAATCGACCGTCGATGCGTTGTGCCCGTCGCTCCTCCACAGGCGGCCAGTTCGAGAACGTTTCCACCCCCGGTTCTGGACGGGTTGGAGTGTCGGTGGTGGGTGCGATTATCGGGGTATGAGCAGCCCGCTGAGCAGTTCCCGGCCGACCCGGATGACCCGGGTCACGACGCCCGCAGCCCCGATGCGGGCGCCCATGCGCAGGCGCACCGGGGTCGCCTCGCCCTGCAGGCGCAGGCGCAGGCCACCCTGGCGCGGAAGGTCGCCCAGGCCGGGAAGGCGCACCGGAGGATCGCGAAGGCGACCGCCGAACGGGCTCGTGCGCTCGCGGAGCTGCAGCGGTGGAGTTCCGACCCGGCCACCGCGAAACTCCTCAACCCCGACCACGCCGCCGAGTCGGCCCGCGGGCCGGTCCGCACCGACGCCGACGCGAGCCCGCGGAAGATCGCGGTGTGGGAGGACCAGGAGATCGCCCGCCGCACCATCACGACCGAGGTGGCCTGCTCGCTGCGGCTGGCCGATCGCACCGCGGAGAACCTGATCAGTGAATCGGCGATGTTCGCCGGCCCGATGCAGGCCACCCTCACGGCGATGAGCTCCGGCGAGATCAGTTACCGGCACGGGCAGGTGCTGATGGACCAACTCAGCTTCCTCCCGCGTGAGGAAGCGGCCGAGTTCGATGCGAGGCTGCTGCCCGAAGCGAAGGTCCTCACGGTGGGCAAACTCGCGGTGAAGGCGCGGCGGCTGCGGGAACGCGCGCACCCGGAGACGCTGACCACACGGGCCACCGCTGCGGTGGCCGAACGCGGGGTGTGGTGGGAGGGCCGGGCCGATGGCATGGGCACCCTGACCTGGTACGGCACCGCGGTGCAAACCCAGGCCGCGCACGACAGGTTGACCCGCATCGCCCAAGCCGCCCAGAACCAGGAGCGGCAGGACCCATCGATTCCCGAGAGGGGGCGGCGCACGATCGGCCAGATCTGCGCCGACGTCATGGCCGACCTGGTCCTGGACGGCGTCACCCCGACCGGCACCGGCGGCGGCATCCGCGGCAGCGTGATGGTCACCGTCCCGGTCTTCACCCTGATGGGCCGAACCATGGAACCGGGATTCCTCGAAGGGTACGGGCCGATCCCGGCCGACACCGCCCAGGAGATCGCGGCCGGAGCGCCCAGCTTCACCCGGCTGCTGGTACACCCGGAGACCGGGGCCGTGCTCTCGGTCGGCAAGGAACACTACCGGGTCCCGGCCGACACACGCCGGTGGTTGAGGCTGCGGGACGGCACCTGCCTCTTCCCCGGCTGCACCCGACCCGCCTCCCACAGCGATATCGACCACACCACCGCGTGGGAACACGGCGGACCCACCGACTCCGACAACCTGGCCCACCTCTGCCGCGACCACCACCGCGTCAAACACCACACCCTGTGGACCGTGGTGCAAGAACCCGGCGGGGTGCTGCGCTGGAACTCCCCCGCCGGGGAAACCCACCGCACCTACCCCGAAACCACCCTCGGACCACCACCCACCCTGGCCCCGACGACACAGCCGCCGGCTCCGCCCACGGTTCCGCCCGCACCACGGTCGGCGGAGCCCCCGACGAGCGACCTGCCCGAAGATCCGCCGTTCTGGACCTTGCCGCTCCTGGGAAAGCGCCCGAACACGGCCCGGATCAGCCCGTTCGAGGGGTGCCCGTGCGGCCCGGGGCGCAGAATCGGCTAGATTGGTTCAGCAGTACTGAAGGCACCTCACCATCGACACGGTGCCGCTGAACCGAATCGGAGTGTCATGACCAACGCTGACCGCGTTCCCGAAAAGCCCGCCCTCGAAGGGCTGGAAGCCAAGTGGGAGACCAGTTGGGAAGCACAGGGCACCTACCGCTTCGACCGCGCGGCCGCCACGAAGGAGTCGATCTTCTCGATCGACACTCCCCCGCCGACCGCCTCCGGCTCGCTGCACATCGGCCATGTCTTCAGCTACACGCACACCGACGTCGTCGCTCGCTTCCAGCGCATGCGCGGCAAGAGCGTCTTCTACCCGATGGGCTGGGATGACAACGGCCTGCCCACCGAACGACGTGTGCAGAACTTCTACGGCGTGCGCTGCGACCCGTCACTGCCGTACACGCCCGACTTCGTGCCGCCCTTCGCGGGCGGCGACGGCAAGAGCACCAAGGCCGCCGACCAGCTCCCCGTGAGCCGCCGCAACTTCATCGAACTCTGCGAACGCCTCACCGTCGAGGACGAGAAGCAGTTCGAGGAGCTGTGGCGCACCCTGGGCCTCAGCGTCGACTGGAACCAGAGCTACCGCACCATCGCGCCGGAGTCGATCACCGCCTCCCAGCTCGCTTTCGTCGGCAACGTCAACCGTGGCGAGGCCTACCAGGCCATGGCACCCACCCTCTGGGACGTCACCTTCCGCACTGCCGTCGCCCAGGCCGAACTCGAGGACAAGGAGATGCCGGCCGCGTACCACCGGGTCTCCTTCCACAAGCCGGATGGTTCCACCATCGAGATCGAGACCACCCGGCCGGAACTCCTCGCCGCCTGCGTCGCCCTTGTCGCGCATCCGGACGACGACCGCTACAAGCCGTTCTTCGGCAGCACGGTGCGCACCCCGGTGTTCGACGTCGAGATCCCGATTCTCGCTCACCACCTCGCCCAGAAGGACAAGGGCTCGGGGATCGCGATGATCTGCACCTTCGGCGACGTGACCGACGTGGTCTGGTGGCGTGAACTCGACCTTCCCAACCGGGCGATCATGGGCTTCGACGGCCGCATCATCGCCGAGGCCCCCGACGTCATCGTCACCCCGGCCGCGCAGGCCGCCTATGCCCAGCTCGCCGGCAAGACCGTCTTCTCGGCCAAGCAGGCCATGGTGGAGCTCCTCCGTGAGTCCGGCGACCTGATCGGAGACCCCAAGCCGATCGTGCACCCGGTCAAGTTCTTTGAAAAGGGTGACAAGCCCCTCGAGATCGTCTCCACCCGCCAGTGGTACATCCGCAACGGTGCCCGCGACGAGAAGCTCCGCGCCCGCCTGATCGAACACGGATCCGCTCTGCAGTGGCATCCTGAATTCATGCGCGTGCGCTACGAGAACTGGGTCAACGGCCTCACCGGTGACTGGCTTGTCTCCCGCCAGCGCTTCTTCGGAGTTCCCCTGCCCGTCTGGTACCCGCTCGACGCCGAGTCCAACCCGGTCTTCGACCAGCCGATCATCGCCACCGCCGACCTGCTTCCCGTGGACCCGTCCTCGGATGTGGCCCCCGGCTACACGGCCGAGCAGCGTGGAGCGGCCAACGGCTTCGTCGGCGAGGTCGACGTGATGGACACCTGGGCCACCTCGTCCCTCACCCCTCAGCTGGCCGGCGGTTGGGAGAGCGACCCCGAACTCTTCGACCTCGTGTACCCGTACTCGCTGCGTCCGCAGGGCCAGGACATCATCCGCACCTGGTTGTTCTCCACCCTCCTGCGCGCAGAACTCGAACACGGCGAATCGCCGTGGAAGCACGCGGCACTGTCGGGCTTCATCGTCGACCCCGACCGTAAGAAGATGTCCAAGTCCAAGGGCAACGTCGTCACTCCCGCCGACGTGCTCAACCAGCACGGTTCAGACGCCGTACGGTACTGGGCGGCGTCCTCGCGGCTGGGCACCGACGCGGCGTTCGACCCGAAGAACCCCACCCAGATCAAGATCGGCCGCCGCCTGGCGATCAAGATCCTCAACGCCAGCAAGTTCATCCTCGGCTTCGCCGGCGATGACGCAGCACCAGTGACCGAACCCATCGATGTGAGCATGCTCGCCCGGCTCGACGTCGTCGTCGGCCAGGCGACAGCCGCGTTCGACGCCTTCGACCATGCCCGTGCGCTCGAGACCGCCGAGAGCTTCTTCTGGACCTTCTGTGACGACTACCTCGAACTGGTCAAGGAACGCGCCTACGGCGAGCCCGGTCCGGAGCAGGCGTCGGCCGTTGCCGCGCTGCGTACCGCCCTGTCGACCCTGCTGCGCTTGTTTGCCCCGTTCGTGCCGTTCGCCACCGAAGAAGCCTGGTCGTGGTCCAACGACGACTCGGTGCACCGTGCCCAGTGGCCCGTCGGCTCTGGCAGGACGCCGGATGCCGACAGCCTCGCGCTGCTGGACCTGGCCAGCCGGGCGCTCACGGGCATCCGCCGGGCCAAGACCGACGCGAAGGCGTCACAGAAGTCTGCCGTCGTCTCCGCCACCATCGGCGGACCGGAAGCAGAGGTTGCCCTGCTCGCGCAGGTCGCCGCCGATTTGAAAGCAGTAGGCCGGATCACGGACTTGACCTTTGTCAAGGCCGATGAGCTGGTCGTAACTGATATCGTGCTCGCCACGGTGTCGGAAATCTAAGGAGAACCGCATGTCAATCAAGGTCCGCCCGCTGGGCGACAAAGACTTCTTCCCGTGGCTGGGCCTGCTCGAAGGGTATAGCGAGTTCTCCAAGAGCGACCTGACCGACCAGAAGGCTCTGCGTGTGTGGAGCTGGATCATCGACAAGAACCATGACCTCGACGGCGCTGTCGCGGTCGACGACAACGGGGATTTCGTCGGATTCACGCTCTACCGACCGTTCCCACGCACCCTCAGCGGCGACGTCGGACTGTTCATCGACGACCTCTTCGTCACCTCGGCCGTCCGTGACGGCGGGGTGAGCAAGTCCCTGCTGGAATTCGCCCGCGAGTACGCCAAGGCGCACAATTTCCGCACCCTGCAGTGGGTCACCACGGCAGACGACAAGTCCGCCAAGAAGCTCTACGACGAGGTCGGCACCCGCACCAGCTTGGTCACTTACCAGGCCGAGGTCTAACCATGCAGCTCGGAACTCGCTGGTCCCTCGGCGCAGAACCGCCGACCGGGCTGCCCGAGGTCGTCGTCATCGCCCTGCAGGCGGTCGAGGGCGACCTCGCGGCGCTGCCCGACGACACCAGCGCCTGGCGATGGACGTTGACCTGGCTGCAAGGCAACCCGGTCATCGAACTCGACGACGGCACCGTCATCCGGTTCGACCCGAAGGAAGACAGCGCCACCATCACGCAGCCCGCCATCGTCATGGACGATGACGAGGACTGGATCTAGTCTTCGTTCCGCCACTGCCCGTGTTCTCCTACCGCCTTAGCTCTCCCACCGCCACAGGGCGGCGAGCCCCAGTCCGCCCGCGATGCTCAGGGCGCTCAGGGACAGCTCACCCGCCGAAGCCCCGGCGCGGCACTGGCTGAGCAGGCGCAGGACCAGCAGCGCGCCGGACGCTCCGTAGGGGTGCCCGAGCGCGATGGCACCGCCCTGCAGGTTGGCGCGCTCCACCGGGACCGCCATCAGGTCCAGCGATGCCAGCGTCTGCGACGCGAACGCCTCGGTGAACTCGACCCGGCCCAGCTGCGCGGCCGATACACCGGTGCGGGCGAAGAGTCTGAGCGCAGCCGCCGCGCCGCCGATCCCGAGCAGGTTGGGGTCGACGCCCGCCGGCACCGCATCCACGAAGGCCAGGCAACCGGATGCGCCGAGAGAGGCCGCCCGCGCCCGGCTGGTGACAACCACAACCACGGCGCCATCCGCGTCGCCGCAAGAGTTACCGGCCGTGACAGTTCCCCCCGCAGTGAAGACCGCCGGGAACCGGGCCAGGAGGCTCCGGGTCAAGGTCGGCCGCGGTCCGGTATCCACCGAGACCGGCCCGTTCGCCGTCTCAACGTGGACGATCTCGGTCGCGAAGGCGCCCGCCTGCCCGGCCGCAACAGCGAGCCGGTGGCTGCGGAGGGCGAAGGAATCCTGCCGCTCGCGTTCGATGCCGTAGGCGGCCGCGACCGTCTCTGCCGCAACGCCCATGTCCGGGTCGCCGATGTCGTCGGGCGAGAATCGCACTCGGTCGTAGAAATCCGGGGCGCCGTCCGTGGAACTGAGCCGGTGGGCCCGCAGCGGCGCCGTGCTCGTGCTCTCGACTCCGCCCGCGAGGTACAGGCTGCCGGCACCGGCCTGCACGAGCCGGCAGGCGAGAACGATGGCCTCGAGGTCCGATCCGCACTGCCGGTCGATGGTCACCCCGGGAACGGCCGGCGGAAGTCCCGCCGTAAGCAGGGCCAGTCGCGCCACGTTGCCGCCGCCGGCCACGGCATTGCCGATGATCACGTCATCGACGTCTGCGGCGGGCAGGCCGCTGTCGGCCAGGACTGCCTCGAGCACCGGCGCCAGCAGCTCTGCGGCGGTCACGCCGCGGAGTGCCCCGTTGAAACGGGTGAACGCCGTGCGACGGCCCAGCATGATGACGGGCTGCCGGTCATCAGGGACGACACTCGGCGTGGGGCTGAGCGGATCAGCGGAGGCGAACGACACGGGGGTCCTCCTCCTCGATCCACCTGGCCAGCAGGCCGCGACTGACCTTGCCGGCCGGCGTCACGGGAAGCTCGGTCAGCCGGAAGAAATCACGCGGCCGGTGCTCGCCGGCCAGCGCTGAGATGCAGGCGTTCCGCAGCCGGGCGGCGTCCACCGCGGGCGGGGCGATCACAGCGGCGACGACCCGGGTGCCGACAACGGCATCGGGGCATCCCGTCACCACGGCGGCCTGCACTCCTGGCACCCGGTGCAGGGCGGCCTCCACCGCCTGCGGATACACATTGGTACCGGCGCTGACGATCATGTCGGCACGGCGACCCAGCACGTGCAGCACGCCGGACTCGTCGAGAAACCCTTGGTCGCCGACCGTGCACCAGGCGCCGACGCGGGTAAAAGCCTCGCCGTCATCACCCCACAGGTAGCCGTCACAGACGAAGTCGCTGGCAACCTGGATGGTTCCGGTCGCACCGGCGGGGAGCGGTCGGCCGTCGTCGTCCGCGATGCGGATGCTGACCCCGGGAAATGGTTGGCCCACGGCGCTGTCGGCACCGGCGCCGGCGCTGGCGGCAGCGTCGCCAGGGGCCACCGACGACGACGCGACGAAGCCCAGTTCGGCAGCGCCGTAATAGCTCACGATGGTGGCGTGGGGCGCCCACCGTTGCAGCAGCCCGGTGGTGGCCGCGTCGAGCCTGGCCCCACCGCTCACGATGCAGGTGAGGCCGCGATCCACCCGGCCGGCCGCCACCGCCCGGTCGGCGAGCATCCGCAGCACGGTCGGAACGGCCACCAGCCTGCTGATCCGTTCCCGCTCGAGGCAGCCCAGCACGGCCGCCACATCAAACCTCTCCAGGGCATGGAAGCTGCCGCCGGCCTGCAGCGATTCGGCCAACGCGTAGAGGTTGAGGCTGGCCGTGAGCGGACCCGGCGCGAGAGTGCGGTCATGCCGGGTGAGGTGCAGCACCTCGGCGCTGTGCTCGAGTGACCGCTGCCAGGACCGCCGCGTGCGGCGGAAGGCCTTGGGCAGGGAGGTTGTTCCCGAGGTGAATCCGTAGAGGAAGGTGGACTCTGCCGGACCGTCGGTAAGACGCCCCGCGGTGCCTCCTCCAGGACCGGACGCACCCGGCGCATTGCGCGCATCGGAGTCGGTGGCGATGCCGCGTAGGCGCCCCTCGACCTCGGCGCGCTGCTCCGCCGGCCAGTGCGGGTCGAGCATGGCGACGCATCCGCTGCCCGACACAGCCGCGAGGAAGTCAGCGACGACGTCGATGCTGTTGACCCTGTTGAGCACGGTGAGGCCGGTGCTGCCGGGGTGGTCGAGAATGCCTTGGCGCAACTGGGCATAGCTGACCTTGTCGTCGTCAACGGCCACGGCGACCTGGTCGGGGAACGACTCGGCCCAGAGTTGGACTGACGTGAGAATGGGCATCGGTACCATTTCTACCGCACTGTGCTGTTCCACTGCGCTGTGCTGTCCTATTGCACTGTGCTGTCCTACTGCGCTGTGCTGGTTCCTCGGCCATGTTAAGACGGACGGGCGGCGATGATCTCCCCGTGCGGCATGGCGAACCAGCCGTCCGGATCCTGAGACCACCGGTGCCACGCTGCACTGATCTCGTGCAGGTCGCTGAGCCTGGCAGCGCCGGATTCGATGGCGTGAGCGGCGAAGTCCGCCTCGATCGACCGCGCCGCCCAGGATTCGCCCCACCATTCTCGCTCCGCTTCCGACGAGAAACACCAGATCGATGCGCTGACGCTCACCGTGTCGAAACCGGCTTGCCTGGCCCAGGCTTTCAAGGCCCGGCCGGCGTCGGGGTCGCCGCCGTCCAGTTCGTGCACGGCCCGGTAGACCTGAAGCCACTTGGTGAGTCCAGGCGATTTCGGGTACCAGGCCACGGCGCCATAGTCCGCATCGCGGGCCGCGAGGATGCCGCCGGGCTTGAGGACCCGTCTCATCTCGCGCAACGCCGCCACCGGGTGCGGGAGGTGTTGCAACACTTGGTGCGCGTGCACGATGTCCACGGAGGCGTCCGCCGCCGGCAGCGTGTGAGCGTTCCCGACCGTGAACCGGGCGTTCTGCACTCCCCCATCGAAGGCCAGGCCTGCTGCCTGCTCAACGGCCAGTACCGACGGGTCCACGCCGAGAACGAGGCCAGGAGCGAGCCGCCGGGCCAGGTCGAGCGTGAGGGTGCCCGGCCCGCTCGAGACGTCGAGCAGGCTGAGACCGGGTCGCAGGTGCGGCAACAGGTAGCCGGCTGAATTCTCGGCCGTGCGCCAGGTCAGTACCCGCTGAGGGTGTTCCTGGCCGAACGGATGCCCGGCACGGGGTGCGGTCTCCTGTCGCTCCGGGGTGTCACCGACGCTATTCATGCCGACACTGTACGACGCCCGGGCCGGTTGTGAACCGCCCGCCAACCGTCGTCCTAGGCTGGGGACCATGGCCGACTCCCCGAATCCCTTCCTTGCTCCCAGCACCCTGCCGTACCAGCTGCCGCCCTTCGGAGAGATCCGCAACGAGCACTACCGTCCGGCGTTCGACGCCGGAATGGCCGAACAGCTCGCCGAGGTCACGGCCATCACAACGGATACGGCCGAGCCGACAATCGAGAACACCCTCGTCGCCCTCGAACGCAGCGGTCAGGTGCTGCAACGCGTTGCCACCGTGTTCTTCTCGCTGAGCTCGTCGGACTCGACCGACTTCGGCACTGCACTCGAAGAAGAACTCGCACCGCTGCTCGCCGCCCACACCGACGCCATCCGGCTCGACCCCGCACTGTACGCCCGGATCGCCGCCCTGTACGAGCGCCGCGATGCCCTCGACCTCGACCCGGAGACCGCATACCTGCTCGACCGGTATTTCACCGAGTACACGCTCGCCGGTGCCGGGCTCTCGGACGCCGACAAGATGACCCTGCGCGACCTGAACATGCGCCTGTCCACCCTCACCACCCGGTTCGAGAAGAACCTGCTCGCCGACACGAACGACCTCGCCGTCGTGATCGATGACGTCGCCGAGCTGGACGGACTCGGCGACGGCGAGATTTCGGCCGCCGCCGAGGCGGCCGCCGAACGCGGTCTGACCGGTAAGTACGTTCTCACCCTGGTACTGCCGACCAGCCATCCGTACCTCGCCTCACTCACGAATCGCACGGTACGCGAACGCCTGTTGACCGCCTCCCGCTCACGCGGCATCCGAGGCGGCCAGCACGACAACCGCGAGCTGGTGCTCGAGATCACCCGGTTGCGCGCCCGACGGGCCCGGCTGCTCGGCTTCGCCAGCCACGCAGCGTACGTCACGGCCGATGAAACCGCGAAGTCCCCCGAAGCCGTCGCCGAGATGCTGGACAGACTCGCACCCGCCGCCGCACGCAACGCTCGCGAGGAACAGCAGTCACTGCAGGCCGCGGTGCGGGCCGACGGCGGCGACTTCGAACTGGCGGCCTGGGACTGGGCGTTCTACACCGAGAAGGTACGACAGGCCCGATACGACGTCGACACGAGCGCCATGCGGCCCTACTTCGAACTGGAGCGGGTGCTGCACGACGGGGTCTTCTACGCTGCCACCCGGCTCTACGGGATCACCTTCACCGCACGGCCCGACCTCACCGCCTGGAATCCCGAGGCCCGGGTCTTCGAGGTCGCGAACGAGGACGGCTCCCCGGTGGGCCTGTACATCGCCGACTTCTACACCCGCGACGCCAAGCGCGGCGGTGCCTGGATGAACGCGCTGGTCTCGCAGTCCACTCTGCTGGGCACTCCCACCATCGTCACCAACAACCTCAACGTGCCCAAGCCCGCCGCCGGCTCCCCCACCCTGCTCAGCTTCGACGAGGTGACCACCCTGTTCCACGAGTTCGGTCATGCCCTGCACGGTCTCTTCGCGCAGGTCACCTACCCGCGCTTCGCCGGCACCAATGTCTACAGGGACTTCGTCGAATTCCCGAGTCAGGTCAACGAGATGTGGATGCTCTGGCCCGAGGTCCTGGCGAATTATGCCAGGCACTACCGCACCGGAGAGTCCATGCCGCAGGAGCTCGTGGA
This sequence comes from Cryobacterium sp. MP_3.1, assembly GCF_035984795.1. Lineage (NCBI taxonomy): Bacteria > Bacillati > Actinomycetota > Actinomycetes > Micrococcales > Microbacteriaceae > Cryobacterium > Cryobacterium sp. MP_3.1. Next base: position 88,120 of record NZ_JAXCHV010000011.1, on the reverse strand, counting down.
CCGCATCCGCGAGTCGGCCACGTTCAACGAGGGATTCGCCACCAGCGAGTACCTTGCCGCCGCCCTGCTCGACCAGGCCTGGCACCGCATCACCGCCGACGACACGGTGGCGGACGTGGCCGCCTTCGAGGCGGCCGCGCTGGCCGCGGTGGGCCTGGACAACCCCGTGGTTCCCACCCGGTACGCGAGCACCTACTTCGCGCACACCTTCTCCGGCGGTTACGACGCGGGTTACTACTCCTACATCTGGAGCGAGGTGCTCGACGCGGACACCGTGGCCTGGTTCACCGAGAACGGTGGCCTGACCCGAGCCAACGGTGACAGGTTCCGTGACCGGCTCCTCGGCGTGGGCGGCAGCGGCGACCCGCTGGCCGCCTACAGGTCCTTCCGCGGTCGCGACGCGCACATCCAGCCGCTGCTCGACCGCCGAGGCCTCAACTAGCCACAACTGTTCCCCGTGCGGACAATTGTTGCCGGCACACCGGTCACAATTGCCCGCTTCGGCAACAGTTGCCTGGGCACACGCAGAACCGCCCCCGACGTGAGGTCGGGGGCGGTTCGGGGCAGACGGGACCGGTTACGCGGACTTCTCCTCGCGGCGAGCCGAGTGCAGCACGATGGTGGGAGCCGCGTTCTCGAGGACCGATTCGCGGGTGACCACGACGCGGGCGACATCCGTTGCAGACGGCACCTCGAACATGATCGGTCCGAGCACCTCCTCCATGATGGCGCGGAGGCCTCTGGCACCGGTCTTGCGCAGGACCGCAAGGTCGGCGATGGCCTCGAGCGCGGGCTGTTCGAAGTCCAGTTCCACACCGTCGAGCTCGAACATGCGCTGGTACTGGCGCACCAGGGCGTTCTTGGGCACCGTGAGGATCTGCATCAGGGCGACCTGGTCGAGCTGGGTGACGGTGGTCACCACGGGCAGCCGGCCGATGAATTCGGGGATCAGCCCGAACTTGTGCAGGTCTTCCGGCAGCACCTCACTGAAGAGGTTGATGTCATCGCCCTTGCTGTGCAGCGGGGCGCCGAAGCCGATGCCCTTCTTGCCGGCACGCTGGGAGATGATGTCGTCGAGCCCGGCGAAGGCGCCGGCAACGATGAACAGCACGTTGGTGGTGTCCACCTGGATGAACTCCTGGTGCGGATGCTTGCGGCCGCCCTGCGGCGGCACCGAGGCCACGGTTCCCTCGAGGATCTTCAGGAGCGCCTGCTGCACGCCCTCCCCCGACACGTCGCGGGTGATCGACGGGTTTTCGGCCTTGCGGGCGATCTTGTCGATCTCGTCGATGTAGATGATGCCGGTCTCGGCGCGCTTCACGTCGTAGTCGGCGGCCTGAATGAGCTTGAGGAGGATGTTCTCGACGTCTTCACCCACGTAGCCGGCCTCGGTGAGGGCCGTGGCGTCCGCGACGGCGAACGGCACGTTGAGCCGCTTCGCGAGGGTCTGGGCGAGGTAGGTCTTGCCGCAACCGGTGGGGCCGATCAGCAGGATGTTGGACTTGGCGATCTCGACGTCGTCATGGATGGCGTCGGCCGCGGTCAGGGTGGCGCGGCTGCGCACGCGCTTGTAGTGGTTGTAGACGGCCACGGCGAGGGCTCGCTTGGCGGCTTCCTGCCCGATGACGTACTCCTCGAGGAATCCGAAGATCTCGCGGGGCTTGGGCAGCTCGAATTCGCTGCCGACTTCTTCGGCTCCGGCCTCGGCCAGACGTTCTTCGATGATCTCGTTGCAGAGCTCAACGCATTCATCGCAGATGTACACGCCGGGTCCGGCAATGAGCTGCTGCACCTGCTTCTGGCTCTTTCCGCAGAAAGAACACTTCAACAGGTCGGCGCTCTCGCCTATTCGGGCCATCCGTGAGCCTCCTCCATCAATGACGCTGAATTCGAGCCTAGCTTGTGCGTGTGACAGATGCGTGCAGCCACGGAACAATGCGAAACGGCGCGCCGCCTCGGGGCGACGCGCCGTTCGGCGAACAGGCTGACCAGAGGGCCAACCCGTTTGTTGCGGTACTACTTGACCAGCGTGGGCACGTTCTTGCGGCTGGTCAGGATCTGGTCGATCAGACCGTATTCGAGGGCCTCTTTCGAGCCGAGGATCTTGTCGCGGTCGATGTCCTTGTGGACCTGCTCCTTGGTGCGGTTGGAGTGACCGGCGAGGGTCTCTTCCAGCCATTCGCGCATCCGCTGGATCTCGGCCGCCTGGATCTCGATGTCGGAGGCCTGGCCGCCGCCCTGGCCGCCGGCCGACGGCTGGTGGATGAGGATGCGGGCGTTCGGCAACGCGAGGCGCTTGCCGGGTGTTCCACCGGCCAGCAGCACGGCGGCGGCGGAGGCCGCCTGGCCGAGGCAGACCGTCTGGATGTGCGGACGGATGTACTGCATGGTGTCGTAGATCGCCGTCATCGCGGTGAAGGACCCACCGGGCGAGTTGATGTACATCACGATGTCGCGGTCGGGGTCCTGGCTCTCGAGGACCAGGAGCTGGGCCATGACGTCGTCGGCCGAGGCGTCGTCAACCTGCACGCCGAGGAAGATGATGCGGTCCTCGAACAGCTTGGCGTACGGGTCCTGACGCTTGTAGCCGTAGGCGGTGCGCTCCTCGAAGGTGGGGAGGATGTAGCGCGACTGCGGGGCCTGCGGGGCCATTCCGCCGGGTGCCATTCCGCCGGCCTGGTGGCCAAAATTAGTGAATTCCATTTTCTGCCCGTCCTACTTCTTGTTCACTGAGTCGTCGGTGCCGCCGCCGCCGACAACCTGCGTCGCAGATTCGCGCAGGTGGTCAACGAATCCATAGTCCAGGGCTTCCTGGGCGGTGAACCAGTTGTCGCGGTCGTTGTCGATGAGGATCTGCTCGACCGACTTGCCGGTCTGCTCGGCCGTGAGCTCGGCCATCCGCTTCTTCATGTCGAGGATGACCTTGGCCTGGGTCTGGATGTCGGCCGCCGTGCCGCCGAATCCACCGGACGGCTGGTGCAGCAGCACGCGCGCGTTCGGGGTGATGTACCGTTTGCCCTTGGTGCCGGAGGAGAGCAGGAACTGGCCCATCGAGGCCGCCAGTCCGATTCCCACGGTGACGATGTCGTTCGATACGAACTTCATGGTGTCGTAGATTGCCATGCCCGCGGTGATCGAGCCACCGGGTGAGTTGATGTAGAGGAAGATGTCCCGCTGCGAGTCCTCTGCGGCCAGCAGCAGGATCTTGGCACAGATCTCGTTGGCGTTGTCGTCCCGCACCTCTGAGCCGAGCCAGATGATGCGGTCGGCCAGCAGTTTGTCAAAAACGCCGGGTGTAAGTGCCATTTCGGCCATGTCGCGCTCCGTTTCGCTTGTCGCTTCAGAATGAATCTATAGGGTCCAACGCGCGCAAAAGGCTCTGTTCGCCCTCGGCAGATTCACGCCGTCGGCGCCACACGCAGAACGGGCCGGATGTCCGCAGACATCCGACCCGTTTACCAGCGCCATCAGGCGTCTGGGTTACTTCTTTGCAGCAGCCTTCTTCTTCGGCTTGGCCTTGGCGGCCGGGGCCTCCTCGGCTGCTTCGTCAGAGGCGGCTTCGTCAGAAGCAGCTTCGTCGGTGGCCTCATCGGCTGCAGGCTCGTCGTCGACGACGGCCGTGAACTCGGACAGGTCGACGGAGGCACCGTTGGAGTCGGTGACCTCGGCCTTGCCCAGGGCGATCGCGAGGGCCTTGTTGCGGGCAACCTCGGCGACCATGGACGGGATCTGGCCGTTGCCGGACAGGGCCTGAACGAACTCGCTCGGGTCCATGCCGTACTGCGAGGCACCCTGGATCAGGTACTGGGTGAGCTCGTCCTGGCTGACCTTGACCTTCTCGGCCTCGGCGATGGTGTCGAGCAGGATCTGCTGACGGAAGGTCTTCTCGCTGGCCTCGGTGACCTCGGCGCGGTGGGTCTCGTCTTCGAGGCGGTTCTCGCCCTCGAGGTGACGGTGCACCTCGTCGGCGATGATGGCCTCGGGGATCGGGACCTCGACGGAGGAGAGCAGCTGCTCGATGAGCAGCTCGCGGGCCTGGTTGCCCTGGCCGAAGACCTTGGAACGGCCGACCTGAACCTTGAGGCTCTCGGTGAGCTCGTCGATGGTGTCGAACTCGCTGGCGATCTGCGCGAAGTCGTCGTCGGCGGTGGGAAGCTCGCGCTCCTTGACAGCGATGACGGTGACGGTGATCTCCGCGGTCTCGCCCTCGTGGTCGCCGCCGAGCAGCTTGGAGGCGAAGGTGGTGGTCTCACCGGCGGTGAGGGACTCGAGGGCCTCGTCGATGCCCTCGATGAGGTCGCCGGAGCCGACCTCGTAGGAGATGCCGCTGGCGTTGTCGACCTCGACACCGTTGACGGATGCGACGAGGTCGATCTGGGCGAAGTCGCCCGAGGTGGCGGGACGGTCGACCGTGATCAGCGTGCCGAAGCGGCTGCGCAGGGTGTTGAGCTCTTCGGTGACCTCGTCGTCGGAGATCTCGACGGCGTCGACGGTGAGCTTGATGCCCTCGTAGACGGGCAGGTCGATCTCGGGACGCACGTCGACCTCGATGGCCAGCTGCAGGTCTCCGGAGAAGTCCTTGTCGCTGGGCCACTCGACGATGTCGGCCTCCGGACGGCCGAGCGGGCGCAGCTTGTGCTCGTCAACGGCCTTGCGGTAGAAACCGTCGAGGCTCTCGTTGACGGCGTGCTCCAGCACGGCGGACTTGCCGACGCGCTGGTCGATGATCGCGGGCGGAACCTTGCCCTTGCGGAAGCCGGGGATGTTGATGTCTTCGGCGATGTGCCCGTAGGCGTGGGTGATGCTGGGCTTCAGCTCTTCCGGAGTCACCGAGATGGTGACCTTGGCGCGCGTGGGGCTCAGCTTTTCTACCGTGGACTTCACGTTTAAATCTCCTGTGTTCGACAGATTATGTTCGACAGATGTGCAGGGGGGTGATGGTCGGGGCGACAGGATTCGAACCTGCGACCTCTCGGTCCCAAACCGAGCGCTCTACCAAGCTGAGCTACGCCCCGGATGTCATCTCACCCGTTGGGGCCACCAACTTGGCACGCATACTCACGCGACAGGCGGATTGACCTCCGTCAGTCTAGTGCACCACCCGCAGCCCGGGGCGTCCCTGAGCGGATTCCGGGCGCGTTCCGGGGTGTTTGTCGGCGCTGGGGGAAATCGCGCACCGAAACCTGTACTACGATATTCGAGTGCCAGCAGGTGTGGCACATGGGGATGTAGCTCAATGGTAGAGCCTCAGTTTTCCAAACTGATGGCGCGGGTTCGATTCCCGTCATCCCCTCCATATTGCAAGGGTCTCGGGCCCTTCCGGGTCAGGCGAAGACGTAGGTCACGCCGGTGAGGCGCTCGCTCTCGGTCCAGAGGCGGCGAGCGTCATCGGTGTTCTGTGCGCGCTTGGAGCGTGTCACCGGCACCGGATGCCCGTGCTGCTGCCCGAACCCTTCCGGCCCGACGAACGAGTTGCCGGCCAGCCCGGGCAGGGTGGCCGCGTACAGCGACGGCAACGCACCCCACACGGCCGGCTGGGCGAATTCCCGGGTCAGCGTCGCCATCAGGCGGCTGCGCCGGGTGGTGGTCTTCGCACCGCGCATGGCAGGACCTGCGGTCTGCAGGTTCGTCAGGGCGAAGCCCGGATGCGCAGCCATCGCCCGCAGGGACAGCTTCGCGGCCGCCGACCGGCGCTGCAGCTCGCTGGTGAACAACAGATTGGCGAGTTTGCTCTGCCCGTACGCCGGCCACGGCCGGTAGCGCCTGGTGCCCATCAGGTCGTCGAAGTTCATCCGTCCGATGCGGTGCACCGTCGACGACAGCGTCACCACGCGCGCATCCGGGCTGGCCACCAGCAGCGGCAGCAGCCGCCCGGTGAGTGCGAAGTGACCCAGGTGGTTGGTGCCGAACTGCATCTCGAAGCCATCGACGGTGCGCCGCTCGGGCAGGTTCATCACACCGGCGTTGTTCACCAGCAGGTCGAGACGACCGGGGCCGGCGATGAACTCCTCGGCGAAGGCCTCAATCGAGACCAGGCTGGCCAGGTCGAGCAGCCGTACCGACAGATCGGCGTCCGGCAGGCGATCCCGCATCCGCTGCACGGCCGCCGCTCCCCTGGCTGCGTTCCGCACGGCCAGGGTCACGGATGCGCCGTGCGCGGCCAGCTGCGCCGCTGTCACGAAGCCCAGACCCGAGTTGGCTCCCGTCACGATGGCGGTGCGGCCGGTGAGGTCGGGAATCTTGTCTTCGGTCCAGCCGTAACCGAGTTTCGGTTCCACGGGTCAGGCCAACCCGAGGGTGTCGAGGGAGGCGCGGAGGGTGGCGGCGGAGTGTTCGAACAGCGCCTGCTCCTTGGCCGAGAACGGCACGTCGATGACGCGCGCGATACCGCTGGCGTCGATGACGCTGGGCACCGACAGGGCCACCCCGCTGACACCCCGGTAGTCGGTGAGCACCGAGCTGACCGGCAGGATGGCTCCCTCGTCACGCAGCACCGCCTCGACGATCCGGGCGCCGGAGAGGCCGATGGCGTAGTTGGTGGCGCCCTTGCCCTCGATCACCTTGTAGGCGGCGTTCTTGACCTCGTCGGCGATCGACTCGAACTCGGCCTCGGAGAACGGCACAGATCCGCTTCCCTGCGCCGGTCCGGTGGCGCCCCGGGCCAGCATCCAGTCGGCCAGCGAGATCGGCCCGATACGCGCCTGCGACCAGAGCGGGAATTCGGAGTCGCCATGTTCGCCGACGATGAGGGCGTGCACGTTGGAGATCGCCACACCGACCCGTTCGGAGAGCATCCAGCGCAGCCGGGAGGAGTCGAGCACGGTACCGGAGCCGAACACCCGCGCCGGCGGCAGGCCGCTGAACTGCTGGGCGGCCACCGCGAGCACGTCGACGGGGTTGGTGACGAGGACGAAGATGGCGTCGGGGGCCCGCTCGACGAGCTTGGGCATCAGGTCGCGCAGGATCTCCACGTTCACGCCGGCCATCTCGAGGCGGGACTGGCCGGGATGCTGGCGGGCGCCGGCGGTGATCACGACGACGTTGGCGCCGCTCACCACGTCGAGGTCATCGCCGCCGGTGACCCTGGACGCCCCGGTGAACTGGGTGCCGTGTGCGAGGTCGAGCACCTCGGCGGCCACCTTGGCCGAGTTGATGTCGTACAGAGCCACCTCACGGGCGGACTCGCGGATCAGGGCCGCGTAGGCCAGGGATGTGCCGACGGCGCCGGCGCCGACGATGGCCAGTTTGGAGTTCTCAATCACGCTCATGGTCCCAGTGTCCTCTATCGCGGGTCCGCTCCCTCACGCCGGGTGCCCTGTCACGCCTGGTGCCCTGTCACGCCTGGTGCCCTGTCACGCCTGGTGCCCTGTGCGGCCTGGTGCCCTGTGCGGCCTGGCGGATGCGGGCCACTATGGCTGCATGCCCGACGAGGAACCGGCGCCGGCCCGCCCGAACCCGGAGGTACCGCCCGCAGTGCGCGCCCAGCTGCTCGCCACCGAGCACTGGAGCCTGCTGGCTTCGCGCAGCACCACCCAGGGTGAGGTGCTCACCCGCATCAGCATGTTCCTGTACCTGGTCTCGGCCGGGCTGGTGAGCCTGGCCCTGGCCGGGCAGGCCACCCAGTTCGACGAGGGCTTCCCCGGTTTCGCCCTTACGGTGCTCGGCATCATCCTGCTCGTGGGTGTCCTCACCCAGGTACGGGTGACGAATGTGAGCATGGAGGACCTGGCCTACGTGCTGGCGATGAACAGGTTGCGGGCGGCGTACGTGGAGCTTGACCCCGGGGTCGCGCCGTACCTGATGGCGTCCCGGTTCGACGACCTGCCCGGCACCCAGACCACCTACTACTTCCTGGGCGGCAAGCCGAGGAATTTCAGCCAGGTGCTGGGCAGCAGCATGATGTTCATCATCGCGGTGAACTCCACCCTGCTCGGCCTGTTGCTGGCCGGGATCACCCTGGGGCTTGGCCTTCCGCTGCTCGTCTGCCTCGCGATCTCCGTAGTGGGCGGCGTGGGCTTCCTGGCCGGCTCGATCGTGGTGGGCGGCACCCGCTATCTCGGCTTCTGGCGGCGGTACACGCCGTTGTTCCCGTCTCCCCCTGCCGAGTGATCCCTGCTCTGCGCCGGCCTGCTAGCCCTGCAGGAAGGCCAGCACCGCGAGCACCCGGCGGTGATCGGACCCGGTGTCGTCGAGCCCGAGCTTGACGAAGATCGCGGTGACGTTCTTCTCCACCGCGCCGACCCCGATCACGAGGCGTTCGGCGATGCCCACGTTGGTGCGCCCCTCCGCCATCAGGCCGAGCACGTCACGCTCCCGCGGGGTCAGCGCCGCCAGCGGACTGGTGCGGCGGGCCAGCAGTTCGCGCACTACCTGCGGGTCGAGCACCGTGCCGCCGGCGCTCACCCTGGCGACGGCATCCTGCAGCTCGTCGAGCGACGCGACCCGGTCCTTGAGCAGGTAGCCCAGGCCGCCCTCCCCCGACGCCAGCAGCTCCTGCACGTAGGTGCCCTCGACGTACTGGCTGAGCAGCAGGATGCCGATCCCCGGCAGCCGGCGCCGAAGCTCGATCGCGGCGCGCACCCCCTCGTCGCGGAAGGTGGGCGGCATCCGAACGTCGAGCACCGCCAGGTCGGGCCGCAGGGCTTCTACCTCGGCGAGCAGGGCGTCGGCGTCGCCGTAGGCGGCCACGGTGTCGAAACCTGCCTCGGCGAACAGCCGCACCAAACCCTCACGCAGCAGCACGGAGTCCTCTGCCAGGACCAGGCGTAGCGGTGCGGTCGGGGTGGGACGCTGGAGTGTGCTCACCCGTTCAGGATAGGGCGCACTCATCACCGAACGACGGAGCTGCCCAAGTCGTGCACCACAGGGATGTGCGCGCCCACCGCGGTGGGGCCGCCGTGCGGGCTCCGCACCGACAGGATGCCGCGCAGGCCCTTGAGGCGTTCGTCCAGGCCGGCCAGACCGTGGCCGTCCTGCAGCACCGCGCCGCCGCGGCCGTTGTCGATCACCCAAAGGTCCAGCCAGGTGGAGTCGTCCTCCGGGACCCGGCGGAGTTCCAGGTGCAGCCGGATGCCGGTGGCCCCGGCGTGCTTGGCCACGTTGGTGAGCAGTTCGGCGGCGATGAAGTAGCTGCTGCGCTCGATCTCCGAGGGCAGCCGCAGGTCGCGGTCCACCTGCAGTTCCAGCTGAACGGGAACGGTGCTGCGAGCGGCCAGCGACTCCAGGGCCACGATCAGGCCGCGGTCCTGCAGGATCGGCGGCACCAGTCCGCGGGAGAGTGCCCGCAGTTCCTCGAGCGTGTCGCGCGCCTGTTCGCGGGCCTCGACGAGAAGCCGGCGCGCGGCATCCGGGTCGTCGTCGAGCCGGCGTTCGGCGCTGGCGAGGTCCATCTGCAGGCGCACCAGGCGCTGCTGGGGCCCGTCGTGGATGTCGCGTTCGAGCCGCCGCAGCGACTGGTCTTCGGCCGAAACGGCCGCGCCGCGGGAGGCGCTGAGGTCGGCGACCTCGCGCTGCAGGGCCTCGGATGACCAGGCGCCGAGCATCACGCTGGCGATGCCCTGGTGCATCAAGACCATGCCGCGGGTGACGAACGGCAGGGTGAGCAGGAAGGCCAGGCCCAGGGCGGCATTCAGCACGTTCTCGGCGGCCAGGTTCTGGCCGCTGTCGGGGCCGAACGAACCGGTGATCAGATCGAAGAGCCCCACGGACTCGCTGTCGTTGGGCAGCGACCAGCTCCAGATCCAGTAGGTGAGCCCGCCGAGCGCGCCGGACAGCCACACGATGACGATCGACCAGGACACGACGCCCACGATGAAATTCACGATCATGCCGTGCAGCAGGTACAGCCAGTAATGACCGGACACCAGCGGGCCGAGGATGGCGCGCAGCGGCGTCGCGGGTTCGCCGCGCGGTGTCCACTGCGGCGGGGTGATGGCCGGCTGGCCGGCCCAGCGCAGCCGGGTGAGCTCGACGACGCCGAAGCCGCGGGCGGCGTACAGGGCGGCCACGACGATGAACAGGCCCACGAACAGGGCCACCAGGCTCACTCCCGTGGCGAACAGGGTCACCAGGACGGTCAGGGACACGATGACGATGGGCAGGGTCGGCAGCAGGAAGCCGAGCTCCCTGGGCGTGCGCGCCCACAGGCTGAGATAGCCGGTCGGGCTCTGGCCGCTCTCGGCGGGCTTGCTGGCGGGCTGCACAATGCTCAGCGTGGCAGAGTTCGGGCTCTCGGTGGTGTCACCGGCGCCCGTGGCGGAATTGAGGGTGTCGTTGGTCATGGTTCCAGCGTGCTCTCGGCGGCGGCCTGCGCCCATCCCCTCAGCCGCCGGAACGGTGTGGGGGGTTATCCCCCGCACCTCAGAGTGTGCTGTGCGTGAACCGGCCACCGAGCAGTGTCGCGGCCACGGGCATCCGTCGCAGATCGGCCACCGACGCCACAAACGGGTCGATCTCGCAGATCGCGAGGTCGGCCGTCTGGCCCACACCGATGCCGTGCCGGCCGCGGGCGGATGCCGCCAGCGCGGCCTGCCGGGAGATCGCCTGGTCGGGGTGCCAGGCGGCGCGCTCGCCCCGGCTGCGCCCCACGGCGGCCGAGATGGCCACCCACGGGTCGAGTGGTGCGACGGGTGCGTCGGAGCCGAGCGCCAGCTGTACCCCGGCGGCCAGCAGGTCGGCCAGCCGGAACGCCCGTTCGGTGCGGCCGGCCCAGTACCGGTCGGCCACGTCGCGGTCGTCGAGGGCGTGTTCGGGTTGAACGCTGGCTGTGATCCCCAGGCGGGCGAACCGGGCCACATCGGCCGCGGTGAGCAGTTGTGCGTGCTCGATGCTGCCGGTGCAGCCCACGGCCTCGAAGGCGTCGAGGGCGAGACTGTTGGCGTTGTCGCCGATGGCGTGCACGGCGGGGCGGATGCCGGCGGCGGCGGCCCGCCACATCAGGGCCTCGAGCTCGTCGGCGGGCACGGTGAGCATGCCACGGTCGTGGTCGCCGGAGAGTCCGGGGTAGGCGTCGAAGCAGTACGCGGTGCGGGTGTTCAGCGAGCCGTCGGTGATCACCTTGTACGGGCCGACGGTGAGCAGCCCCCCGGTGCCGTCGATCACCTGGCCGCTGGTGAGACCCTGCGCGATCGCGTCGTCGAGGTGGTGTGTGTACAGGCCGAAATCGACCCGCAGGCTGTCGGTTCCCGCATCGATGCGGCGCCGCCAGACGTCGAGGTTCCAGGTCATCTCCAGGTCGACGATGCCCACCACACCACGGGCGGCCGCAGCACGGGCGGCCTCGTCAGCCCACGCGTCGAGGTCGGCGTCCGGCACGTTGTCGATGGCGTGTTCCACCGCGAAGGCGTCGTCTTCGCGCAGCAGCCCGGTCTGGTGGCCGGCGAAACCGTAGACCGCGAGGGCGGCGGAGTTCAGCCAGCAGCTGTGCAGGTCGCCGCTGACGAGCACGACCGGTACCGGCCCTGAGGCGGCGTCCAGCAGGGTACGGCTCGGGGCATCCGGCCACAGGGCATCCCGAAAGCCGAAGCCGACGAGTCTGTCGTGCTTGCCTGCGGCCGGCACCGCGGCCAGCCGGGCGGCGACCATATCGGCGGCCGCCCTGGCGCTCGTCGCGTCGGACACGTCGAGCCGCCTGGCGGTCTGGGACCACTGACTGAAGTGCACGTGGTTGTCCCAGAGCCCCGGTGTGATCCAGCGTTCGCCCAGATCAACCGTCTTGGTCGCCGGCGAGTGGCCGCTCGCGGGTGCGAGGTAGCCGATCGAGGTGATCAGGCCGTCGTCGACGCGCACGTCGACGAGGTCGTCGCTGCCGGGCAGGCGGCCGTTGCGCAGAACCAGGCTCATTCGGCGGCGCTGTTCTCGGCGGCGCTGTCCTCGGCGGCGCTGTTTGCGGCGGCGTTGTCGCGGGCCCGGCGCATCCGGGCGGCCAGCGCCGGGCTCGCGTACGGACCGTCACCGTCGAGCTCGGCGAGGATGCGGTCCACTGTGGCGGCCGGCTTGTTCTGGCTCATTTTGTCCTTCGCCGTGAAGTGGGTCACCCGCAGGCGGAACCCCACGGTACCGGCGACGATGCGGGCGGCGTAGTCGGCGTTCTCCGGGGTGCCGTTCATGCGCCGGGGCTCGTCCATGCGGTCCTCGAAGTGGTCGACCAGGGCCGCGAGTACCCGCAGGTTCTCGGCGTCGGAGAGGATCTCGGGAGTGCCGTGCAGGTGCGCGGTGACGAAGTTCCAGGTGGGCACGGCGGGGCGGGCGTCGTACCAGCCGGGCGAGATGTAGCCGTGCGGGCCCTGCACGATCACGAGGATCTCGTGCGCGCCCAGCTCGTGCAGCTGCTCATCGGGCCGACCGACGTGGCTGAGCAGCACGATCTCGTCGTCGGCGGCCGCCGTGTCGAGGATCACCGGGTAGTGCGAGGCGACGAGCTCGCCCGCCTCGGTGGAGCTCACCAGGGTGACCCAGGGGTACTCCTGAATCAGACGGCGTACCTCGTCGACCTGGTCGAGCGCGAAACTGGGGTTGGTTCTCACGGGCGGGCTCCTGGGGTGCGGGCGGGGTCAGCGATGACAGACGCAGGTGCGGCGGATGGGACGGGTCAGGCCTGGCAGGACGGGCAGTAGTAGAGCTTGCGGGCGCCCATCTCCTCGAGGGTGACGTGGGTGCCGCAGATCCGGCAGGGCAGGCCCTCGCGCTTGTAGACCCAGTGCCGGTCGGCGCGGTTCTTCATCGCGAGTCGGTAGTCCTCGCCGGTCAGGTCGTCCATGGTCATCATCTGGCCGGTGTTCACACCGATGGCCAGCAGATGCGCCCAGTCCCGCCAGAGGGCCCGCAGGCTCTCCTCGGTCAGCGACTTGCCCGGGGCGTGCGGGTTGATCTTCGCCCGGAACAGCAGCTCGGCGCGGTAGACGTTGCCGATACCGCTGACGACGGACTGGTCCATCAGCAGCAGGCCGATACGGGTGGGCTTCTTGCGCACGGTGTCCACGAAGCGCTGTTCGGCCTCCGGGCTGTCGTCGAGCTGCGGGTCGGGGCCGAGCCTGGCCAGCACAGCGTCGACCTGGGCGGGGTCGAGCACCTCACAGGCGGTCGGGCCGCGGAGGTCGGCCGAGACCGTGTCGGTGAGCAGGCGCACCCGCACCTGGCCGACGGGTTCGGGCGGGAAGGTGTCGAGCTGGTCGATCTCCTTTTCTTGCTCGGCCATGCGCACCCGGGTGCGGCGGGGCGCACCGATGCTGTGCATGGAGTTCTCGCCCGCTGAATCCAGCACCGGCGCGAGGTCGGTGCCGCGCTGGTTGGTCTGTCCCATCCGGCCGTTGCTCGAGGCGATCGTGGCGTCCATGATGATGTCGCCCGCGAAGTCCCAGGCACCGTACATGCCCAGATGCACCCGTAGCCAGAGCCCGTTGTCGAACTCCAGGAACATCTGTTTGCCCACGGCGCGGGCATCCGTCATGACGTGACCGCTCAGTTGTGCCGCACCGGCGGCGAACCGGCCCTGCGGCGACGAGAGCTGCACCGGGCGGCCCACGAAGTTGCGCGCGAATTGCCGGGTGATGCGATGGACGGAATGACCCTCTGGCACGGCGATGCCTTTCCGACTCGGTGGATCAGGTGAGGTACAGCTCAGTTGCTCAGGACGGTGCCGGCGATGGTGCCGGTGGTCTCGTATTCGGCCAGCTGGTCGATGCGGCGCTGGTGGCGTTCCTCGCCGGGGAACGGGGTGGCGATGAAGGCGTCGATGAACGCGATGACGTCCTCGATGGGGTGCTGGCGGGCGCCGATCGCAATGACGTTGGCGTTGTTGTGTTCGCGGGCGAGGGTCGCCGTGGCCGCGTTCCAGACCAGCGCGGCGCGGGCGCCGTGCACCTTGTTGGCCGCGATCTGCTCACCGTTGCCGGAGCCGCCGAACACCACGCCGAGAGCCTCGACGCCGGCCGCCTGGTCGGCGACCACGGCCGCCGCCGCGCTGATGCAGAACGCCGGGTAGTCGTCGAGCGGTTCGTAGCTGGTGGGCCCGTGGTCGATGACCTCGTGCCCGGCCGCACCGAGGTGGCTGATCAGGAGGGTGCTGAAGTCGAGGCCGGCGTGGTCGGTGGCGATGTGGATGCGCATGATGAGCAGTCTATTTAGTCGGGCGGGATGCTGCGGCGCTGCTACTCGGCGGCCGCAACGAGGGCGGGCGCGAAGATCGGGTCGCGGGTGCGGCTGCGCTTGATCTCGAAGAAGCCGTCGTAGCCGGCCACCGCGACCACGCCGTCCCACAGGGCCAGCGCCTGATCCCCGGTCGGTGCCGGCGAGATGACCGGGCCGAAGAAGGCAACGTCGTTCACGGCGATCACCGGGGTGCCGACGTCCTGGCCCACCCGGTTGATGCCGTCGAAGTGGCTGGCGCGCATCTGCACGTCGAACTCGTCGCTCTCGGCGTAGCGGGCGAAGTCGGCCGGCAGGCCCACCTCGGCGAGCGCCGCGGGAATCACGGAATCGGCATCCGAGTTGCCCTCGTGGTGGATGCGGGTGCCCAGCGCGTCGTAGAGAGCCTTGACGGTCTCCTGACCGTGCAGCTCCTGGGCGGCCTGCACCAGACGGGTGTATTTGAGGGCCCGGGGGAAGAACGCGCGGTACTCCTCGGAGACGTCGGTGTTTTCGTTCAGCACCGCGAGGCTCATCACCTGCCAGCTCACCTCGAAGCCGCGCAGATCACTCACCTCGTCCACCCAACGAGAAGTCATCCAGGCCCAGGGGCAGGAGGGGTCGAACCAGAAGGTCACAGAGTCGCTCATCGACCCAGCCTAAGCGAGTCGAAGGTCCCGAAAAGCCGCCGAAGCCGCACGCACCGAAGCCGGCTAAAACCCTGTCCAGAGCGGCTATCGAAGGAGAAATGCCTGATTCTGAGGCAAATTGCGCTAAAATTGACTCTTATGCCCATCGAGGGGCGGCCCCGCATCCGGGGCACATGACCTCCATCTGAGGCAGCTCACGACCTCCATTCGAGGCTCGACCTGCCTGCGCAAGAGTCATGTCATGACCTCCACAAGAGGCATCTCTACTGTCAGAAAGTGACACATGTCAAACGCTATCAACGGTGCTGATCGCACCGTGAAGAAGATCAAGAAGCCGCTGTTGCGCCGGAAGCTCAAGGTCTCCGACGTGAACGTCGTCGACCGTCCGATGCTGAAGAAGGCGCTCGGCGGCACGATCGTCGGAAACACCATGGAATGGTACGACGTCGGAGTCTTCGGCTACCTGATCACCACGATGGGTCCCGTCTTCCTCCCCGAAGCCGACCCGACCGTGCAGACCCTGTTCCTGCTCGGCACCTTCGCCGCCACCTTCATCGCCCGCCCTCTCGGTGGCGTGTTCTTCGGTTGGCTCGGCGACAAGCTGGGCCGCCAGAGGGTGCTCGCCATGACGCTGATGCTCATGGCCGCCTCCACCTTCGTGGTCGGCATCCTGCCCGGCTACGCCCAGCTCGGCATCTGGGCAGCGGTACTGCTCGTGCTGACCAAGCTCGTGCAGGGCTTCTCCACCGGTGGCGAGTACGCCGGTGCCACCACCTTCGTCAGCGAGCACGCTCCGGACAAGAACCGCGGCTTCCTCGCCAGCTTCCTCGACATGGGCAGTTACCTCGGCTTCGCGATGGGTGCCGCTCTCGTGTCGATCCTGCAGGTGACTCTCGGTCAGGCCGCCATGGAAGAGTGGGGCTGGCGTCTGCCGTTCCTGCTCGCCGGACCGCTGGGACTGATCGCCATCTACTTCCGGATGAAGATCGAGGAATCCCCCGCCTTCCAGGCCAGCCTGGACGCTCAGGAAGTCAACGCCAAGAACCCCGACTTCGTTGAGGACGACAGCATCCCCAAGGGACCTGTTGCCATCTTCAAGAACTACTGGCGCGGCATCGTCCTCGCGATGATCCTCGTCGCCGCCGCGAACACCGTCGGATACGCGCTCACCTCGTACATGCCGACCTACCTCACCAGCACGATGGGGTACGACGAGCTGCACGGCACGCTGCTGACCATCCCGATCCTCGTGATCATGGCCTGCTGCATCCCGCTCACCGGTCGCCTGAGCGACAAGATCGGCCGTCGCCCAGTGCTCTGGATGGGTTCGATCAGCGCCGTGGTCTTCGCCATCCCCGCGTTCCTGCTCATCGGTATGGGCTCCGTCTTCACGACCCTCGCCGGTCTGGCCCTGATCGCCCTCCCGGTGACGTTCTACGTCGCCAACCTCGCCTCGGCACTGCCGGCCCTGTTCCCCACGGCCAGCCGCTACGGCGCGATGGGCATCGCGTACAACTTCGCCGTCGCCATCTTCGGTGGCACCACGCCGTTCATCATCGCGGCGCTCATCGCCGCTACCGGTGACGACATGATGCCGGCCTACTACCTGATGGCCACCTCGTTCATCGGTGGAATCAGCATCTTCTGGCTCAAGGAATCCGCCAACCGCCCGCTGCCCGGCTCCATGCCGAGCGTGGAATCGGTCGAAGAGGCACACGAGCTCGTTGCCGGTCAGTTCGAGAACCCCCTGCTCGACCACGACGAGATGCCGTTCGACGCCACCTTCGAGCCGCCGACCTCGTCGATGGACCTGAGCGCGCTCAAGACCGAGACCGACTCGGAGCCGGCCAAGGTCTAGCTCCACCTCGCACCGCCCCGTCCTCTTCGGAGGACTGCTTTTCACAAGCAACTGTGGCCGGTGCGGACAATTGTTACCCGCACACCGGGCGCAATTGTCCGCACCGGCCACAGTTGTCTGTTCGCCCGGCTGTGTGAGGGGCGGATGCGCCGTCGTAGAATTCTCTGATGACCACCGAGCAACACCCGCAGACCACACCCGTAGAGCCCGCATCCGTCGCGTCCGTCGATGATGCCCCCACCGGCGACGCATCCGCGACACCCGCGATCGACCCCCACGACCTCGAGGTGGCCCTGCGTGTGCTCGCGTCCCTGGCCACCATCGACCCGGATGACCCCGACTTCGTCACCGTGCGCCAAGCCACCGCCAAGATGTTCAAGTCGGTGAAGACCGTGCGCCGCCACGAGAAGCGCCAGCTGATCGCGGATGCGGACCGTGAGGTCATCGCGGCAACCGCGACGGGAGCTCCCACCCGCATCGACGACGAGACAATCGGCGCCCAGCTGCGGCTCGGCACCGACAGGCCCTCGGCCGGCGAACTGCTCGTTCCGCGCGCCTGCTACATCTGCAAGCAGAAGTACACCCTCGTCGACGCGTTCTACCACCAGCTCTGCCCGAGCTGCGCTGCGATGAGCCACACCAAGCGCGACGCCCGTACCGACCTCACCGGCAAGCGCGCCCTGCTCACCGGCGGCCGCGCCAAGATCGGCATGTACATCGCGCTGCGGCTGCTCCGCGACGGCGCGCACACCACCATCACCACCCGCTTCCCGCGCGACGCGGTGCGCCGGTTCAGCGCCATGCCCGACTCCAAGGACTGGCTGCACCGCCTCCGCGTTGTCGGCATCGACCTGCGCGACCCGGCCCAGGTGATCGGCCTGGCCGACTCCGTCGCCGCGCAGGGTCCGCTGGACATCCTGATCAACAACGCCGCGCAGACCGTGCGCCGCTCCCCCGGGTCCTACTCCCCGCTGGTGGAGGCAGAGTCCTCCCCGCTGCCGGACGGCGAACTGCCCGAGATCGTCTCGTTCGGGCACACCAACGATGCGCACCCCACCGCGCTGGCCGCGTCCGTGGCCAGCCACCCGATCCTCGCCGCCGCCGCCACCGGCGCCGCCCTCACCGCCGACGACCTCACCGCGCTGGCCTTGGCCCCCGGGTCGTCCTCGCTGGCACGGCTGGCCGCGGGCACCGCCATCGACGCGGGCGGTCTGGTGCCCGATCTGCACGAGGAGAACAGCTGGACGGCCAACGTCGAAGACGTCGACCCACTCGAGATGCTCGAGGTACAGCTGTGCAACACCACGGCCCCGTTCCTGCTGGTGAGCCGTCTGCGCGCCTCGATGGCGGCATCCGAGGCTCGGCGCACCTACATCGTGAACGTGTCGGCAATGGAGGGCGTCTTCGGGCGCGGTTACAAGGGTCCGGGGCACCCGCACACCAACATGGCCAAGGCCGCCCTGAACATGCTCACCCGCACCAGCGCCAAGGAGATGCTCTCCGACGGCATCCTGATGACCAGCGTCGACACCGGCTGGATCACCGACGAGCGCCCGCACCCCACCAAGATCCGCCTGGCCGAGGAGGGTTTCCACGCCCCACTCGACCTGGTTGACGGCGCCGCCCGGGTGTACGACCCCATCGTGCGCGGCGAGGCCGGCGAAGACGTGCACGGGGTCTTCCTCAAGGACTACCGCCCCGGCACCTGGTAGGGCTGCCGCACCACCCCTGCCGCGCGAAATGTTCATCTCGCGAGAGGATGCGCGGCACTCCCGGCCGCCTCACCGGGAGTGTCGGTGGGCGCCGATAGGGTCGGAACGTGCAGACATCTACCGCCAAGACCGCGATCGCCGACATCCCCTCGCTGTGCGTGTTCGACCTGGAGACCACGGGTGTGAACACCGACGAGGACCGCATCGTCACGTGCTTCATCGGCCGCGTCATGCGCGACGGCACGGTGAACGGCTCGTACAGCTGGCTGCTCAACCCCGGCATCCCCATTCCGGAGGGAGCGTCCGCCATCCACGGCATCACCGACGAGGTCGCCCAACGTGACGGCGTCGACCCGGCCACCGCCATCGCCGAGATGCTCACGATACTGCGCCGCAGCATCGACGGAGGCCGCCCGATCGTGGCCTACAACGCCAGCTTCGACCTGTCCATGCTCAACGCCGAGGCCCGCCGGTACGGCCTGGCGCCCATCGAGGACTTCGGCCCGGTGCTCGACCCCTACGTGATCGACAAAGCCGTGGACCGCTACCGCAAGGGCAAGCGCACCCTGGTGGCCACCGCCGAGTACTACGGCGTGCTGCTCGAGGGGGCCCACGACGCCGAAGCGGATGCCGTGGCCACCGGCAGGGTCGCCTGGGCCCTGTTGGCCAAGACCGAGGAGACCGACCTGTACACCCTGCACGACCGCCAGGTCGGTTGGGCCAGGGAGCAGGCCGAGAGCTTCCAGACCTACCTGCGCAAGTCCAAGGGCGACGACCTGATCGTCATCGACGGTGCCTGGCCGATCCGGGCAGGCGCCGACCGTGCCGCGGTTACGCCCGTGCTGGTCACACCGGCGATCTAGCCTGCCCTCAGCCGAGCCGATGCACCGCGCGACCGTGCGGCTGGGCTAGCGCGACCGCCCGGCCATCCACCGACAGCACGAAGTCAGCCGAACCGGATGCCGCGGGCAGCGTCGACGGCAGCGTCCCGGCCACCCCTGGCACCACGGTGCGCCCCTCGTTGGCCAGCCAGCGCACCCCGCGATCGGCCCTCAACCGGGCCATGGTCGCCACGAACCGATCCCGGTCGGCCTCGTCGAGATATGCCAGCACCGCCGTGTGGAACACCACGACGGTCGCATCCGGCGGGGCCTCGGCCACGAGAGCCGCGACCTTCTCGTTGAGGTCGCCGCGCACCAGCCGGGGCGGGGCCGTCCGGGCGACCTGCACGGCCGCCCGCAGCCGGGCCCGCCGGTCATCGTGCTCCGGCCAGATCAGAGCCTCCAGCCAGGCCACGTCGGCGGGATCGGTCACGTCGAGCGGGGCGAGGTCGATGCCGGCCCGCCACACCACGCGAGGCAGCCGGCTCGGCACGGGAACTGAACCGGTCACCGCGCACTCCAGCAGCACCGGGCTGGGCCCAGCGGGCGCCTCAAGCAGCGCCGCGCCGTCGCCGGGGCCGTCAGCACGGTGACCGCCGGGCCGATACCGATAGCTGTAGAGATCCGGCAGCAGGCAGAGGCCGGCCGACGCCCCCACCTCGATCAGGGCGAGCGGCCCCGGCAGACTCCCGAGGGCCGGGAGCAGCACCGCGCATCGGCCCGGCTCGTTGGTCTGGGTCGCGTGGCTGCGGCACGTCTGCTCGACCACCGCCCAGTTCTCGGCCAGCCAGGCCCGGAAAACCGGGTACCCGCCGGCATCGGCGCCGTGGAACCTGGCCGCGCTGAACACCAGGTTGGGTTGCCGTTTGGTCGGCGGCAGCCGGTCGATCAATCCGATCGTCGCCACATCGAGCGCCACCCCCGCCGCCCAGGCCTCGTAGCAGGCGCTCAGCCCCCGGGCCTCCACCTCGGCGAAGGCTCGATAGCGCAGCGCGGTATCGGCGCCGGCATCCGTGCTGGTTCTCATGCCGGCAGCCTAATCAGGCGCGCCACCAGCGCCACCGTGGCTAGGCTTGTTCTCTATGCGGATGCGCCAAAGCGCTCTCGCGAAACGAAGATGGAGAAACCGTTGCCCGGAGAAAACCTCACCAGGATCGAAGCCCAGGAGCGCAAAGCGCTCGTCAGCGTGACCAGTTACGACGTCACCCTTGACCTGACGACGGGTCCCACGACCTTCGCCAGCACCACCACGGTCGCCTTCAGCGCCGTGGCCGGTAGCTCGACCTTCATCGACGCGATCACCGAGAGTGTGCACAGCGTCACCCTCAACGGCGCCTCGCTTGACCCGGCTGTCGTCAGCGACGGCGTCCGCATTCAGCTTGACGACCTCGCGGCCGAGAACGTGCTCACCGTCGTCGCCGACGCCGCGTACACGAACACCGGCGAGGGCCTGCACCGTTTCGTCGACCCCGTCGACAACGAGGTGTACCTGTACAGCCAGTTCGAGGTTCCAGACTCCCGCCGCGTCTTCGCGGTGTTCGAGCAGCCAGACCTCAAGGCCGCCTTCACCTTCACCGTCACCGCGCCCGGCGCCTGGGAGGTCATCTCCAACTCGGCCACGCCAGAGCCCACGGATGCCGGCAACGGCAACAAGACCTGGGCGTTCGAACCCACCCACACCATCTCCAGCTACATCACCGCCCTCGTGGCCGGTCCGTACGCCGTGGTGCGCAGCGAGCTCACCTCCAGCGACGGCCGCATCATTCCGCTGGGCCTGTTCAGCCGCAAGAGCCTGTTCGAGTACCTGGATGCCGACTACATCTTCGAGAAGACCCGCCAGGGCTTCGCCTACTTCGAGGAGAAGTTCGACTTCCCGTACCCGTTCGACAAGTACGACCAGATGTTCGTGCCGGAGTTCAACGCCGGTGCGATGGAGAACGCCGGCGCGGTCACCTTCACCGAGACCTACGTCTTCCGTTCCAAGGTCACCGACGCGATCAAGGAACGCCGGGTCGTCACGATCCTGCACGAGCTGGCGCACATGTGGTTCGGCGACCTGGTCACCATGAAGTGGTGGAACGACCTGTGGCTGAACGAATCGTTCGCCGAATGGGCGTCCACCATCGCCACCGCCGAGGCCACCGAGTGGACCGAAGCCTGGACCACCTTCGCGGCAATGGAGAAGAGCTGGGCGTACCGTCAGGACCAGCTGCCCTCCACCCACCCGGTCGTGGCCACCATCACCGACCTCGAAGACGTGCAGGTCAACTTCGACGGCATCACCTACGCCAAGGGTGGATCCGTTCTCAAGCAGCTCGTCGCCTGGGTCGGCATCGACGCGTTCTTCACCGGCGTCGCCTCCTACTTCAAGAAGCACGCCTGGGGCAACACCGAGCTCTCCGACCTGCTCGTCGAGCTCGAGGCCGCCAGCGGCCGTGACCTCTCCGGCTGGGCCGCCCTCTGGCTCGAAACCGCCGGCGTCAACACCCTGCGCCCGCAGATCGAGGTCGACGACGCCGGGGTCATCACCGCGTTCGCCGTGCTGCAGACCGCTACCGAGGATTACCCCACCATCCGCCCGCACCGCCTCGCGATCGGGTTCTACGACCTGGTCGACGGCGCCCTCGTGCGCACCCACCGCGTCGAGCTCGACGTCGACGGCGTGCAGACGGATGTGCCGGAACTCGTCGGTCGTACCCGTGCCGATCTGATCCTGCTCAACGACGACGACCTCGCCTACGCCAAGGTGCGCCTCGACCCCGCCTCGCACGCCGTGGCGCTCGAGCACCTCGCCGCGATCGAGAGCCCGCTGGCCCGCTCGCTGGTCTGGGGCTCCGTCTGGGACGCCACCCGCGACGCCGAGACCTCCCCGCGCGACTTCGTGAAGCTGGTGCTGGGCAACGTCGCCACCGAGACCGAGTCAACGACGCTCCGCACGGTTCTCGGCCAGGTGTCCCTCGCCGGGCAGTATTACGTGG
This sequence comes from Cryobacterium sp. MP_3.1, assembly GCF_035984795.1. Taxonomy (NCBI): domain Bacteria; kingdom Bacillati; phylum Actinomycetota; class Actinomycetes; order Micrococcales; family Microbacteriaceae; genus Cryobacterium; species Cryobacterium sp. MP_3.1. The sequence goes on along the minus strand of NZ_JAXCHV010000011.1, from coordinate 65,917 downwards.
CCCCGGAGCACCGCGACGCCACCGTCGCCTCGGTCGGCGACGCACTCTGGGCCTTGGCCCAGGACGCAGAGGCCGGCAGTGATGCTCAGTTCCAGTTTGTGAAGTTCTTCGCCTCCGTCGCCGAGACGCCGGCCCAGCTGGCCGCCGTTGCGGGCCTTCGCACCGGTTCGTTCAAGCTGCCGGGCCTGGACATCGACACCGACCTCAGCTGGGAGCTGCTCGCGGCGCTGGTCGCCGGCGGCGAAGCCGGTGAGGCGGAGATCGCCGCCGCCCTGGCCGCGGACAACACCGCCACCGGTGCCCAGTCCGCCGCCAACGCGCGCGCCGCGATCCCCACCCTCGAAGGCAAGCAGGCAGCCTGGGCCTCGCTGATCGACGTGGACACCGCACCGAACACCATCGTGCGGGTCACCGCCGCCGGATTCCTGCGCGCACACGACACGAGCCTGCTCGAGCCGTTCGTCGGCCAGTACTTCGATGTGCTGCAGAAGGTGTGGGCCGAGCGCAGCTACTCCATCGCCGAGAAGCTGATCGTGGGCCTCTACCCGTCGCCGCTGTCGAACCAGGCCCTGGTCGACGCGACCCGGGCGTGGTTGGACGCCAACCCGGAGCCCGCGGCGCTTCGCCGTCTCGTGGTTGAGAACCTCGCCGGCGTCGAACGCAGCCTGCGCGTGCAGGCCCGCGACCAGGAGTAGTCCGCCGGCACCACCGGACAACGGCGCCGCCTTCGATGATTTTCATCGTGGCGGCGCCGTTGTCGTATGGCACCTTCAGGAAGCGCCGAGTCGGCGCTCGGTAGACTGGTCGATCTATGAACTGGGACACTTTTTGGGCTACGGCCGACTACATCTGGAACCTGACCATCGTTCAGGTCGTCGTCATCATCATCTTCGCGCTGGTCGCCCGCTGGGTGTTGCTCTTCGTGATCGGGCGGGTCGTCACGCAGATCGTGTCCGGGGTGAAGAAGGGCCAGAACGTCGACGACACCCAGTCGCTCGACGTGTCACCGGTCACCGCGGTGCGTGTCGTGCAACGCACCCGCACGCTCGGTTCGGTGCTGACCAATATCGTCAACGTGCTCATCGTGGTGGTGACGATCCTGCTGATCGTGACCGAAATCAATCCGGGCATCCTCGGGTCATTCGCCTTGCTCACCGCCGCTCTCGGCGCCGGCCTGGGTTTCGGCGCCCAGAACATCGTGAAGGACGTGCTCAACGGTCTGTTCATGGTGATGGAAGACCAGCTCGGCGTGGGCGACGTGGTGGACCTCGGCCTGGCCACCGGAGTCGTCGAGTCCGTCGGCATCCGCATCACCCAGGTGCGCGACATCGAGGGCACCCTCTGGTTCGTCCGGAACGGCGAGATCCTGCGCACCGGAAACATGTCCCAGGGCTGGGCCCGCGTCATCGTCGACCTGGCCATCCCCTACTCGTCGGATGTCGAGGCCGTGCAGGCCGAACTGCTCAAGGTCGCCCGCGCCTTGGCCTCCAGCCGCAAGTGGCGCGGGGCGATGCTCGGCAAGCCCGAGATCTGGGGCCTCGAATCCATCTCGGCGGAGGCGCTCGTTGTGCGCCTGGTCGTGCGCACCCGGGTGGGCGCCCGCTGGGACTTCGCCCGCGACCTGCGGCTCCATCTCAAGAAGGCCCTCGACGGGATGGGCTCAGGACTGACCCCGCTCAACAGTGTGGTGATGGCCGCGGCCGACGGATCGGTGTCCGCCGGAAGCAACAACGGTGACGGCACGGCAGACGGCGCCCCGGTGGATGCCGCGGCCCAGGCCGCCGCCGCGCTCCCGAGCACCGACACGGCGCCCTTCGAACAGCCCGTCCCCGCACGCCGGGTTCGTGCCCCGCGCCGGCCGAAGAAGACCGCGACGGACCAGCAGCCCGATTCCGGATCGACCGGCACGCCAGGCGGCGCCGCGGCCACCGAACAGGAGAAGCCCGATGACAAGTGACAACATCCCGCTCGGAGTACACCTTCGGTCGAGCGAGAACGCCGCCGCCGTGAGCCCGTCGTTCTACCAGGAGGTCGGCGGCCGGCCGTTCTTCGAGAAGCTCGTCGCCGAGTTCTACCGCGGCGTCGCCGGCGACCCGGTCCTCAAACCGATGTACCCGGAGGAGGACCTCGGCCCAGCTGCGGAGCGGCTGACCGGTTTCCTCGAGCAGTACTGGGGCGGGCCGGGCACCTACAGCGAGCAACGCGGACACCCGCGGCTCCGCCAGCGGCACCAGCCGTTCAAGGTGAACCCGGATTCCCGGGACCGCTGGTTGCTGCACATGCGGAACGCCGTCGACTCCTGCGACCTGCCCCCGCTGCAACGCGCCACCCTGTGGGACTACCTCGAGCGAGCCGCACACGCTATGGTCAACACCTTCGACGCGTAACACTCGAACCGCACCATCCGCCCCGCAGCACCCCTCACTGACAATGGAGTCACCATGAGCCCAGCCCGCCCCGGCCTGCCCACGCATCCGAACACCACCGCCGATGTAATCGTGGTCGGGGCCGGCCTGGCCGGCCTGGTGGCCACGGCCGAACTCGTGGAGGCGGGAAAACGGGTGCTGCTCGTCGACCAGGAGAACGCCGCCTCGCTCGGCGGTCAGGCCTGGTGGTCGTTCGGCGGGCTGTTCCTGGTCGACTCCCCCGAACAACGCCGAATGGGCGTCACGGACTCCCTGGCTCTGGCCCGGCAGGATTGGTTCGCCAGCGCCGGCTTTGATCGCGGTGAAGACTACTGGCCGACCCGGTGGGCCGAGGCGTACCTCAACTTCGCCGCCGGCGAGAAGCGGGCCTGGCTCAAGGAACGCGGCGTGACCTTCTTCCCGGTCGTCGGCTGGGCCGAACGTGGCGGGTACACCGCCCTGGAACACGGCAACTCGGTACCCCGCTTCCACATCGTCTGGGGAACCGGGCCCGCGATCCTGGAGCCGTTCATCACCAGGGTCCGTGAGGGGGTGCGCGCCGGCCTGGTCACCACCCTGCACAGGCATCAGGTCGACGAGTTGATCGTCGAGGGAGGCGCCATGGCGGGAGTGCGGGGCAGCCTGCTCATCCCGAGCGCTGCGGCGCGCGGTCAGGCCAGCAGCAGGGAGGTCGTCGGCGAGTTCGAGCTGCGGGCGTCCGCGGTGATCGTCACCAGCGGTGGGATCGGCGGCAACCACGACCTGGTGCGCGCCCAGTGGCCGGCCCGGCTGGGACCGGCACCCGCCAAGCTGCTCTCCGGTGTGCCCGCCCATGTCGACGGCCGGATGCTCGGGATCACCGAGAAGGCCGGCGCCCGATTGATCAACGGCGACCGTATGTGGCACTACACCGAGGGCATCGTCAACCACGACCCGGTTTGGCCGGCCCACGGCATCCGCATCCTGCCCGGCCCGTCGTCGCTGTGGCTGGACGCCACCGGAAAACGCCTGCCGGCCCCGCTGTTTCCCGGTTTCGACACCCTCGGCACGATGGAACACCTGCTCAAGACCGGCCACGAACACAGCTGGTTCGTGCTGACCCAAAAGATCATCGAGAAGGAGTTCGCGCTCTCGGGCAGCGAACAGAACCCCGACCTCACCGGCAAGGACCTCCGCCTGCTCGCCCAGCGGCTCGGATCGGGCGCGCCCGGCCCGGTGGAAGCGTTCAAGAGCAAGGGTGAGGACTTCGTGGTGGCCGATACCCTGCACCAGCTGGTCAAGGGCATGCAGCAGCGGTCCCCCGAGGTACACATCAATGCCGCCCAGGTGGAACGGGAGATTCTGGCCCGCGACAGGGAGCTCGACAACGACTTCAGCAAGGATGCCCAGATCAACGCGATTCGCCAGGCCAGGCACTATCGCGGCGACAAGCTCATTCGGGTGGCGAGCCCGCACAAGCTGCTCGACCGCGCCAACGGACCGCTGATCGCGGTGAAGCTGCACCTGCTCACCCGGAAGAGCCTGGGTGGCATCGAAACCGACCTCTCCGCCCGGGCACTCGGCGCCGACGGGCAACCGGTCCCCGGACTCTACGCGGCGGGTGAGGCCGCCGGCTTCGGCGGGGGCGGTGTGCACGGCTACCGTTCGCTGGAGGGCACCTTCCTCGGCGGCTGTCTGTTCTCCGGCCGCACCGCCGGCCGGGCGGTCGCCGCCGCGCTCTAACCCGTCCCGCACCCGGGTGGAGGGGTCAGGCGCGCAAGGACCAGGGCTTGCGGCGAACCAGGATGTGGCCGCGGGCTGTGCTCAGACGCGTCCAGGGACCGGTCTCGAAGAGCTGCACCGGCTCATCCGCCGCCAGGAAACCCAGGCTCACCGCGGCGAACCCGGCACCGGCGGGCACGAAGTCCAGCGCCTCGATCGGGCGGCCCCAGACCTCGGACCGTACCCGTTGGACGATCTGCTCACCGGTGCCGGTCGGGATGACCGACGCGACCTCGGCGATGCCGTCGCGGGCGGCGGCCTCCAGCACAGCCGGTGCGGCGCTGCCATGGGATGTCCAGCCGCCCTTCGGCGGCGTGATGCCCGCCCAGGTGACCGAGGACACCTGCAGCGGCACGGTGACGGTGACCGGCGCATCCGCGTCGGTGACGGCCGCCTCGAGGCGCAGCAGCCGATCCAACAACGACCGCACCGGTACGACGACGTCGAGGTCGACAGGTTCGGTGAGCGCGAAGGTGCGCAGGCCCAACACCGTGGGGCTCGAGTCCAGCAGACCACGCGGGTACAGGATCGCCGTGTACACGGCGAGCACGCCCGCCGCGGAGACGAGCCGCACCGAGCCGTCCTCCACCCGGCTGGCGCGCGAAAGGTAGACCTGGAGGTCGCCGAGGGACAGGGAATCTGAGAGGGAAAATGACTGGCTCATCTGCTGTCTAAACTACCAAGGTACGTCGGTGTCCCGCGGACCCGAGCTCGAACAAGGAGGCAGCATGCACGAACCGCTGGAGGGTCTTCTGGCCGCTCTCGACCTGACCGACACCGGTGCCCGCACCAGTGAGGACATCTTCACCGGCCCGTCGCAGTGGATGCCGCAGGGTCGCGTCTTCGGTGGCCAGGTGCTCGCGCAGTCACTTGTCGCCGCCATGCGCACAGTGCCCGACGAACGAAACGTGCACTCCATGCACGGGTACTTCCTGCGCCCCGGCGACGTCAACCACCCGATCACCTTCTCGGTCGACCGTATCCACGACGGCCGGTCGTTCTCCACTCGACGCACCCAGGCGTACCAGAACGGCGTGCCGATCCTGTCGATGATCGCGTCGTTCCAGGACACCGACGAGGGTCTCGAGCATCACATCGAGATGCCGACCGACCTGCCCGACCCCGAGTCCCTGCCGACCACCGCAGACACCCTTGGTCACATCGATCACGACTTCGCGCGTGCCTGGGCCAACGACCGCCCGTTCGACATGCGCCACGTGCCCTCGTCGATCTACCTCACCGTGGACGGCGAACACACCAGCAAGCAGATGATCTGGATGAAGACCTTCGAGCCCATCCCCGACGACCCTGACCTGCACCGCGCCGCACTCGCCTACGTCAGCGACTATTCGATCATGGAACCCGTGATGCGCCGGCACGGCCTGCCCTGGGCCACCCCCGGCCTCAAGGTCGCCAGCCTCGATCACGCCATGTGGTGGCACCGCTTCGGCCGGGTCGACGAGTGGATGCTGTACGTGCAGGACTCCCCCTCCGCTCAAGGCGGCCGGGGACTGTCCACCGGCAGCATCTACAGCCGCGACGGCCTGCTGCTGGCCACGGTGGCCCAGGAGGGCATGGTGCGGGTTCCCAAGCCCCGCGACTAGGCTGCAACCTGTCCGAGCCAGTCCGTCCGAGCCCGTTCGTCCGAGCCCCGCAGGAGCATTATGACCCTCGACGCTGACCTCACCCGCCGTACCCTTCTCGTGGCCGGAGGCGCCGGTACCGCCCTGGCCCTGGCCGCCTGCGCACCCGGCGACCCGAACACGAACACCGATACCGGCACGGCCACCCCGGCCGAGGTAGCGGTGCTCTCCGACATCCCCGTTGGCGGTGCCATCGCTGTCATGTTCGACGGGGCGCAGATCATCGTGTCGCAGCCCACCGCCGGCGAGGTCGTGGCGTTCAGCGCCATTTGCACCCACCAGGGCTGCATCGTGGTTCCGGAGAAGAAGGGCCTGAACTGTCCCTGCCATAAGTCCCTCTTCGACACCGCCACCGGCGCGGTCCTCCAGGGACCGGCCACCGACCCCCTCCCGGCGGTCACGGTCACCCTCGACGGCGACAAGGTGCTCGCCGGCTGACCCGTTCACGCTCGTGAACGGGGCTACTTGCGGGTGAAGGGGACCGCGGGCTCCAGGTACGGGGTCCAGGCTGCTCGTTCGACGTCGTTGATCTTTCGAGGGCGCTCCGTCGCCGCATCCACCAGCACGATCGTGGTGGTCGCGCGGGCGTACAGCGGCGCGGACTCCTGCCCGGCCGGGCCGTACACCTCGTAACACACATCGAGGCTGGCGCCGCCGAGCTTGCCGATCCACAGCTGCACGTCGATGGGCTCCCGCAGATACGGGATCGGCGCGAGGTACTCGATCTCCATCCGGGCGATCAGGGTCAGCGTCGCCGCCCCCGGTCGTCCGTCCAGCACCGCGGTTCCGCGCGCACCGGACGCACCGGCCGCCTCGTCGTTGACCCAGAACGCCTGGATGCGCGCCTCCTCGAGGAGGCGCAGCATCTCGGCGTTGTTCACGTGGGCGTAGGCGTCGAGGTCGGACCAGCGCAGCCGGATGGGAACATGCAGCCGCATGGGGGTCCTAGTCGCGCGTCAGTTTGCGGTACGCGGACCGGTGCGGCTTGGCCGCGTCCGGGCCGAGTCGCTCGATCTTGTTCTGCTCGTAGGACTCGAAGTTGCCCTCGAACCAGTACCAGTTGCCCGGCGCCTCAGCAGTGCCCTCATACGAGAGGATGTGCGTGGCGATGCGGTCGAGGAACCACCGGTCGTGAGTGATGACCACGGCGCAACCGGGGAACTCGAGCAGCGCGTTCTCGAGCGAACCGAGGGTTTCGACGTCGAGGTCGTTAGTCGGTTCGTCCAGCAGCAACAGGTTGCCGCCCTGCTTGAGCGTCAGCGCCAGGTTCAGGCGGTTGCGCTCACCACCGGAGAGCACACCGGCCTTCTTCTGCTGGTCGGGACCCTTGAAGCCGAACGTGGACACGTAGGCGCGAGACGGCACCTCGGTCTTGCCGACCTGGATGTAGTCCTGGCCGTCGGAGACGACCTCCCACAGCGACTTGTTCGGGTCGATCCCGCCACGGCTCTGGTCGACGTAGGAGATATCGACGGTCTCGCCGATCTTGAGGTCACCGGCATCCAGCGGCTCGAGGCCCACGATGGTCTTGAACAGGGTCGTCTTACCGACACCGTTCGGGCCGATCACGCCGACGATGCCGTTCCGCGGCAGGGTGAAGGAGAGATCTTCGACCAGCACCCGGTCGCCGAAGCCCTTCTTGAGCTTCTTGGCGTCGATGACCTGGGCGCCCAGGCGGGGCCCGACGGGGATCTGGATGTCTTCGAAGTCGAGCTTGCGTCCGCGCTCGGCCTCGTTCACCATCTCCTCGTAGCGGGCCAGGCGGGCCTTCGACTTGGCCTGACGGCCCTTGGCGTTGGAGCGCACCCATTCAAGTTCCTCGGCGAGGCGCTTGGAAAGCTTGGCGTCCTTCTTGCCCTGCACCTGCAGGCGTTCCTGCTTCTTCTCCAGGTAGGTGGAGTAGTTGCCCTCGTAGGGGTACAGGTGGCCGCGGTCGATTTCGGCGATCCACTCGGCCACGTGGTCGAGGAAGTACCGGTCGTGGGTGACGGCGAGCACGGCGCCGGGGTACTTGGCGAGGTGCTGCTCGAGCCAGAGCACGCTTTCGGCGTCGAGGTGGTTAGTCGGTTCGTCGAGAAGGAGCAGGTCGGGCTTCTGCAGCAGGAGCTTGCAGAGAGCCACGCGGCGCTTCTCACCACCGGAGAGGTCGACGACGGGGTAGTCGCCCGGCGGGGTGCGCAGCGCATCCATGGCCTGCTCGAGCTGGGAATCGAGGTCCCAGGCGTCGGCGGCGTCGATCTCTTCCTGCAGGGTGCCCATTTCGGCGAGCAGGGTGTCGAAGTCGGCGTCGGGCTCGGCCAGCGCGGCGCTGATCTCGTTGAACCTGTCAACCTTGGCCTTGATCGGGCCAACGCCTTCCTGCACGTTCTCCAGCACGGTCTTGGTTTCGTCGAGCTCCGGCTCCTGCATGAGGATGCCGACGGAGTAGCCCGGCGAGAGCCTGGCCTCACCGTTGCTCGGGGTATCGAGCCCGGCCATGATCTTCAGGATCGTGGACTTACCGGCACCGTTGGGGCCCACCACGCCGATCTTGGCTCCGGGGAAGAACGACATTGTGACGTCGTCGAGGATGAGCTTGTCGCCGATTGCCTTGCGCGCACGCACCATCGAGTAAATGAATTCAGCCATAGTGTTTACCAGTCTATTTGGCGCGTGGCTCCGACGAGACACGTTCCGGTTGCGAGCAGGGGGGCGACGACGCTGTGGTAGCCGCCGGTGGAGGGACCGTTCTGGCCGATCAGGCACTCTCCGGCGATGTTCACGGAGAACTGGATGGAGTCCGCCGGTTCACCCTTGGTAGTGGTGTCGGCGGTGACCTCCATCGTCGTTTTGTCGAAGCCGGCGGCGACCAGGGCGTCGATGTAACTGCGGCCGGCCACGTTGGGGTCGGCGGCGAGCGCCGCGGTGATGACCGCGTCGAAGTAGGGCAGATTCTCAGCGGCGGTGCCCTCCGGCATGAGCGCCGGCGGCGCAACCTCCGTCGGGGTGGGGCTTGCCGTCGCGGTCGCTGTCGTCGTCGGCGTCGGGCGGGCGGCGGGGGCGGCAGAGCAACCGGCCAGGCCCAGGCCGAGACCAAGGACAAGACACGTTGCCCAGGTCGTCGCTCTGCGGCTGCGCCGCACGGGTGCGTCCAAGATCCTGGCCACGCGTAGTCCTCCCCCACGGCCGCACGCTGCGACCGAGAAGTCGAGTCTAAGCGGACCGTGTTTCCGATTCCCCCTGCCCGGCGTCAGGTTCGGCCGGCCCGGGATCCGGGTCGGCCGAAGCGGCCGTGGCCTCGCCCGCAGTGCCACCCGCTGCGCCGCCCGCCGGGTCGGCATCCCGCTGCTCGGCGGCGGACGGTGCGGTGCTTCGCATCAGCGCCGTCGTTCCCCAGGTCAGGTTGTGGCCCACGGCGTCGGCCTCCACCTCCACCGAGGTGCCGGTCCGGTCCTCGTTCTCCCAGTCCCGGATGCGCAGGCGCCCGGTCACCAGCACCGGCTCGCCCTTGTGTACCGACCGCTCCACGTTGTGGGCGAGCTGCCGGAAGCTGGAGACGGTGTACCAATTGGTGTCGGCGTCCACCCAGGCGTTCTTCACCCTGTCAAAACGGCGTTGCCGGCAGGCCAGCCTGAATGAGGTGATGGCCAGGCCTGAACTGGTGACGAGGTGGCGCGGGGTGGTGGCCACGATTCCGGTCAGGGCGATGGTGTCGGTCACGGGAGTCTCCTGGGCGGCACGAGGCTGGTGGCGATATCGGACGCGACCCGGGAGCAGTCCTCGTGCCGGGTTCGTGTTCCCGGGCCGCGCTGCACTCACCCTCCCCGTTCCGGCACCTCCTCCGGGGACTGGCGCCCAGGGTGTGCAGAACCCGAGCCGCAGCCGCCTGGGGAGGAAGCGCGGATCTAGAGTGAGATCATGACCTTCGATGCTGCAGAGAACCGTTATTCCGAGATGCCGTACCGCCGAACCGGGCGCAGCGGCCTGAAGCTGCCCGCCCTGTCGCTGGGGTTGTGGCACAACTTCGGCCACGAGCGCCCGATCGACACCCAGCGCGGCATCCTGCGCCGGGCCTTCGACCTCGGCGTGACGCACTTCGACCTGGCCAACAACTACGGCCCGCCTCCCGGTTCCGCCGAAACCAACTTCGGGCGCATCTTCGCCGAGGACTTCCGTGGGTACCGCGACGAGATGATCATCTCCAGCAAGGCCGGCTACGACATGTGGGCAGGCCCCTACGGCGACTTCGGCTCCCGCAAATACCTGCTGTCGTCGCTGGATGCCAGCCTCGGCCGGCTGGGAATGGACTACGTCGACATCTTCTACTCCCACCGCCCCGATCCCGAGACCCCCATCGAGGAGACCATGGGCGCCCTGGCCACCGCGGTGCAGTCGGGCAAGGCCCTCTACGCGGGCATCTCGAACTACAGCCCGGAGCAGACCGTAGCGGCCTACGCCGCCCTGGCCGAGCACAAGATCCCGCTGCTGATCCACCAGCCGCGCTACTCGATGTTCGACCGGCACATCGAAGAGGGACTCTTCCCGGTGCTCGACGACCTCGGCATGGGCAGCATCGTCTTCTCCCCCCTCGCCCAGGGCCTGCTCACCGACCGCTACCTCGACGGTGCCGTGCCGTCGGACTCCCGGGTGGCCACGAGCCGGTTCCTCAACGAGAGCTCACTCAGCGCAACCTACCTCGAGCGCGCCCGCGCCCTGAACACCATTGCGGCCGACCGCGGCCAGACCCTGGCCCAGCTCGCGGTCACCTGGATCCTGCGCCAGCCGCAGGTCACCAGCGTGCTCGTGGGCGCCAGCAGCATCGGCCAGCTCGAGCAGACCGTTGCGGCGCTCGAGGCGCCGGCGCTGGACGCCGATGAGATCGCCGCCATCGAGCCGTACGCGGTACACGGCACCGGCATGAACTAACCCACGCCGGTCCCAGGCACGGGCGAGGGGCGGATGTCGGTGGCCGGTTCTACGGTGAGGCCAACGGCATCCGCCCTCGCATTGGAGCACACCATGAGCACTGGGACCATGAGCACTGCCACCATCAGCACTTCTGCCAGAGCTGTCCAGCCCCGCACGGTCCTCCCCGCGACGGCACGACCGACCACCATCGCCCACGCCGCCGGCCCGGTCCGACCGAGCAACTCCGCCCGGTCGAGCGGTCCCAGCCTGGTCGCCGTGCGCGACGGGCTGTGGCGGGTCGTCGACCGGTCCGGCGCGGTCCTGGGGCACATCGAGCGTGAGACGCACGCCGACGGCGAGCGGTATCTCGCCCGGCGCCTGGTGATGCCCACCCGGCGCATCGAGCTCGGTGCCTTCTGGCGCATCGATGACGCGGCCGACTGCTTCCGCTGACTCCGCCGTACCCACCCCGGTACGCTGAAACGATGTTGCCCCAGCCCACACCCGTCCCCCCAGTTCCGGCCCGGCACGGGCTGGTTCCCGACCTCCTGGAGGGGGTGGGGTACCTGGGTCGTGGTTTCGGAATGTGGATCACCTCCCCGAAGCTGATGCTGCTCGGCGCGCTGCCGGCGGTGGCGGTCGGTGCCGTGTACCTCGTGGGCATCGTGCTTCTGCTCGTCAATCTCACCTCGATCGTCACGTGGGCGACCCCGTTCGCCGACGGCTGGGCCGAGCCCGTCATCCTCACGACGCGGGTGGCCGCGGCGCTGGTCTTTGTGCTCGTGGCCGCCCTCTTCGTGGTCTACACGTTCACCGCCGTGACCCTGATCGTCGGCGACCCGTTCTACGAACGGATCTGGCGCGCCGTCGAGACCAACCTCGGCAACCCGCCCACCGCACCGGAGCGCGGCTTCTGGGGGTCCCTGGGCCGTGCCATCGGCGACGGCCTCCGGCTCCTGATCCCCGCCGTCGGTGTAGGCCTGCTCCTGTTGGCCTGTGGCTTCATTCCGTTGGTGGGGCCGATCATGGTGGCGGTGCTCGGTGCCCTGTTGGGCGGCTGGTTGCTGGCGGTCGAGCTCACCGGATTCGCCTTCGACGCTCGCGGGTTCACTGTGCGCGAACGTCGTCGCGCACTGCGCACGCGACGCGGCATCGCGCTGGGCTTCGGAGCGGCGTCCTACCTGCTGTTCCTCGTGCCGTTCTTCGCAATCGTGGCCATGCCCTCCGCCGTGGCGGGTGCCGCCATGCTCAGTCGCGACGCCCTCGACCGGTCGACCAGCGCGTCGGCCGGCCGGAAGGCCTGACCGCGCCGGAGTCCCGGTTTGACACCGCGTATCGGCCACGCCGCCACGGTTCCCGGCGATGCGCCGGCCCACGAGGTAGCGTTCCGCACATGCAGTGGTGGAATGATTTCGTAACCTGGCTCACAGCGACCAGGAACCAGCCCATGATCTTCAGCGCAATCGTGCTGATCGTCGCCATTATCGTGGCCAGCCTCCTGGCGGCCTGGATCGCCCGCGGGGCCATCAAGCGCCTGCTCGCCCAGCACGACCGCGAGCTGCGGGCCGCGGCCATCGGCTCGATCGTGGATGCCGCGACCGAGGCATCCGTGTGGAACTCGCTGACCCCGCAGGAGCAGGTGATGAACGACCGTGCCGTTGGCATGGCCGACATCCAGATCCGGCTGCTGCCGATCAAGGGATCGAGCATCGCGGCGGACTGGGCAGCGCACCAGCTGGCCGAGCTCAAGCGCACCTCGGCCACGTTCGGCTACCAGCTCGAGCCGGCCCTCGTGGAGTTCCGCGACCGCCTCATCGACTGGCAGAACAAGCCGTCCCGAGCGCGCAAGATCTTCCAGGGCGACCTCGAGCGTTGGAAGTCACAGAACACCTCCACCGAGAAGAGCCTCCTGGCCGAGCAGGATGCCTGGGTGGCGCAGCAGCACCACGACCAGTTCGCGACCCCCGCCGCACCGGCGCAGGCTCCGACCGCGCAGCCGCTGGGTTATGTCCCCGCCGCGGCTCCCCCCGGGGCCGTATCGTCGTCAGCCGCGTCTCCGTCTACGGAGACCCAGCGACTCCTGGACGACGTTCAGGCCCTCGAAGTGCGTCCAGCACCGCTGCCGCACCCCTAGTCCCCGCTATCCAGGAAAACGCCGGTCCGCTCTCGCGGACCGGCGTTTTTCGCGGCCGGGCTGCGGCGCACACCGCGGCGGACCGGCGAGGCCGCATCGGGGCTATTTCCACCACTCGTCGAACATGGATGCCGGAACCTGGCGCTTGTGCTCGGTGGTCAGGTAGCGCCGCTCGATGGCCTCGGCGACGTGGTCCTCTACGGGCTTGCCCTCGAGGAAGTCGTCGATGTGCTCGTACTGCATCCCCAGGTTCGCCTCGTCGGTCTGACCGGGGTTGTCGTCGAGCAGGTCAGCGGTCGGGGCCTTCAGGTAGAGCTGCTCCGGGGCGCCGAGCGCCATCAGCAGCTGCCGGCCCTGGCGCTTGGTCAGACCGGTCAGCGGCAGCAGATCGGCGCCGCCGTCACCGAACTTGGTGAAGAACCCGGTGACCGCCTCCGCCGCATGGTCGGTGCCGACCACGAGCAGGCCCTGGGCGCCGGCGAGAGCGTACTGCGCGATCATCCGGGCGCGCGCCTTGACGTTGCCCTTGTCGAAGTCCGGCATCGGGGTACCGGTGCTGTCGGCGAATTCGGCTTCGAAGCCATCCACCGCACGCTGGATGTTGAACGTGAGGTTCGATTCCGGATTGATGAACTCCAAGGCGAGTTGGGCGTCGTCCTCGTCGCGCTGCACCGCGTACGGCAGGCGCACCGGCACGAATCGCAGGGCATGCCCCTCGACCGTGAGTTCTTCGATCGCCAGCTGGCACAGACGCCCGGCCAGGGACGAGTCCTGTCCTCCACTGATCCCGAGGATCAGCCCCTTCGCCCCGCTGGCAAGCAGGTAGTCCTTGAGGAAGTCGATGCGCCGCCGGATTTCAGCGGCCGGGTCGATGACCGGGGTCACGTGCAGTTCCTTGATGATTCGCACCTGTTGTTCTCGCATCTGACGAATCTATCAAGTCGCGGCGGGCGGATGTCTGAGGGACGCCTGCACATCCGCCCGGTCACACGGCGACTCATTGGCCCGGTCCGCTCGGCCGCACTCGTAGCGTCGTAAGTGCTTCCGACACCGCGTTGGAGGTGAAACGAATGGGGAAGCTGCATGCTGGTCACCGGATTGCTCGTCGGGATAGCCCTCGGATTTGTCATGCAGCGGGGGCGGTTCTGTGTGACGGGGGCGTTCCGGGACCTGTGGGTCACGGGCAACACGAGGTGGCTCACCGCGTTCCTCATCGTCATCGCCGTGCAGAGCGTGGGCGTTTTCACCCTGGACGCCCTGGACGTCATCGCATTGTCTTCCGGCCCGTTCCCGTGGCTCTCCACCATCGGCGGGGCCTTCATCTTCGGGTTTGCCATCGTTCTGGCCGGCGGTTGCGCGACGGGAACGTACTACCGCGCCGGTGAGGGCCTGGTGGGCAGCTGGCTGGCCCTGATCTTCTACGCGCTGTTCTCCGCCGTGTCCAAGACCGGTGCGCTCGCCCCCGCCGTTACCGCCGCCCGCGGTGTCACGGTCGAGGCGTCCACGGTGCACGGCGTCCTCGGCGTGTCACCATGGCTCCTCGTGGCGGTTCTCGCCGTTGCAGTGGCCGCACTGGCCCGCCATCACCTGCGTCGCCGTCCGGCCGCACCGATGGCCGCCCTGCCCGCTCGGAGGAGGGGCATCGCCCACCTGCTCTTCGAGAAGCAGTGGGGTGCCTTCAGCACCGCCCTGGTCATCGGAGTCCTCGCCATTCTCGCGTGGCCGCTCAGTTGGGCAACCGGCCGCGAGACGGGCCTGGGCATCACGGGCCCCTCGTCGAGCATCGTCAACTACCTCGTCGCCGGCGACGCCGAAGTGATCGACTGGGGGGTCTACCTCGTCATCGGCATCCTGCTGGGCTCCTTCATCGCCGCGAAGGCCAGCGGCGAATTCCGGGTGCGGATTCCCGATGCACTCACCACTGTGCGCAGCATCGGCGGCGGTGCGCTGATGGGCATCGGCGCCAGCCTGGCCGGCGGCTGCACCATCGGCAACGCGATGGTCAACACCGCCACCTTCCAGCTGCAGGGCTGGGTGGCGTTCGCGTTCATGATCGTGGGAGTGGGCGCTGCGACCCGTCTGTTCATCACGGGACCGTCCAAGGCCCGGCTGGCGGCCGCCGGCCAGGCAGCCGCGCCCGCCGCGCCCGCGCCTGCATCGGTGCGCTCCTGACGGTCCGATGACCGCACCACTTCCGAGCAGCACCCCGTTCCGATCAGCAAGGAGACAACCATCATGGCTCAGCACGTTCTCGAAACCGACGGCCAGGTCTGCCCGTTCCCCCTCGTGGAGGCCAAGGAAGCCATCGCCCTGCTGGCGATCGGCGACGAGCTGGTGATCAACTTCGACTGCACCCAGGCGACGGATGCACTGCCGCGGTGGGCGGCGGAAGCCGGCTACCCCGTGACGAACTTCGACAGGGTCGGCAGCGCGGCATGGACCATCACGGTGCAGAAGGCCTGAGCCCCGCCGGCCGGAAAAAAACAACCCCGCCGGCAGGACCGGCGGGGTTTCGCTGTGCCCCCGGCAGGATTCGAACCTGCGACAAAGAGATTAGAAGGCTCCTGCTCTATCCCCTGAGCTACGGGGGCGCATAGCGCTTCAACGATACCGCAGTCCGGACCGCTGCCCCCGCGGCGTCGCGTTCAGAGTGCCTTGGCCGTTGCGACGAGCACCTGAGCGAGGGTCGGAACGCCCGTGGCGCGGAACACCTCGTCGCCGGCGGCGTTCTGCACGATGATCGTGGGAGTGTTGCGGATTCCGGCGGCCTCGGCCTCGGCATTGTCGTGCGCCACATCGAGCTCGCGCACCGAGGCGGCCGGCACCAGTCGTTCGACCTCGGCCAGAACGGCACGGGTCTGCAGGCACGGCTCGCAGAATGCCGAGGAGAAGAAAATGAGTTCCATGACGGCTCCTAACCGTTGACCAGGGCGAGAACGGCCACAACCGCGGAAGCCGCCGCCAGCAGCAGCGACACCCCGACCAGCACCGCGTGCACGATCAGGAACGACGTCGGCTTGCCGGCCGCATCCCGCGCCCTGCCGTCCTGACTGACCCTCTTGTAGAAGCGTGGCCAGACCACGACGTTCCAGACGGCGTTGAGCAGAAGCAGGATGGCGAGTGTTGTAAGCATCATCATCAGTCTACGAGCGCCGGGCCGCGAGCCGATCAGGGAGCCGCGTCGGGGCCCACCGCTAGACTCGCCCCATGACAAACAGCAGTGACCGGTTGGTATGGATCGATTGTGAAATGACCGGGCTCGACATCAACAATGACGAATTGGTGGAGATTGCGGTGGTCGTCACCGACTTCGACCTCAATATTCTCGACCCCGGCCTCGACATCGTGATCAAGCCCGACGCCTCCGCCCTGGCGAACATGGGCGACTTCGTGCGCAACATGCACACGTCCTCCGGCCTGATCGAGGAGATCCCCAACGGCGTGAGTGTGGCCGAGGCCGAGTACCAGGTGCTCGAGTACGTCCTGCGTTTCGTTCCCGAAGACCAGCGCGCGCCCCTGGCCGGAAACTCGATCGGCACCGACCGGGCGTTCCTGACCCGGTACATGCCGCGCCTGGACAAGCAGCTGCACTACCGCAACGTCGACGTGTCCTCGATCAAGGAACTCGCGCACCGCTGGTTCCCGCGGGCTTACTTCAACGCGCCGGCCAAGGACGGCGGCCACCGCGCCCTCGCCGACATCCTCGAGTCCATCCGCGAGCTCGCCTACTACCGCAAGAGCGTCTTCGTGGCCGACCCCGGACCCACGAGTGCGGAAGCAAAATCGCACGCAACGGCCGTTGTGAACATCTTCACCCAAAACGTGTAATAGAATTCTTGAGTTGCCTTCGCTTGAGAAAGTGGAGCGGCACTTGGTGGGTATAGCTCAGCTGGTAGAGCGCCTGGTTGTGGTCCAGGAGGTCGCGGGTTCAAGCCCCGTTACTCACCCCAAAGAAACAAGAAGTCCCGGCCCGACAGGCCGGGACTTTTTGCGTGCACCACATGGCATGCTGAGTGGATGCTCACGCTCAGCCACGACGACTTCGAACGCCTCGTCATCGATCAGCTCGACCTGCTCCCCGACGACATGGTCGACGGCCTCGAGAACGTGATCTTCGTCGTCGAGGACCGTCCGGAGGACGGCACCCTGGACACCCTCGGCCTCTACGACGGCGTTGCCCTCACCGAACGCGGCCAGTACGGTTTCGGCGAGATGCCCGACCGCATCATTCTGTTCCGTGAGCCGCTGCTGGCCATCGTCGAGGATCTGGACGAGCTGCGCGACGAGGTTCACGTGACCCTTGTTCACGAGATCGCTCATTTCTACGGCATCGACGACGACAGGCTGCACGAGCTGGGTTGGGCGTGAGCCGCAGCCTGAGCGCGGTCGGCTACCCTGAACCATGAGTAGATTTCGACCTGGCCGTGTCCTCGGCATCTCGGTGGGAACTCTCGTGATCTTGATGATCGGCGTGTACGGGCCGGCCACCTTGCTCGGCCCGCTGCCCAGCGCCACGGTCACCGTCACCGCGCCGACCAGCGCCGTGCCGGCGTCCACCCCGGTGCTGCCCGCCGCCGGCTCCAGCGGCCTGCTCGCCGTCACCGCAGTGGACGACACCGCTACGGACGACACCGCGACCGGCGGCGACGCCGCCGAGCCTGCACCCGCGACGCTCGGCGTGGACACCATTGCCATCGGCGGCGGCAACGACCCGGTGCCGATGGCATCCGCCGCCAAGATCATCACGGCCCTCGTCGTGCTGGACGCCAAGCCCCTCGCGGCCGGCGAACCCGGACCGGCCTACTCCCTGGTCACCGCCGACTACCAGGACTACCTCGACTACACGGCCCAGGATGCCCGCACCGTCATCGTGTTCCCCGGCGAGAGCTGGACCGAGCGCGAGATGCTGCAGGCCATGATCCTCGGCTCCAGCAATAACCACGCCGACACCCTGGCCCGTTGGGCGTTCGGCTCCGTCGATGCCTACCTCACCGCCGCCAACGCCTGGCTGGCCGCCAACGGCATGCCGAACACCACGGTGGTCGACGCCAACGGCCTCCTCGACGGCAGCGCCGGGACCGGCACCGACTTGGCGCGCGTCGCGGGCCTGGCCGCGACGAACCCCGTGATCGCGGACATCATCGCGCAGCCGGCATCCGCTCTGGTCGGCCAGCGCGGCGTCAGGAACACCACGGAGTACCTGCCCGAAGAGGGCATCACCGGTATCTCGCGCAGCTACACCGACTCCGGCGGGGTCTGCTTCCTCTTCACCGGCACCGTCGTCGCCGGCGAGAAGGCCTTCACCTTCGCGGGTGCCTTCCTGGGCGAACCGGACTACGACACCCTCACGGCCGACCTGACGGCCCTGATGGCGTCGGCGCGGGCCGGGGTCACGGAGCTTCCGATCCTGGCGGAGGGTGACGGATACGCGACCCTCACGACGGCGTGGGGCGATTCGGCCGATGCCGTCGTCGCCACCCCCAAGACCCGATTCGGCTGGCAGGCCGCCGCCGGCACCGACCCTGTCGTGACGCTCGACGACGTCACGACGGGCCGTGCGGGAGCCAAGATCGGCCGGGTCACGGTGGATGCGTTCGGTGAGAGCGTCTCGTCGACGTTGGAACTCGACACCAGTCTGACCGACCCGGGTCCGGGCTGGCGCCTGCTGCACCCGGTCCCCGTGGTCAGCGCCCTCGTCGCCAGCTGGTAGTCAGCGGTTCGGCGTCAGCGGTTCGGCGTCAGCGGTTCGGCGTCAGCGGTTCGGCGTGACCGGTTCGGCGTGACCGGTTCAGACCGGAGCGTCGTCCGATTCGACGGGATCGCTGTCCGACGAGTCGAAGGCGTAACGCACGTGCAGCTTGCCCTGCACCTCTCGGCTGTCGACCTCGTCGTACCAGAACAGCGATTCCATGCTGTCGACGGCGGCGACCATGCTGATCCGGGCGTCATGCTTGCCGTGCAGGAGCACCCGGCTGTCGGTCTGGCCCTCGAGGGGGCCGTCGATGAATTCCACGGTGTACTCGGTGTTCTCACTCTGCGGGGTAGTCATGACCCCAACTTACTGCTCAGGCCCGGTTTTCGCCTCAGGCGCCGCCGGAGCGTCCGCGCCCGGCGGGGTGCCCGTGAGACTGACGCCGGCCGATAGTTGGGGCCGCTCCCGGGCTCGGTAGGACTCCCAGTCGTGCTGCCACTGGTCCCAGTGCGCCTCGAACCCGCCGCCGTCGCGGGCCAACGCCCGCCGCTTGCGGATGCCGTCGTCGGCATCCAGCCACACCCTGACGTCGCTCAGGGACGCATGCGCCCGGGCCAGGGCACCGCAGCCCTCGATCACGAGCGGCCGGTCGGGGTCGACGCTATGCCATTCGGCCGGGACCGCCGCCGCCCAGTCGTACCGCTGCCAGGCGGCCGGCCGGCCGGCGTGCCGGGCGCCGAGCACCAGCCGGCCGACGTGGTCGATGGCGGCGTCCAGCCCGCCCCAGCCCGGGTAGATGTCATCGAGGCGCACCAGTGTCGGCGCCACCGGTCCCGGCCAGGCGGCCAGCACGGCGTCGGCGAGGGTGCTCTTGCCCGCGCCGCTGGGACCGTCGATGAGGATCACGGCCCGGTCGCCGACTGGATTGCGGTTCAGCGCCCTGACGGCGGCGAGCACCGGTGCGACCAGGTCAGGCGAGCACAAAATGCCACGTCCCCGCCAGAACGGCTGCCGAGATCGCCGCGGCGGCGATGGCAGCCCCGATGAGGACGACCAGTGTGTCGCGCACGCCGAAGACCGACTCCCTGGCCCAGGTGCGCGGTTCGTCGCTGCCGAAACCCCGGGCCTCCATGGCCGTGGCGAGTTTGCTGCCCCGTCGCACCGAAAGAACCAGCAGAGCGAAGGCGAGTCCGCCGAACCGGCGGGCGCGGCCGCGCAGGCCGCCGCCGTCGCCCACCCCGCGGGCCCGCCTGGCCAGGGCCAGGGAGTGCCAGTCGTCGATGAACATGCCCACCAGGCGCAGCCCGGCCAGGGCGCCGAGCACGAACCGGGCCGGCAGGCGCAGCACCTGCGCGAGGCCGTCGCCGAGGTCGGTGGGATCGGTGGTGGCCAACAGCACGATCCCGGGGATGCCGATGGCCAGGATCCGCAACCCGATCGCCAGGGCCAGGGCCACGGACCCCTCGGTCACCGATACGAAGCCGGCGCTGAACAGCATGGCGCCGGAGTCCTGTCCGTAGAGCACGGTGGTGAGCACGGCGAAGGGAACGGCGATCCACACCGGTGCGGTGCGAAGCCAGAACTGGCGGGCGCTCAGCCCGCACCAGGCCAGCAGCACAGCCTCGAGTGCGAGGGCGACCGCGGCCGAGACCCAATCGATGGACAGCATCAGGGCGCAGCTGATCAGCAGCGCCACGGCGAGTTTGGCGACCGGGTTCACTCCGGCGATCGCACTGGGCCGGATCTCCGGCGTCATCAGGCTCACGACGCCTCCCTTCCGGCGGGCGCGCGCAGCCCGGCGGTCACGCTACGGCCACTCGCCGGCCCGGTTCCCGGCACCAGGGTGAGGCGCGCATCCGCCAGCGCGGCCACGAACTGCTCATCGTGCGTGACCGCCAGGACGGCGGTGCCGGTGTCCAGCAGTTCGGCGAGGAGGCGCACCAGCTCGGCCCAGGTGCGGGAGTCCTGCCCGAAGGTGGGTTCGTCGAGCACGAGCAGCCGCGGCCGGGTCGCCAGCACCGTCGCCACGGACAGCCGACGCTTCTCGCCGCCGGACAGAGTGAACGGGTTGGCGTCGGCGAGGTGGTCCAGCCGCAGTCTGTGCAGCAGCGCGTCCACTCGCTCCGTTTGCTCGGCCCCGGCCAGACCGAGGGCGCGGGGGCCGATGGTGAGCTCGGCACGCACGCTCCCGGCGAGGAACTGGTGCTCGGGGTCCTGGAAGACGGTACCGATGCGCGCCAGCAGGTCGCGGGAACGCCATCGGTGCGGGAGCGGCCCGAGTCCCGCGGCGAGGGCATCCGTTGCGGTCAACCGCCCGCCGGCGGGGGCGAGAAGCCCGGCCAGGGTGAGCGCGAGAGTCGACTTGCCGGTGCCGTTGGGTCCGGTGAGAGCCGTGGCCGTGCCGGCGTGCAGGGCGAGGTCGAGGCCCTGTGCGACGACGACGGCCTGTCTGCGGGCGAACGGCACCCGTCCGACGGCGAGGTCATCGGCGCTGAGCAGGACCTCCGCGCCGGGAGCGTGGGAGCGGGGGCGCCGGTCGGGCGTCGCGGGTGGGAACCGGGGTATCCACACTCCGGCGGTGGCGAGCCGTTCCCCTTCGGCGCTGAGTACGCTGTCGGTGGGTCCGTCGGCGAGAATGCCCCCGGCCGGGTCGAGCACCACGATGCGGTCCACGACGTGCTCCCAGACCGCGACGCGGTGCTCGATCACGATGAGGGTCGCACCCGACGCCTCCACGGAGCGCAGCACGGCGTCGCGCACCTCGACGACACCGTCAGGGTCGAGGTTGGCGGTGGGTTCGTCCAGCAGCACCAGGCCCGGGCGCATGGCCAGCACCCCGGCCAGGGCCAGGCGCTGCTTCTGGCCGCCGCTGAGCGCGCTGGTCGGGTGGCGCAGAGGCAGGTCCAGGCCCACGTCAGCGAGGGCCTGACCGACTCGCGGCCAGATTTCGGCGCGCGGAACGGCGAGGTTCTCACAGCCGAAGGCGACGTCGTCGCCCACCCTGGCGAGCACGACCTGGGAGTCCGGGTCCTGTAGCACCAGGCCCACCCGGCCGCGGGACGCGCTGGGGCGGCGGCCGTCGATGAGGAGTTCGCCGGTCTCGTCGCCGTCCTCGTCATCGCCGAGCACACCGGCGAGAGCGTGCATCAGTGTGCTCTTGCCGGCGCCGCTGGGTCCGAGCACGAGCACCCGCTCCCCCGGGCGGATGTCGAGATCGAGCCCGGAGACCGCCGGGCGGGACCGGCCGGCGTGCCGCCAGCCCCAGCCGGAGGCCGTGACCCTGGCGCCTGTCACGGCCGGGCCTCGGCGACGCGGAGCGGGCATCCGGTGCGGGTCACCGGGCGGGCTGGGTGTCGACCCGGTCGGTCCGGCCCGATTCGCGACCGGCGGCGAACCTGCTCAGCGCGCCGGTGCGGGCGAGTCCGCGCACTGCCAGCCAGGACAGCAGCCCCGCGAGCACTGTGCCGGAGACGACGGCGGAAACCAGGTAGACGATCTTGGGCCCGATGTCGAGGGCCGCGTAGCTGGTGAAGGTGGTGTCGAGCAGACCCACGGCGATGCCGGCGCCGGCGCCGGCCAGGAGGGCGACGCCCAGGCGCCAGTTGGCGTACACGAACAGGGCCAGCACGATCTCCGCGCCCAGCCCCTCGACGACACCCCAGATCAGGGTGGAGAAGCCCCACTGGGTGCCGATGAGCATCGAGACGACGGCGGCGACGACCTCGGTGTAGACGGCCGCACCGGGCTTGCGGATGATGAGCCCGCCGAGCACCCCGGCGAACAGCCAGCCGCCGGCCAGGAGCCCTTCGAGCCCGGGGGTGAAGGCCAGGAGCGCGCTCAGCGGCGACCAGGCCAGGCCCCATGCCCAGAAGATCACGCCGCTGGCGACGCCGATGACGCTGGCCACGACGATGTCGACGACCCGCCATTTCAGCACCCGCGGTTTACGCGACGTGGCGGGAGTGGCGGCGGACGAAGTCCTGGAAGACTGGGTGTTGATTGACGCGTGCACTGTACGTGCCCTTTCCGTAGAGGAATACTGGGCACGGGATTGAGAAGCCTCCCTGCGCTGGCATGATCCAGATCAGGTTCGACGGTCGAAGCTGAAGTAGCTTCCTCTCAGCCCGGTTCACCGGACTCCCGTGTTCAGCTTCGAGTATAGAACTCCCCGGGCGCATCCGGGCACTGCACGTCGTCGCGCGACATTTTCTGCGCGCGACGATCTCGCTGCGGGTGCTAGCGCTTGAGCGCGCGGATGATCCGCGCGATGGCCTTGCCGGCGACCCAGACGAAGGGGATGCCGACGGCCAGCAGCGAAATCACATTCGGTTCGAAGCGGGCCGCTCCGCCGGACTTCACGTATGCGCCGATCGGGATGGCCATGCCACCGCCGCCACCGCCGGCCGCCGCGGACTCGTCACCTTCGCCGCCACCGCCGAAGCCGTACTGCACCAGGGCCACCGGAACGATGGTGACGCCCTCGATCTGCACGGGGTCTCCGTAAGCCGACCTGACGCCGATGGATCGTGCGTTTTCTGCGAGCTTCAAGGCGAGATTAGTCATGGTGAGAGGCTACTCCCCCTCCCCCTGCGGCGTCGCGGCGTTCGGTGTTCCGAACGGATGCACATCGCGCTTCGGAGCGCTCCCGCCGCCCAGCTGCGAGGCCGGCCGCACGATCCCCCGACCGAACCGGGCGGTGACGGTGTCCACGGCCAGTTCGGCTTCCCGCCAGTCGTCGTCATCGTCCCACAGTCCCATGCCGGCGCCGTCGCCGGAGCCGAGTTGCTCGGCCCGCACCCCGATCAGGCGCACCCGGATTCCGCGGGCGGCGAGCACGTCGAAGCTCGCGGCGACCTCCTCGTAGATCCGCCGGCCCACGTTGGTGGGCTCGGCCAGGGTGCGCGACCGGGTCACCGTGCTGAAGTCGGCGTAGCGGAGCTTGAGCACCACGGTGCGCGCGACGAGGCCGTTGCCGCGCAGCTTGGCGGCCACCGCATCCGCTTGGCGGAGGAGTTCGCTGCGCAACCGGGCGACATCGGTGACGTCATGCTCGAAGGTCACCTCGTGGCCGACGCTTTTCTCCTCGCGTTCGAGGTTGATCGTGCGCGGGTCGATGCCCCAGGACAAATCGTGCAATTTGTGCGCACTGGCGACGCCGACGGCACGCTGCAGCATCTCGAGGGGGGCGTGCGCGATATCCCTCACGTGCCGCAGCCCGAGCCCCAGCAGCGTCTGTTCGGTGCTGGCGCCCACACCCCAGAGGGCGCCGACGGGCAGCGGATGCAGGAAAGCGATGGTGTCCTCCGCGGGGATCACCAGCAGCCCGTCGGGCTTGGCCCGTCCGGAGGCGAGCTTGGCCACGAATTTGGTTGACGCGGCGCCGACCGAGCAGGTGAGTCCGGTCTCGGCGAACACGCGGGCGCGGATCTCCCGCCCGATCTCGGCGGGTGAACCGTGCACACGCCGGGCGCCCGCGACATCCAGGAACGCCTCGTCGATACTGAGCGGCTCGACCATCGGCGTCATGTCGGTGAAGATGCCCATCACCTGGCGGGACACCTCCACGTACCGGCCCATGTGCGGCTCGAGCACGATGGCGGCCGGGCAGCGGCGCAGGGCGATGGCCATCGGCATGGCCGAATTGGCGCCGTACTTGCGGGCGACGTAATTGGCTGCGGTCACCACGGACCGACCGGAGCGGTGGCCGATGACGACGGGCAGGTGCACGAGTTCGGGGTGGTCGAGCAACTCGACGGACGCAAAGAACGCATCCATGTCGATGTGCAGCATGGTGGCGGTTGTGTCGTCGACGTCGGCGCCGGTGGTCTGCCGGTCGCTGCCATCCTGCCTGCTCACGCCGCACCACACCCTTCTGCCGCTCGGGCCGGAATCAACTCGAAGCTACCTTCGAGAGTACAGGCAGAGGGGGTCGGCATCGAGCTAGAAACCGCCGAAATCTCCACCGCCGCCGAAGTCGCCGAATCCGCCGGAGTCACCACCGAAACCGCCGCCGGAGTCACCACCGAAATCGCCGCCGGAATCGCCGGAGTCCGCCGTGGTCTCGGCGCCCGGGTCGGTGCCGCCGTCACCGGCCGCATCCCCCTCGCCGCCCATATCGGGCAGGAACGCACCCACCAGTGCCGAGCCGACGACGTAGCCGGCCACGGTACCGAGCAGGGAGGCGCCGAGCATGCTGCCGAAGCCGGGGCCCTGCCGGCCGCCGGCCTGGTCGCCGCCGAAGACCCGGTCCAGGGTGCCCGGCTGGCGGAGTTCGGCCCGGGTGGCGGACCTAGCCAGGGTGGCCGGTTCGGCGTTCGCCGGGCGCTCACCCTCCATCGCGTTCTCGGTCAGCTGCTGGAAGAGCAGGTCGCGCTGCTCGTCGGTGAGCTTGCTGAACGCTTCGGTGTGCACCTGTTCGATGGTCTCCGGCGGTGCGGTGCGCAAGAGGTACCGGTAGCGTTCCACGGCGATCTCGTCGTCGGTGCGCTGCGGGGCCGGCGCGGTGCGGGCCGGCTCCGGTTGTTCGGGTCGGCCCAGGAGGCGATCGAGAAATCCCATGAGTCTGCTCCTTCGCTTTGGTGTCAGCCTAGGCGGCACCCGCCCGGACCGACAGGACCGTCGCCAGCGACTCCAGCGCTTTCACAGGGTCGGGACCGGCCGGGATGAGGACAACGCTCGTGGCTCCGGCGGCGTGCAGCTCATCGATGCGGCGGCGAGCGGATGCGGCGGTGCCGACCACCGCGAGCTGATCGACCCAGCTCTCGGGCATCGCCGCCGCGAAGTCAGCCCGGCTGGCGCTGGCCGAGCGCAGGGCGGCGAACTCCTCCGCGAAGGGCAGCACCGTGATGTGCGGGGCCCAATCGGGGTCGCCGATCCACTCCAGAGCCGGGCGCACCAGATTGCGGGCCACGACGGGGTCCTCGTCGACGGCGGCCGCGTTGTAGGCCACTACGTGGCGGGCATCCGACGGGGGCCGGAGGCCGGGGAACCCGAAGCCCTCCGGCGGAGCGTCGCGGCCGGCATCGAGGGCACCGATCGCGGCAGCGAGGTACTCGGGGGTGACGGGCTCGGCCAGCACCACCCCGTCGGCGCAGGCGCCGGCCAGTCGCAGGGACTTCGGTCCGCGCACGCCCGCGAGGATCGGCGGCACCGTGGACGGCGGACCGGCCAAGGCCACGGCATCCGCCTGGACGTAGCGGCCGGCCGTCGTGATGGAGGCCCCGCGCAGCAGGGCACGCATGAGGTCGATGTTCTCGGCGAGCATGGCCAGGGGGCTGGTCGGCCAGCTGCCGGTCTGCCGCATCCAGACGGGCATGCCATGCCCGATGCCCACCTGCAGTCGACCCGGGAAAAGTTCGGCGAGGGTGGCGATCTCGAGGGTCGCGAAGCCGGGGTTCCGGGCCGCGGCGGGCAGGATCCCGATTCCCACAACTATGGTCGTGGTGGCGGCCAGAACCACCGCAGCTTGGGCGATGCCGCCGCGGAAGAAGCAGTCCTCCACCACCCAGATCTCGGTGAAACCCAGTTCCTCGGCGCGGCGCGCGTAAGCCACGAACTGCGCCGCGGGCAGGTCTCGCGGCAGCATGACCGCGATGGAACCCGGGGCATTGGAAGCTGGCATGTGGACCTCGTCGCGGTAGGGCCGAGGACAGAGCCCGGCGGTGTTCTCTGTCGAACCTAGCTTCTACGGCGGAACTTCTCGCACTGGCGGGGAGATTTCCGGCGGACCCGGAATGCCCGAGCGCCCAACGTCGTTGCACCCAGCACGGACTTTCCCCTCTGGGCGGATGCCGCACGACAATCAACGAAGTGAGCCCACTGTGCCTGAAAAGACTCTGTCCGAAAATGCTGTGCTTGACACCACGTCCGCCAGCGCAGCTCCGGCGATCGACTGGTACACCCTGCAGAAACAGGCGCACCGTGAATTCGGCCGGCGCATTGCAGCCGTGGACGACTGGAACGCTCCGACGCCCGACAAGGAGTGGACCGTCGATGATCTGGTGCGCCACGTCGTTCGGGAGCAGCAGTGGATCCCGCCGCTCCTGGCCGGGCTGACCCTGGACCAGGCCCGGCGCCGCGTCGACCCGCTCGGGGACGACCTCGTTTCCGAGTGGCACACGCACTCCGCACTGGCCACCGCGGCGTGGCAGGCGGCGTCGCCGGATGCGTCGGTGCAGCTCTCCTACGACACCGTCACGGTGCTGGACTACCTGCGCGAGCAGGTCTCCGACGTGACGATTCACTCCTGGGACCTGGCCAGGGCGACGGCGGCCGACGAGATCCTGGACTCTGCTCTGATCGAGGCGGTCTGGACGGTGTTCGAGCCGCAGCGGGATGCGCTGGAGGCCAGTGGCCTTTTCGATTCCCCGGTTCCGATGCCCGAGGACGCACCGCTGCAGTCCCGGCTGCTGGCCCTCACCGGCCGCGACGACCGCCGCTGAGCGCCGCCCCGTCCGCCCGCGCCGACCAACTGTTGCTCGTTCGGACAAGTGCGCCCGGCACACCGGGACCAGTTGTCCGCACCGGCAACAGTTGCCGCGCGGGGCCTGGCGCTAGGCGACGGTGGTGCCGAACAGCAGGCCGAGCAGGTAGGTGACCCCGGCGGCTCCGAAGCCGATCACCAGCTGACGCAGCGCACGCTTCAGCGGCGGACCACCGGAGAGCAGTCCGACGACGGCGCCGGTGGCCAGCAACGCGAGGCCCACGAGGACCGCGGCGACGACGATCGCAGCGACGCCCTGCATGCCGAACAGGTACGGCAGCACCGGAAGCAGGGCCCCGGAGGCGAAGAAGCAGAAGCTGGAGATCGCGGCGCCCATGCCGGTGCCGATGGCTTCGTGCTCGTCGACCAGTGCGGCGGTCGAGCCGTCGAGCCGGCTCACGTCGAGCGCACCGGTGGCGACGGCCACGGTGCGCAGCACCTCACGGGCGTGCACCTCGGCGTCTTCGGGCGTCATGCCCTGGGCCCGGTACACGAGGGTCAGTTCGTTGGCGGCCTCGTCCAGGTGTGAGAGCACGCTGCGCGTGGCCGGGTTCGGGGTGGACGCCTCGAGAAGCTCGCGTTGGGACCGCACCGACACGTACTCCCCCGCACCCATCGACAGGGCTCCGGCCAGCAGGCCGGCGATGCCGGTGAAGAGGATGGTCGCGGTGGGCACCCCGGTCGCCCCGATACCCAGCACCAGGGCAAGGTTGCTCACCAGACCGTCGTTGACGCCGAAGACCGCGGCCCTGAAGGTGCCGGACAGCCGCTGGCGGCCGCGGGCGGCCAGGCCTCGCACGACCTCCTCGTGGATACGCTCGTCTGCGGCCATGGCGCTGGTGGCGTCGGCATCCCCGTCGTAGGGCGACCGGGCCTCGGCGCGTTGGGCGAGAGCGAGCACGAAGACGGAGCCGAACCGGCGGGCCAGCAGGCCCAGCACCCGGGTGCGCAGCGCACCCTTCCGGGGCGCTCCGACCCGCTCGCCGAGCAGGTCGCGCCAGTGCGCCTCGTGCCGGCCCTCTGCCTCGGCGAGGGCCAGCAGAATATCGCGTTCCTCGCCGGAACGCCGGCCGGCCAGGTCACGGTAGACGGCGGCCTCGGCCTGTTCATCGGCCAGATACCGCCGCCACCGACGAATGTCGGCCTCGGCGGGCTGGTTGAGGTCGGCCACGGCTATCACGACTCCGGAGCTGCCTCGAGGGAGCCCTGCGACACCCGGGCCGACTCGTGCGGGCCGGTGCCGTCGAGACCATAGAACGGTTCCTCGAAGTGCACCACCCACACCGCTTCCTTGCCCACGACGGGCGCGTACAGCGCCGAGCCGACGAGTTCGCCTGGCGCGGTGATGACCCCGATCGGGTCCTCCACCGTCGAGTCGGGGTAACGGCTGCGGTCAAGCCGCACCACCACCTGCATCCCGACGCCGAACACCGCGGCCGCCCCCTCGGCTGACGGGGCGTCCGTGGGCCGGCGGCTCCAGAGCGCCATTACTCCACCGACTCCGACGGCGCAGACTCCACCGGAGCACTGCCGGCGCGTTCGAGCACCAGTTCGCGCACCCTGGCGGCATCCGCCTGGCCGCGCATGGCCTTCATGACCGCGCCGATGACGGCGCCGGCGGCCTGCACCTTGCCGTCGCGGATCTTCGCGAGCACGTCGGGCTGGCCGGCTAGGGCCTCGTCGATGGCAGCGATCAGCGGCCCGTCATCGCTGACGACGGCCAGTCCGCGGCTGGCGACGACCTCGCTGGGGGTGCCCTCGCCGGCGATGACGCCCTCGAGCACCTGGCGGGCCAGGCGGTCGGTGAGGGTACCGTCGGTGATCAGTTCGATCAGCGCGGCCACCTGGGCCGGGGTCACGAGGCTCTCGGCGGTCACGCCGGCGGCATTGGCCAGACGGGCGATCTCGCCGGTCCACCACTTGCGGGCGGACTGCGCGGGTGCACCGGCGGCGATGGTGGCCTCCAGAACATCGAGGAGGTCGGAGTTGACCACATCCTGGAACTCGAGGTTCACGAAACCCCAGGCGGCCTGCAGCCGCTTGCGGCGGGCCGCGGGCGGCTCGGGCAGCGTGGCGCGCAGCTCTTCGACCCAGGCGCGCGACGGCGCGACGGGCACCAGGTCGGGCTCGGGGAAGTACCGGTAGTCGTCGGCGTCGCTCTTGGGCCGGCCGGCGGAGGTGACGCCGGTGTCCTCGTGCCAGTGCCGGGTCTCCTGGGTGATGGTGCCACCGGCGTGCAGCAGCGCGGCCTGGCGCTGGATCTCGTAGCGAACGGCGCGTTCGACGCTGCGCAGCGAGTTGACGTTTTTGGTCTCGGTGCGGGTGCCCAGAATGTTCGAGCCGCGCGGACGGAGCGACACGTTGGCGTCGCAGCGCACGTTACCCTCCTCCATCCGGGCGTTCGAGACGCCCAGCGCCTTGACGATCTCGCGGATGGCGGCGACGTAGGTCTTGCCGATCTCGGGTGAGTCGGCTTCGCCGCCCTCGATCATCTGGGTGACGATCTCCACCAGCGGCACGCCGCCGCGGTTGTAGTCCACCAGCGAGTAATCGGCGCCCTGGATGCGTCCGGCGGCGCCACCCATGTGGGTGAGCTTGCCGGCGTCGTCCTCCATATGCGCGCGCTCGATGTCGACCGTGACCTGGCGGCCGCTCTCCAGCTCGATGGTGAGCTGACCGTTGAACGCGATCGGCTCGTCGTACTGCGAGGTCTGGAAGTTCTTCGCGGTGTCGGGGTAGAAGTAGTTCTTGCGGGCGAACCGGCTGGTCTCGGCGATCTCGCAGCCGAGGGCCAGGCCCAGGCGGATCGAGGACTCGATGGCCTGACGGTTCACCTGCGGCAGCCCGCCGGGCAGGCCCAGGCAGGTGGGGCAGGTGTTGGTATTGGCACCGGACCCGAATTCGTTGGCGCAGCCGCAGAACATCTTGGTCTTGGTGTTGAGTTCGACGTGCACCTCGAAGCCGAGCACCGGCTCGAACAGTTCGAGGGCCTTGTCGTAGTCCATCAATTCGGCCTTGGCCATCAGACGGCTCCCCCTTCGGTTGCGAACATTTCGATGTTGGCCAGCGCGGGCGCCTGGCTGAGCAGGGTGTGCCCCCAGTGTGCCTCGAGCAGCTGCTCGACGGCGGCGCCGAAGGTGTACAGGCGGGCGTCCGCGCGGGCGGGCGCCATCACCTGCAGGCCGACCGGCAGGCCGTCTTCGGGCGCGAGGCCCATCGGCAGGCTCATGCCGGGGATGCCGGCGAGGTTGGCCGGGATGGTGGTGATGTCGTTGAGGTACATCGCCATCGGGTCTTCGGTCTTCTCGCCGAACTTGAACGCCGTGGTGGGCGCGGTGGGCGAGACGAGCAGGTCGACCTTGTCGAACGCGGCGGCGAAGTCACGCTGGATGAGCGTGCGCACTTTCTGGGCACTGCCGTAGTAGGCATCGTAGTAGCCGGCGCTGAGGGCGTAGGTGCCCAGGATGATGCGGCGTTTGACCTCGTCGCCGAAGCCGGCGTCGCGGGTGGCGGCCATGACGCGCTCGCTGGTGAGCGGGCCGTCCTCGGGGTTGACCCGGATGCCGAAACGCACGGAGTCGAAGCGGGCCAGGTTGCTGGAGGCTTCGGCGGGCAGGATCAGGTAGTAGGCGGAGACCGCGTACTCGAAGTTCGGGGCGCTCACCTCGCTGACGATGGCGCCGGCCGCGGACAGCAGGGCCAGGGTCTCCTCGAAACGCTGCTTGACACCGGCCTGGAAACCCGCACCGTTGAGTTCCTTGATCACGCCGATCCGCACCCCCGTGAGGGCACCGTCGGCCAGCCCGGCCTGGGCGGCGGCGGCCATCGACGGCCACGCATCCGTCAGCGATGTCGAGTCGAGCGGGTCGTGCCCGCCGATCACATCGTGCAGCAGCGCGGCGTCGAGCACCGTGCGGGTAACCGGGCCGACCTGGTCGAGCGAGGAGGCCAGCGCGATCGCGCCGTAGCGGGACACGCCGCCGTAGGTGGGCTTGACGCCGACGGAACCGGTGACGGCGGCGGGCTGACGGATGGATCCGCCGGTGTCGCTGCCGAGCGCCAACGGTGCCTCGAACGCGGCGACGGCGGCCGCGGAGCCACCGCCGGAGCCGCCGGGGATGCGGTCAAGGTCCCACGGGTTGTGGGTGGGGCCGTAGGCGGAGTGTTCGGTGGAGGAGCCCATCGCGAACTCGTCCATGTTGGTCTTGCCCAGCGGGATGAGGTCGGCGTCGCGGATGCGCCGAACCACGGTGGCGTCGTACGGCGGGATCCAGCCCTGAAGGATCTTCGACCCGGAGGTGGTGGGCATGTCGTGCGTGGCGAGCACGTCCTTGATGGCGATCGGAACGCCGGCCAGCGGGCCGAGCTTCTCGCCGGCGGCGCGACGGGCGTCGACCCTCGCGGCGGTGGCCAGGGCGGCGTCGCGGGCCACGTGCAGGAACGCGTGCACATCGGGCTCGACGGCGTCGATGTGGTCGAGGTGGGCGCGCGTGACGTCGACGGAGCTGACCGAGCCGTCGGCGAGCAGACCGGCCAGGGCGGCGGCGGTCTGGTTGATGAGACTGGTCACGTTGTTACTCCTCGTCCAGGATGGCGGGCACGCGGAATTTGTCGCCGGCACGGTCGGGGGCCCCGGACAGGGCCTGGTCGACGGTGAGCGACGGCACGACGACGTCGTCACGGAACACATTCGTCAGCGGCATCGGGTGGCTGGTCGCCGGGACGTCGGGCGTCGCGACCTCGGCGACCCTGGCGACAGAGTCGACGATCTGGCCGAGTTCGACCGTGAGGCGATCGATTTCTGCCGAGCTGAGGTCGATCCGGGCGAGGTTGGCCAGATGCGCAACCTGCTCGGCCGTGATTTCAGACATGAAACTCCCAAGAAAATCGAAGCGGAAGCTCCAATTCTATTCGTCGTCGTCGGTTGCCAGGTCCGCGTTGTCGGTGCCGATGAGCGCCATGTTGTGCAGGGACTCGCTTCCGGGCCTGAAATAGTCGTTGTGGCCGAGGGATCCGCCGAGCCAGGCGCCGGTGACGGTGTCGGTCGCCCCATCCACGCCGAGTGCCCTGGCACCGTAGGAGGATGCGCCGGGATCGCTGCCGAAGAACGCCGAGCTGACAGCCGGGTCCCAGTCCGCTTTGCCGACGAAGACGTTCCCGTTGGCGACCTCGAGCTTGTCGGCGGACTGGATTTCGCTACCCGGTGACCCGACCACGACGAGGGCGTCCACCTGCACGGAGCCGTTGGCCAGCGCCATGAGCGAGACCGTCGAACCATAGGAGTGCGCGAACACCGAGATGAAGGGCTGGTCCGCTCCCCTGCTGGCACGCACGCCGGCCCACGAGGTCTCGAGGAAGGCGGCGCCGGCCACCGCCCGGTCACGCCAGCCGACGGAGAACACGTCGGGCGCTTCATAGCCGATCCAGGCGATCGTGGCCACGGTCTTCGCGGTGGTCGCCGCGGCATCCGGGTACCCCGACACAAGCCGGCTGTCGGTGGCGGAAGCCGGGGTGACGGACGCTCTGCCTTGTGCGGTTGTGGTGGCGGCCGGTGCCTTCTTGCGTGCGGCCAGGACCGCACGCTGTTCGCGGTAGACGTCGTCGGCCACGGTGGTCCAGTTGACCATCGCCGGCTCGACCCGGTAGTTCATTCCGGGCACCAGATAGCCGATGTAGTCGGCGGTGTCCGGGTTGCCCAGGGCGATCGCCGCCCGCCCCGACCCGTTGGGGTCGAGCAGGATCAGGCTGCGTTTGGGCCCGCCGTCGCTGCGTTTCAGGGCCAGCTCGACCTGGCTGAGCACGGCAACCCGGCCGCTGGCCAGGGAGCGCTCGGCATCTGACGAGTGGCCGGCGATGACCCGCTTGGCCTCGGCGAGAGAATCACTGAGGTAACGCTCGTTCGCGCGACTGCGCTGCGCCAGCGGCACGCCGTCGAGGTTGCCGACCAGCCGCGGGGTCGCCGTGGTGAGGGCCGCCCGCTGGGTGGAGTCCAGCAGCGTCCACCAGGCCGACACCACCGTGGCTTCGGGCGGGGTCGCCAGCACCGAATCGACGCGGGTGGGGTATTCGGCCACGAAGCTCTCCAGCTCCGCGACGGCGAGCTGGGACATGCCCACGAGCAGATTGGACCCCGTCATGGTGCGCAGGGAGGCCACGTCGATGTCGATGGCGGCGGCCGACTTCACCTCGAGCTCAGCCGAGGCCGGCGAGACGCCCGCATCACTCTGACGGTCGGCGACCCGGGTGGAAACGGTCTCGTAGACGCTGACCTGCGAGGATTCGGGCATCAGGACGGGCCCGCCCACCCCGACGAGGGCGAGCGAGGCAGTCAGCAGTGCAGCGGCCTCGAATAGCACGACGCGTCCCGTCCCCTCCCGAACGAATGAACAGCAAACAGACTCGACGCCCCTGGCAAGTCATGCGCTCTCAGCTTATCGAGCCGCGGGCGCTGCCACTGCCCCTCGTTCAGGGCGATCGGACACTTTTCGGCGCAATTCGGCGGCTGCGTTTCCGGCGAGTTTCCGGCGGGGGTACATCCGGTCACGGTGAGGTGAATTCTCGGGGCTCCACAAACCTCGGCGGCGCAGCAGACTGGCGGGGCTCAGAGGATGACGCTGCCCACCACCAACGTGCCGATGACCACGATCACCCCGACCAGCAGCCCCGTCGCGCGGCCGATCCGTCGGCGGCTGACGGATCCCTTGCGCCAGGAGGATCGGGACACCCGATCCAGATTCGGGAACAGCGCCTGGAACGGTGGCTCGCCGGGCTGGAGGAGCTCAGGCACCGTGGGTTCCTCGGTCGGACGGTCATCATCCTTGATGGGGGTCATGGCCGCAGCCTAGTCCCGGCGCCGGTTCCGGCCGCCGCGTGCGCCGGTCGCAACTGTTGCCCGTGCGGACTTCTGCGCCCGGTGCGCCGGACGCAGAAGTCCGCTTCGGGAACAGTTGCGGGGCCAGGGGTCGGGCGGGCGGGCGCGGGGGTCTCAGCCGGCGGCGCGGGCGGCGAGTAGAGCCACCTCGTCGGCGTCGGACAGTCCCGCCCGGCGCGGGCCCTGCGGCACCCTGAGGCGCTCCCAGCGCAGCGTGTCAGCGAGGGTCTCGGCCAGCGGGCGGGTGACCAGTCCGGCGGCGCGGGCGGCACCGCTGTCACGGGCATTGAACCCGGCGTAGTCCGGCAGGGGCAACCAGAGCGGCAGGGACCGTGGTCCCGACCACGGCCCGACCTCGTGATCCAGCAGCCATCGGGCATCCGCGCCGACGACCGGGCCGGTGTGTCCGGCCACTCTCCTTGCCACGGCCAGGTGTTCGGCCAGCGACACGGTCTCCCCCGTCGCGTTGAACACCCCGGCTGTGCGGTCCTCGGCGGCGTCGACGATCCATTCCGCCAGGTCGCGCACGTCGATCACCTGAACCAGGAGCCCCGGAACGTCGGGCACCAGCACACTCCCGTCGGCACCGGCGGGCTCGCTGAACCGCAGTGGCCAGTATCCGCTGCGGTCGGAGACGTCGCCGGGTCCGCCGATCAGACCCGACCGCACGATGAGCGATCTGTCGGCGCCGAACCCCGCAAGCAGCCGGTCCTCGCAGGCGACCTTCGCCTCGCCGTAGGTCTCCATCGACTCCATCACGTCACCGCCCTGCGCACCGACACGTTCAGCGCTCTCGTCCTGGCCCGGCACGGCGGTGTCGGCGTAGACGTTGCCAGACGACACGAAGGTGTACGAGGCGGCCCGGGCGCCCAGCGCCGCCACGGCCGAGGTGACCTGCCCGGGCTGCCGCGACACATCCACGACCACATCCCAGTCTTCCGCCGCCACCTCCGCGTACGCCCCGGCCTGGTCGCGGTCGCCCCGAACGAAGCGGATGCCGGCCGGAGCGTTCCCGGATTCGCCCCTGGCCAGGCAGGTGACCTTGTGACCGTGGTGCATCGCCGTCGTCGCGATGGTGCTGCCGAGCCAGGCCGTTCCGCCGAGAATGAGGAATCGCATGCGGCCAGCTAACCCAACCAGCGCTCCCCGCGGCAAGAGAGTTTCGCTCTGGGCACACTGGGACGACGAGCGACCGCCGGCGTGAGCCTAGTCGGTGTCGCGGCCGGGCTCGGCCGCGGCGACCGACTCCGGTTCGGCGCCGGTGTCGGCCGGGGCATCCGCCGGGGCGGCGTCCGGCAGGCCGGCCGGGCCGTGTTCGAGCAGCAGCCGGAACTGGTCGGCATCGATGATGCGCACGCCCAGGGCTTCGGCCTTGGCCAGTTTGGAGCCGGCGCCGGGGCCGGCGGCCACGTAGTCGGTCTTCTTCGACACGCTGGAGGCGTTCTTGCCGCCGGCGGCGATGATCGCCTCCGAGGCACCCTCTCGGGTGAAGCCCTCCAGCGAGCCCGTCGCCACGACGGTCAGCCCGGTGAGCACTCCCCCGGCCGCCGCCGCCGCACCGGGGCCCGCATGCCCCGGCGTCGCGAACTGCACCCCGGCCGATGCCCATTGCTCCACGATGTCGCGGTGCCAATCCACCTCGAACCAGTCGATCACGGCGTCGGCGATGATGCCGCCCACCCCGTCGACCTCGGCCAGCTCGTCACGCGACGCCGACCGGATGGCGTCGAGAGAGCCGAAGTGGTTCGCCAGGGCCCGTGCGGCCACGGGCCCGACGTGACGGATGTTGAGTGAGACCAGGATGCGCCAGAGCTGCTTGGTCTTGGCCAGTTCGATCTCGGCGATGAGCTTCACGGCGTTGGACGACGGTTGCGGGCCGTCCAGACCCGCCTTCTTCTCGGCCGCGGAGGGGTTCCGCCGGAACGGGGTGCGCTGACGCACCGTGCCGTCCTCGTCCTCGCGGGGCAGGCCGGTCTCGGGGTCCCGCACGACCACGCTGATCGGCAACAGATCCTCGATGGTGAGATCAAAAAGCCCGGCCTCGGTGTCCAACGGCGGGGTTTCGGGAACCGTGGGCTGGGTCAGCGCGGCCGCGGTCACCTCGCCGAGCACCTCGATGTCCAGGGCACCCCGCGAGCCGATGTGCTCGACCCGGCCGCAGACCTGGGCCGGGCAGCTCCGCGCGTTCGGGCAGCGCAGGTCGATGTCGCCGTCCTTGGCGGCCTTCAGCCCAGTGCCGCAGACCGGGCAGTCTGCGGGCATCACGAATTCGCGTTCGGTGCCGTCGCGCAGCTCCACGACCGGCCCGAGGACCTCGGGGATCACGTCGCCGGCCTTCCGCAGCACCACGGTGTCGCCGATCAGCACACCCTTGGCCTTCACGACATCCTGGTTGTGCAGGGTGGCCTGGCGCACGACGGAACCGGCGACCCTGACGGGTTCCATCACGGCGAACGGGGTGGCCCGACCGGTGCGACCCACGCTCACGACGATGTCGAGCAGCTTCGTGTTCACCTGCTCCGGCGGGTACTTGTAGGCGATCGCCCAGCGCGGCGCGCGGTTGGTGGCACCGAGTTCGTCGTGCAGGGCGAGCTCGTCCACCTTGATGACGATGCCGTCGATCTCGTGTTCCACGCTGCCGCGGTGCTCGCCGAAGTACTCGATGAACGCGGATGCCTCTGCCGGCGTCGCGACGACCCTGTAGTGGGTGCTGGTGGGCAGACCCCAGCCGGCGAGCAGGTCGTACACGGCGGACTGCGACTCGGCGCCGGGCTGGGCCCACGCGCCGATGCCGTGCACGAGCATCCGCAGCCGGCCGAGCCTGGCCTTCATCAGGGCGAGCTG
This sequence comes from Cryobacterium sp. MP_3.1, assembly GCF_035984795.1. NCBI lineage: Bacteria > Bacillati > Actinomycetota > Actinomycetes > Micrococcales > Microbacteriaceae > Cryobacterium > Cryobacterium sp. MP_3.1. The sequence goes on along the minus strand of NZ_JAXCHV010000011.1, from coordinate 29,198 downwards.
GTCGGCGTTCTTGCTCTCGGCCTTCTGCCGGAGCGACCCGCTGGCCGCGTTGCGAGGGTTGGCGAACACCCGCTCACCCGCGGCGCTCTGCGCGGCGTTCAGCTCACGGAAGGACTCCACGGGGAAGAACACCTCCCCGCGCACCTCCATCAGCGGCGGATGCCCGGTGCCGGTCAGGCGCGCCGGGATACCGGGCACCAGGGCGATGTTCTCGGTGACGTCCTCGCCGACCACGCCGTCGCCGCGGGTCGCGGCGCTGACAAGCACCCCGTTCTCGTACCGGAGGTTGATGGCCAGGCCGTCGATCTTGAGTTCGCAGAGGTAGTGCACGGCTCGGTTGGCGCTCACCTGCACCTTCGCCGCCCACGCCTCGAACTCCTCGATGGAGAACACGTTGTCGAGGCTGAGCATCCGCTCGGCGTGCTGCACCGGGTCGAACAGGGTGGTCTCGGCGCGGCCGCCGACGGTCTGGGTGGGGCTGTCCTGGCTGGCGAGTTCGGGGAAGAGCCGTTCGAGTTCTTCGAGGCGATGGATCAGGCCGTCGTAATCGGCGTCGGAGACGATGACCTCGTTGCGCTCGTAGTAGGCGTCGCGGGCCTCGAGGATGCGCGTGGTCAGGCCGGCGGCCTCCTCGCCGGCGGCCGCCAGCGCGGCCGCCGGTGACGCGCCGGTGGCGTCAGGCATCGACCGTCGTGGAGTCAGCGGCAGCAACGCTGCCGACGGGAACGGCACTGACGGTGCGGTCGATGGTGCACTGGCCCAGCACCCTGGTGCCCACGTAGACGACGGCGGTCTGGCCCGGCGCCACGCCGGTCAGCGGCTCGGTCGGCAGGATGCGCAGCTCGGTGTGCGCCTCGACCGGCGGTGTCGCAGAGGGGTCGGCGGGCACGTTGATGACCTGGGCAACGGCGGGCTCCGGATCGGCGTGGGCACGGATCTGCACGTCGCAGGCGAATTCGATCTCGGGGTGCTCCGGGGGCAGTCCGGCCCAGGTGTACGTGGTTCCGGCGATCTCCTTGATCGCCAGGGCCTCCTTGGGGCCCACGACCACCGTGTTCGTGATCGGGCGCACCTCGAGCACGAAGCGGGGCTTGCCGTCGGCGGCGGGAGTACCGATCGAGAGGCCCTTGCGCTGACCCACGGTGAACGCCACGGCGCCCTCGTGCTGCCCGAGCTTGTTGCCCTCGCGGTCCAGGATGTCGCCGGTTTCCGGGGCGACCCGTTCGCCGAGCCAGCCGCGGGTGTCACCGTCGGGGATGAAGCAGATGTCGTAGGAGTCGGGCTTGTTCGCCACCGAGAAGCCGCGTTCGGCAGCCTCTGCGCGCACCTCGGCCTTGGACGGCGTGTCGCCCAGGGGGAACATCGAGTGGGCGAGCTGCTCCTTAGTGAGCACGCCCAGCACGTAGGACTGGTCTTTGGCCCAGGCGCTGGCCCGATGCAGTTCCCGGTTGCCGTCGGCATCCGTCACGATCGAGGCGTAGTGGCCGGTGCAGACGGCGTCGAAGCCGAGCGCCAGGGCCTTCTCGAGCAGGGCGGCGAACTTGATCTTCTCGTTGCAGCGCATGCACGGGTTGGGGGTGCGACCGGCGGCGTACTCGGCGATGAAGTCGTCGACGACGTCGAGCTTGAACCGTTCGGAGAAGTCCCACACGTAGTACGGGATGCCGATGATGTTCGCGGCCCGTTGGGCGTCCATCGAGTCTTCGACGGTGCAGCAGCCGCGGCTGCCGGTGCGGAGCGTGCCGGGCATGCGCGACAGGGCCAGATGCACCCCGACCACCTCGTGTCCTGCCTCGACCGCGCGGGCTGCGGCCACGGCGGAATCCACCCCACCGCTCATTGCTGCCAGAATCTTCACTGGTTAAGTGTACGCACGCGGCGCCGAGTCGGCCATTCCCGCGCCGATCGCCTGCGCCCAGGCCACCGGCAGCGCCGTCAGGAAGGCGTCGACGTCCGCCTGGGTCGAGGTGCGGCCCAGCGTGATCCGCAGTGCGCTGCGGGCCTCGGCCTCGCTGCGGCCCATGGCGCGCAGCACGTGCGACGGCTCGGGGATGCCGGCCTGGCAGGCGGATCCCGTGGAGACCGACACCCCGGCGACGTCGAGCAGGAACAGGAGCGAGTCGCCCTCGCAGCCGGGGAAGGTGAAGTGGGCGTTGCCGGGCAGACGCCCGGTCGGGTCGGGGTCGCCGTTGTAGACGGCGGAGGGCACCGCGGCCCGCACCCCGGCGATCACGCTGTCGCGCAGCTCCCGGAGGCGCAGGTTTTCGGCGTCGAGCTCGGCCGTCATCGCGGTGGCGGCCACCGCGAACGACACCGCCGCTGCCACGTCCTGGGTGCCGCTGCGTACCTGGCGCTGCTGGCCGCCGCCGTGGATCAGCGGCACCACGGTGATCGTGCGGGACAGCACCAGGGCGCCGATGCCGACGGGCCCGCCGATCTTGTGCGCCGAGACGCTCAGCGCCGAGACTCCGGTGGCGTGCAGGGCGGCGAAGTCGATGGGCACGTGACCGTAGGCGGAGATGGCGTCCACGTGCACCGGGATGCCGTGTGCCGCGGCGAGCGCCGCCACCTCCTGGACGGGCTGCAGGGTGCCCACCTCGTTGTTGGCGGCCAGCAGGGTCACCAGGGCCACATCCTCGGGGTTCTCGGCGATGGCCGCCTCCAGCGCGGCGAGGTCGATGCGGCCCAGCGCGTCCAGCGGGATCCACTGCACCGTGGCGCCCTCCTGCTGCGCGAGCCATTCCACGGTGTCCACCGTGGCGTGGTGCTCTCCGCCGGGCACAAGGATCCGGGTGCGGGGCGCTCGGGCCCAGTACAGGCCCTTGACGGCCAGATTCACCGATTCGGTGCCGCTGCCGGTGAAGACGATCTCGATGGGGTCGGAGTGCACGCTGGCGGCGACCCGTTCGCGGGCCTCCTCGAGCATCCGTTTGGCGTTCTGGCCCTGGCTGTGGATGGACGCCGGGTTTCCGACGACGGCCATCGCCTCCGCGTACGCGGTGATGGCGGCCGGCAGCATCGGTGCCGTCGCGGCATGGTCGAGATACGCGTGGTCGAAATGCACCGACATGTGCTCGCCTCCTGGCTGGTTCGGGTCCCGTGGATGGGCCGGTGCGGGCTGGTCTTTATACACCGTCCGCACTGATTACTCTAGATCTCATGACTTCAGCTGACTCCCTCCGCAATCTGGGCGTCCGCGCTACGAGCAATGGCGGGGAACTCCGCGTCTGGTCCGAACACGCCGAGGCCATCGAACTGTGCATCTTCGACCACACCGACCCCAACTGGATCGTGCGCACCGTACCCATGGTGCGCGACACCCACAACGTCTGGGTCGGTCGTAGCCGCACCCTCACCGCGGGTCGCCGCTACGGCATCCGGGTCTCCGGTCCCGCCGGTCCCACGCACTCGTTCCACCCCGAGAAGACCCTGATCGACCCGTACGCCCGGGGTCTGGCCCGGGTGGGACCCGACCAGTGGCAGTCCACCATGGTCGACGACGCCTTCGACTGGGCCGGAGCCGTCAAGCCCAACACGCCGATGGATCACACCGTCGTCTACGAGACGCACGTCCGGGGCCTGAGCAAGCTCAACCCGGCCATGCCCGTTGAACTCCGCGGCACCTACGCCGGTCTGGCGCACGAGAGCACCATCGCGTACCTCAAGAACCTCGGGGTGACCGCCGTGGAACTGCTGCCGGTGCAATCGTTCGTCTCCGAACAGCGCCTGATCAAGCAGGGCCTGTCGAACTACTGGGGCTACAACACCCTCAACTTCTTCACGCCGCACGCCGACTACGCCACCCAGGCCTCCCAGTCCGAGGGGCCGGAGGCGGTGCTACGCGAGTTCAAGGGCATGGTCAAACTGCTGCACGAGGCCGGCCTCGAGGTCATCCTCGACGTCGTGTACAACCACACCGCCGAGGAGGGCCCGGCCGGACCGGTCACGAGCCTGCGGGGCATCGACAACGCCACCTACTACCGGCAGAACGCCAAGGGTCATTACATCGACGTCACCGGCTGCGGCAACACGGTCAACTTCGGCCACGACGTGCCGATGCGACTGGTGCTGGACTCCCTGCGGTACTGGGCCAACGAGGTGCAGATCGACGGGTTCAGGTTCGACCTGGCCGCGACCCTCGGTCGCGACGAGAACGTGCACTACACGCCGGACCACCCTCTGCTCACCGCCATCCGCGACGACCCGGACCTGGCCGGGGTGAAGCTCATCGCGGAACCGTGGGACGTGGGCATGGGCGGCTGGCAGACCGGCAACTTTCCGACCGGCTGGTCGGAGTGGAACGACCGGTACCGCGACCGGATGCGGTCCTTCTGGCTCACCGACGTCGCCGCCGTACGCAACCACTCGACCTCCGACAGCGGCATCGGCCGGTTCGCCTCCCGTCTGGCCGGGTCGGCCAACACCTTCTCGTTGGAGCGCGGCCCGGTCGCCTCGCTGAACTTCATCACCGCCCACGACGGTTTCACCATGGCGGACCTCACCGCGTACAACGTGAAGCACAACGTGGGCAACGGTGAAGCGAACCGGGACGGCACCGACGGGAACAACTCGTTCAACCACGGTGTCGAGGGGCCCACTCGTGATGTCACGGTGCTGCGTACCCGTCGGCGGGCGATGCGCAACCTGCTTGGCACCCTGCTGCTCTCCGCGGGTGTGCCGATGCTCACCGCCGGGGACGAGTTCGGCCGCAGCCAACGCGGAAACAACAACGCCTACTGCCACGACAGCGAGCTCACCTGGCTGGACTGGAACTTCGACGACTGGCAGCAGGACCTGCACCGGATCACCCGGCAGTTGCTCGCCCTGCGCCGGGAGAACCCCGCTCTGCGCCCCGTGCGGTTCGGCCGGCCGGGCCAGACCACCCCCAGCGCCAGCCAGATGGACTGGTACAACGCCGCCGGAGCGTCGATGTCGGAGGCCGATTGGAACTCCCCCCAGGAACGCACCCTGCAGTACCTCGCGGCGAGCACCCCCGAGCACGAGGCATTCAACCGCATCCTCCTGATCGTGCACGGCCTGGAGTCGCCCACCGAGGTGACCCTGCCCATCCACTCCGGGGTCTCCAGCTACACGGTGCTCTGGGACTCCAGTCACGACGACATCCGCGAGGTGCAGAGTTCGCACATGCCGGGCGCCCGCCTCACCATGGGGGGCACCTCAATGCTGCTGTTGCGGGCCGAGGAAGCCCGGGCATGACCAAGCCGGATGCCGGCGGCACTCCCGCCACCGTGGCGCTGCTACACGCCGGCATCCGGTTCACCGCCCACCACTACCCGCATGATGCGGCGGTGGCCGGCTACGGCCTCGAGGCGGCAGACAAGCTCGGGCTGGATCCCGACCAGGTGTTCAAGACCCTCCTGGCCGACGTCGACGGCGCCCTCGTCGTGGCGATCGTCCCCGTCTCCGGTCAGCTGGACCTCAAGGCTCTCGCCGCGGCGGTCGGCGCGAAGAAAGCCGTCATGGCCGACCCCAGGCTGGCCGAGCGCAAGACCGGCTACGTCGTGGGCGGCATCAGCCCGATCGGACAGAAGACGCGGCTGAGCACGGTGCTCGACGAGACGGCCGAGCTCTTCGACACCGTCTTCGTCTCCGGCGGCCGCCGCGGCTTCGACATCGAGCTCTCCCCCGCCGACCTCATCTCCGTCACCGCCGCCGTCATCGCACCGATCGGCCGGGACCGATGACCGAGCCGGTGCCTGACGCTGCGGAGCCCGAGCAGTCGGACGCCGCGATCATGGCCGTGATCGACGCCGAGTTCCGGCCGGATGCCGCGTCGAGAGCCGCACAGCGCCGCATCAGGGCACTGATCGTGACCAGCATCGTGTTCCTGGTCGGCGGCTGCCTGGGATCGCTGGCCGCGTTGCTCGACAGAGATTTCAGGGACGCAACCGAGACCGCGTTGCTCCTGAAGCTCGTCAGCTGGCTGGTCGTCGCCTGCGCGCCCAGCGTCTGGCTGCTGGTTGTCTCGGCCACGCACCGCGGGAGGGAAGTGACCCGCGGTACGGCCGTCTCCGGGCTGGCCGTCGGCTCTATCTGCCTGGCCGTCGCGCTGCTGGTGATCGGCCCTCCCGCGGTTCGTGCGGGCGTCACCGCATCGGGTCAGCCGGCGACGGCCACCAGCCCCATCTCGGCCGCGCTGATCAGCAGGTCGTTCCGCGGCACAACCCTGACGGTGTAGCCGAAGCCACCGGACCTGTCGAGTTCGACGGTTCCGGTGAACAGGGTCGGCGCGCCGGGCGTCACGGTTTCGGTGGCGTCCTGCCCCAGCACGTCGTTGATCGGCTCGAGGGCCTGGGTGCTGACGTCGGTGAGGTCGTCGCCGCCGGTGCTCCTGCCGTAGACGACCTGTACCGTCACGTCCTCAGGGGCGAGGCCGTTCAACTGCACGTGCGCGCGCAGGCGCAGTTCATCGCCCACCTGCGGCACCGGGGCGACGCCGCCGGACTCCACGTGCTCGACGGCCACGCCGGGCCAGGCTCCCCCGATGCGAGCCTTCCACTCCGCCAGTTCGCGGGCCGCCCGGTAGTTGTTGGCCGAGAGTCGCGCCTCGGAGACACCGGCGGGGCGGTAGAGCTTCTCCACGTATTCGCGCACCATCCGGCCGGCGTTCAACTCGGGCGAGAGCCCGGCCAGGGTCTGGCGGATGTTGGCGACCCAGCGTTCGGGCACGTCATCGGCGTTGCGCTCGTAGAACGGCGGCGCCACCTGGTGTTCGATGAGCTCGTACAGGGCGTCGGCCTCGAGGCGGTCGCGTTCGGCGGAGTTGGTGCTCGCGTCGGCGGAGGGAATGGCCCAGCCGTTCTGGCCGTCGAAATACTCCGGCCACCAGCCGTCCAGGATCGACAGGTTGAGGGCACCGTTCAGGGCCGCCTTCATGCCGGAGGTGCCGCAGGCCTCAAGCGGGCGCAGCGGGTTGTTCAGCCACACGTCGGTGCCCGGGTACATCAGCTGGGCCATACCGATGTTGTAGTCGGGCAGGAACGCAATGCGGGTGCGCAGCTCAGGATCGGCGGCGAACTGCACGATCCGCTGGATCAGCCGTTTGCCCTCCTCGTCGGCGGGGTGCGACTTGCCGGCGATGACGATCTGCACGGGGTGCTCGGGGTGCAGCAGCAGGGCGCGCAGCCGCTCGGGGTCGTGCAGCATCAGGGTGAGCCGCTTGTAGGTGGGCACCCGACGGGCGAACCCGATGGTGAGCACATTGGGGTCGAAGACCTGGTTGATCCACGCCGGCACCAGACCGCCGGGGTTCTGCACGAGCCAGGCCGCGCCGATGCGGCGACGGGCGTCCTCGACGAACTGGCGGCGCATATCGCCGCGCACCTCCCAGAGGTCCTGGTCGCTCACCGCGGGCGATGCCCAGTCGGCCGTGGAGGTGTCGGTGGTGCCGAGCCGGTTCGCGGCGAGGGCCTTCAGCGCCGGGTCCGTCCAGGTGGGCGCGTGCACCCCGTTGGTGATCGAGGTGATCGGCACCTCGCTGGCGTCGAAGCCCGGCCAGAGGCCGCTGAACATGCGCCGGCTCACCTCGCCGTGCAGCTTCGAGACGCCGTTGGCGTGCTGTCCGAGCCGCAGGCCCATGATGGCCATGTTGAAGACATCCGGCGACCCGCCCGGGTAGCTCTCGGCGCCCAGACCCAGCAGGTCGTCCACGGCCACACCGGGCAGCAGGTCGGTCTCGAAGTAGCGGCGCACGAGGGAGGTTTCGAACCTGTCGATACCGGCAGCCACCGGGGTGTGCGTGGTGAAAACGGTGCCGGCACGGGCTACCTGCAACGCCTCGGCGAAGCTCAGACCCTCACCGATGAGGCTGGAGATGCGTTCCAGGCCGAGGAATCCGGCGTGTCCCTCGTTGGTGTGGAACACCTCGGGCTCGTCGCGGCCGTTGAGGTGGCTCCACAGGCGCACGGCCCGGGCCCCGCCGATGCCGAGCAACAGTTCCTGCAGCAGCCGGTGTTCGCCGCCGCCGCCGTAGAGCCTGTCGGTCACCTGGCGCAGTTCGTCGGTGTTCTCCGGGATATCGGTGTCCAGCATCAGCAGCCGGATGCGGCCGACCCTGGCCTCCCACACGCGAGCGTGCAGGGTTCGGTCGTCCGGCAGGGCGAGGGACACCTGCACCGGTGAACCGTCCGCCCGGCGCAGCACCGACAGGGGCAGACCGTCGGGGTCCAGCAGCGGGTAGCTCTCCAGCTGCCAACCATCGCTCGAGATCGCCTGGCTGAAGTAGCCGGCCTTGTAGAACAGGCCAACGCCGACGAGTGGAACACCAAGATCCGAGGCGCTCTTGAGGTGATCCCCGGCCAGGATACCCAGGCCGCCGGAGTACTGCGGAAGCGCCGCCGCGATGCCGAACTCGGGCGAGAAGTACGCGATCGACGCCGGCTTCGCCCCCTCGAGGCCCTGATACCAGCGCGGTTCGTTGAGGTAGGCGCGCAGGTCGTCGCGCACCAGGTTGACGCCGGCGACGTAGTCGTGGTCCAGGGCGAGTTCCGCCAGCCGGGCCGGGTCGACGGCGCCGAGCAGGGCGACGGGGTCGGTGCCGATGCTGCGCCACAGCTCCGGGGCGATGTGCTCGAAGAGCTGCCGGGTGGGCTCGTGCCAGGACCAGCTCAAGTTGCCGGCCAGCTCATCGAGCGCGGCAAGCGACTCTGGCAGGACTGCACGGACGGTAATTTTACGGATCGCCTTCACGAACCTTACTTTAGGGGCGCAACGTGTCCACCGGGTAACAGGTGTGCGCGCGTGTGACCACCGATTCGGCCCCCGTTCGCGCTACGGTCGTCTTGTGGCTAAGACACCAAAACGAACCGGTACCGCCCTCTCAACTCCGAGCATCGCGGATGTTCCGACCAAAGTCGGTCGAATCCCCGTCCTCGACCTGTCCCCGCAGCTGAACGACAATCTCTGGCCGGCGAAGGCTTTCGCCGGCGAGGTCGTGCCGTTCGGTGCGACCGCCTTCAGGGAAGGGCATGACGCCATCGGCGTGATGCTGCATCTCACGGCGCCGGACGGCACCCAGACCCAGCATCCGATGCGCCCCGGCGCCCCTGGCACCGACAGGTACGAGACCCAGGTGCGCCTGGACCTGCAGGGCTCGTACACCTACAGGGTGCGTGCCTACGCGGATGACTTCACCACCTGGGTGCACAACGCCGCCATCAAGATCCCCGCCGGCATCGACGTCGAGCTGATGTTCCTGATCGGTTCGACACTGCTGGCCTCCGCCGGCAAGGACCTCAAGCGTCCCACCGTGGAACGTCGGCTGTTCGCGGCCGCCGCCAAGACCCTGGCCAACACCAAGCTCCCCCTCGCGGTCCGGCTGGCCGTCGTCACCGATCCGGCCCTGGCCGCGGCAGCAGTCGTGCGCCCCCTCGCCAGTCTCGACTCGTTCTCCGCCGAGCGCACCGTGCGGGTCGAACGCACCCGCGCCGGCGTCGGCTCCTGGTACGAGTTCTTCCCCCGCTCGGAGGGCGCCGTGCGGCGAGAAGACGGCAGCTGGCAGAGCGGGACCTTCCGCACCGCGGCCGCCCGCCTGCCCGGCGTCGCCGCGATGGGCTTCGACGTGTTGTACCTGCCGCCGATCCACCCGATCGGCCGGTCCTTCCGCAAGGGCCCGAACAACACCCTCGACGCCGGCGAGAACGACCCGGGTTCGCCGTGGGCGATCGGCTCGGCTGCCGGCGGCCACGACGCCATCCACCCGGAGCTCGGCACCATTGACGACTTCAGCTTCTTCCTCGACGCCGCCCGCACGGAGGGCATCGAGGTCGCCATCGACCTGGCCCTGCAGGCCTCGCCGGACCACCCCTGGGTCACCGAGCACCCGGAGTGGTTCACCACGCTGCCGGACGGCACCATCGCCTACGCCGAGAACCCGCCGAAGAAGTACCAGGACATCTACCCGATCAACTTCGACAACGATCCCGCCGGCATCCGTGCCGAGGTGCTGCGCTTGGTGCGCTACTGGGTCGGCGTTGGCGTGAACATCTTCAGGGTCGACAATCCGCACACCAAGCCGTTGGACTTCTGGGAGTGGCTGATCGGCACCATCAACCGCGAATCGCCCGACGTGGTGTTCCTGGCCGAGGCGTTCACCCGTCCGGCGCTGCTGCAGGGCCTGGCCAAGGTCGGCTTCCAGCAGTCGTACACCTACTTCACCTGGCGCAACACCAAGGAGGAGCTCGAGGAGTTCTTCGACGACCTGGCCCACGACACCGCGGACTTCCTGCGCCCGAACCTGTTCGTGAACACTCCCGACATCCTCTCCGAGTACCTCCAATTCGGCGGACCGGCGGCGTTCAAGATCCGTGCGGCCCTGGCCGCGACGGCGGCGCCCACCTGGGGCCTGTACGCGGGCTTCGAACTGTACGAGAGCGTCGCCCGTCCCGGTGCCGAAGAGAACATCGACAACGAGAAGTACGAGCTTCGGCCCCGCGACTTCGCGAAGGCCGAAGCGCTCGGCAGGTCGCTGGCGCCGTTCCTGGCCCAGCTGGGGCGCATCCGTGCCGCCCACCCGGCCCTGCGTCAGCTGCGCAACCTCGACATCCACTCCAGCGACGACGACTCGATCCTCGTCTACAGCAAGTACCTGTCCGGTGAGTTCACCGACGACGGTCGCACCGACGCCCTCATCATCGTCGCCAACGTCGACCCGCATTCGGTGCGCGAGACCGTGGTGCACCTGGATGTGACCAGGTTCGGTCTCCCCCTCGGCTCCCACTTCGAGGTCGAGGACCTCATCACCGGCGCCGTGTGGACCTGGTCCGCGGACAACTTCGTGCGCCTGGACGCCTTCACCGAACCCGTGCACATCCTGCACGTGCGGATCCCACAGGCACCGAACCAGAACGGACTGGCCGAATGAAACACGCCACCGGCCGACCCGCCGACGAACTGCCCACCTTCTCAGCGCACATCCTCGAGACGGTCTCGCTCGGCTCGTACTACAACCCGCACGAGGTGCTCGGCCAGCACCTGCTGGACCTGCCGAACATCACCGACCCGATCACGGTCATCCGGGTCCTGCGTCCCCTGGCCATCGAGGTCGTCGCAGTGCTGTCCACCGGCGCCCGCGTCGAACTGTCCCATCTGGGCTACGGCATCTGGCAGGGTGTCAGCACCATCGGCCCGCAGGACTACGAGATCGAGGCGCACTACGCGAATGGTCCGGCCTGGATCAGTGACGATCCCTACCGTTACCGGCCCACGCTCGGCGAGCTCGACCTCCACCTGATCGGCGAGGGCCGGCACGAACGGCTCTGGGACGTACTCGGCGCCCACGTGCGCACCTTCACCGGCGTGACCAAGCCCGTCAGCGGCACCTCGTTCTCGGTCTGGGCGCCACACGCCCGTGCCGTGCGCGTGATCGGTGACTTCAACAGCTGGTACGGCGTGCTGCACTCGATGCGCAACATGGGCAGCACCGGCGTCTGGGAACTCTTCGTGCCCGGCCTGGCCGCTGGCTCCAACTACAAGTTCGAGATCCTCACCCAGGCCGGTGAGTGGGTGCAGAAGGCCGACCCGATGGCCCGTTACACCGAGGTGCCGCCGCTGACCGCGTCGGTGGTGGGCGAGACCGCCTACACCTGGCAGGATGCCGCCTGGCTGGCCGAGCGCAGCGCCACCGACCCGCACAACCGGGCCATGAGCGTGTACGAGATGCACGTCGGCTCCTGGCGGCCCGGGCTGGGCTACCGGGCCCTGGCCGACGAGTTGATCGGCTACCTCGAGGAACTCGCCTATACGCACGTGGAGTTCATGCCGCTGTCCGAGCACCCGTTCGGGGGCTCCTGGGGCTACCAGGTCACCGGCTACTACGCTCCGACGAGCCGGTTCGGCCACCCCGACGACCTGCGCTACCTGATCGACCGGCTGCACCAGGCCGGCATCGGCGTGATCATGGACTGGGTGCCGGGACACTTCCCCAAGGATGAGTTCGCCCTGGCCCGCTTCGACGGGCAGGCCCTGTACGAGCACCCCGACCCGCGCCGCGGTGAGCAGATGGACTGGGGCACCTACGTCTTCGACTTCGGTCAGATGCAGGTGCGCAACTTCCTCGTCGCCAATGCGCTGTACTGGCTCGAGGAGTTCCACATCGACGCCCTCCGGGTGGACGCTGTCGCCTCGATGCTGTACCTGGACTACTCGCGCAAGGACGGCGAGTGGGAACCCAACAAGTTCGGCGGCCGGGAAAACCTCGAGGCGATCAGCCTGCTGCAGGAGATCACCGCGACGGCCTACAAGCGCAACCCCGGCACCATCATGATCGCCGAGGAGTCCACCAACTGGCCCGGTGTCACCGCGGCCACCTCCGGCGGCGGCCTGGGCTTCGGGCTGAAGTGGAACATGGGCTGGATGCACGACTCGCTCGAGTACATGAGCGAAGACCCGATGCACCGCGCCTACCACCACAACGAGATCACCTTCTCGTTCGTCTATGCGTTCAGCGAGAACTTCCTGCTGCCGATCAGCCACGACGAGGTCGTGCACGGCAAGGGCTCCCTGATCGGCAAGATGCCGGGCGATCCGTGGCAGCAGCTTGCCAACGTGCGGGTCTACCTCGCGTTCATGTGGGCGCACCCGGGCAAGCAGCTCCTGTTCATGGGGCAGGAGTTCGGCCAGCGGTCCGAGTGGAGTGAAGAGCGCGGACTGGACTGGTGGATGCTCGACCAGCCCGGTCACCGTGGCCTGTTCAACCTCGTCGGCCAGCTCAACCGGGTGTACCGGGACACGCCCAGCCTCTGGGAGCGTGACAACGAACCCGGCGGGTTCGAGCTGCTCGACGGCGGCGCCGCTGCAGAGAACGTGGTCAGCTTCGTGCGCTGGGACCACGACGGCACGCCGGTGGTCTGCCTGTACAACTTCTCCGGAGCGCCGCACACCGGCTACAGGGTGGGGCTGCCCCTGCCCGGCGCGTGGGAGGAGATCCTCAACACGGATGCCGAGAACTTCGGCGGCTCCGGGGTGGGCAACCTCGGTGAGGTGACGGCGTTCGCCGAGCCGTGGGCCGGCCGGCCGGCATCCGCCACCCTCACCCTGCCGCCGCTCGGCGCCCTCTGGCTGCGCCTGCGCCGCTGACAGCGCTCAGGCCACGCGAAAGCGCCCGTATGGTCGCCTCAGTCGCCTGAGGCTGCCACACGGGCGCTTTCGCGTTCCCGCGATTAGTAGAGCAGCGCGGTGAGGCGTTTGCGGGCCGGCGGCACGCGCGGGTCGTCGGTGCCGACAACCTCGAACAGCTCGAGCATGCGCTGGCGGATGACGTTCTTGCCCGCAGCATCCTGGCCGGGGAACAGGCCCAGCAGCCTGTCGAAGGCGTCCTCGATGTGTCCGCCGGACAGGTCCAGGTCGGCCACGAGGAGTTGAGCCTCGAGGTTCGCCGGGTCGTCAGCGGCGGCCGAACGCACCTCGGCGATGGTCTTGCCCTGCAGCCGGGCGAGCAGGCTCACCTGGGCGAGACCGGCGGCAGCCATGGTGTCGCGCGGGTCGCGGGCCAGGGCGAGCTTGTAGATGTCGATGGCAGCGGCGTAGTCGCCGCGTTCGATGGCCTCGTAGGCCTCGCGGTGATGCGGCGGAAGTTCGGGTTCAACGGGCTCGGCAGACGGGCCGGCGGGCGACTCGGCGGCCTCGGCCACCCCGGTCACACCGTGCTGAGCGGCCAGCTCCAGCACCCGCTCGAAGACCTCGCGGATCTGCACCACGGGAAGTACCCCGTCGAAAAGCTGCACCGGCTGACCGTTGATCACGGCGGCGAGGGTCGGCACCGACGTGGCCTGGAACGCCTGGGCGAGCTGCGGGTTCGTGTCGATGTCGACGGTGGCCAGCACGAAGCGGCCGTTGTACTCCCTGATCAGGTTTTCGATCACCGGCGTGAGCTGGGTGGCCGGCTCGCTCCAGGTGGCCCACAGGTCCACAATCACCGGAACGATCTTCGACAGTTCCAGCAGCTCCGCGAAGTTGGTGTCGGTACCCTCGAGCACCAGGTTCGGTACCGGAACGACACCGGCGACGGCGCCATCCGGCGCGGTCCCGGTGCTCACGCCGGCCGCGGCCGCCGGTGGGCGGTTCACGAGCGAGGACAGGTCGACGGCGCCGCGCAGGTTGGCGCCGGCTGGGGGGACAACGGTCATGGAAGCTCCACGGAATTGATCAGTCCCTGACTAAAGCCAAGGAGAACGATTTTGTCGGTTGAATTGGCGGCAGGCACGTGAAACAGGAGCTGCTCGCTGTAGGTGCTCTGGATTCCCTTGGTGGTCTCCTCGATACCGGAGAGCGCCTTGCTCGGGCCTTCCTTCGGGGTGATGGTCGCCTTGCCCGCGACGGGAGTCACCGTGGTGATCTCGTTCACGCTCACGGCCACGATACTGCCGGAGTCGTTCGTGGCGAGGGCAATGATCTCGCCACTCCCGACGGCGTTGGTGAACTCCATCGTGCCGGTGTCCTCCAGCTCCAACAGCTGCTTTTCCTTGTACTCCAAGCCCAGCTGGGTGCGGGCGGTGTCGCCCTTGGCTTCGAAGAGCGGGAACGACGGGCTCGCCTCGCCTTTCAGCAGGATGTCGGCGTAGGCCGGGCCGACGGCGTTGGGCGCCATCGACATGAACTTGTTGTCGGGGGCGATCAACGGTGCGCCGATGGTGGCCGGGGCCACACTCGGAACCTTGGCGGATGCCTCGAGCTGGACGGCGTACTCGACCAGGTAGTTCTCCCGCGGAGATTCCTGCTTGAGAATAAGCGCCATGGTGGGCACCGAGGCCTCATCGGCCGACTGCAGCACCGTCATGACCACGCGCGGCCAGGCATCGGTCTGCTGCGGAAGCGTCAGCGTCAGCGGGGAATCCGGCAGCGCCACGGTCGCCGCGTACGACGCATCGGCGGCGCGGACCTTGTAGTTGGCCAGACGCTGCTCCAGCGCGGGGCCGGTGAACCGGGTGGCCAGGCTGTCGGCGTCCAGGTTCGCGTCGGCCTCCGCCGTCAGCGCAACAATGTCGCCAACGATGCGCTCGAGTTGCGGCACCGTCACAGCGGGCTCCGGAGCCTCGTCGGCCACGGGAGCCTCGGTGTCCTCTGCGCTGGGCGAGGGCGTCGCCGTTGCGGTGGCGGCGGCCTCCGGAGCGGCGGTCGGCCAGAATTCCGGCGAACATCCGCTGAGCACCAGGCCGGAGACCAGAACAAGGGGAACGGCGATCATGGACCGGCCGATCGACCGGCGTGGACCGGTGATCTCGCTCGCCTTGATGGTCTTGGGGCGCGGCACCCGGGGCAGCCTGGGCATGCGCGGCCCGCGCGGCACGTTGCGCCGCGGGCGGCGGGACCGGCGGAAGTGCAACAGGCCCAGCAGGTAGATCACGAAGCCGAGCAGACCGATGAGAGCTCCCCCGACGATCAGCGGACCGGCCCACGGTGTCGCGTTGTCCGTCGGCCAGGCCACGGTGATATCCGTCGGCGCCGGGGCGGTCCCGTCGGAGGCGACAAGCACCGAGATCCCTTCCGGCGCACTGATCGTGGTGGTCAGCGACCGGTCACCGGTGTACTCCTCCAACCACAGGTCGGAGCCGGCAGGGTCGGTGGCCAGCGGGGCCGCTTCCGTTTCCGCCGCCGGCGTGACGGCGGTTCCCGTCGCCGGGGTGACCGTCAATTTCCCGGTATCGGCATCGAGGCCCACCGCCGCGTACTCGTCAGCGCCGATCCAGGCCTGGATGTCCGCGGTACGCGCGTAGGCGACGAAGACGCTGTCGGAGCCGGAAACCGTGATGGTCTGGCTGCCCGGGAACGCGCCCAGTGCCGTACCGTCGATCACCGCGTATGGTGCACCGTCGGCGACAGTCGCGCTCAGGCTCGTGGAAGCAGGTTCGAGAAAGACTGTCCGCTGCGCGATGCCGAATGCGATCATCAGCGCGGCGAGGACGAATGCCAGAATGGCAAAGACGAAACGCACGTAAAACCCTCCTGTGTTGCCTGCCGATGGCTGCGAATCACAACGCCTGCCACCGCTTGTCGGGGCCGGGAAGCAACAGACACGGACGTCTTACGATAGTGGACGCTCCTGAGAGGTGCCTAATAGCCACTTTTCGCGTGATTCCCCTCCCGCCATGGTCTCCTTTCCCCCGAAGGCGGGATGGGGAGCAGAGTGTCCGGGCACTAAAATTGCACGGTCTGCTCCGTCCGTATCTGACTCGGGGTCAGGCCCATTTATGAGGAGACAACGTGGCGACCGACGAGGCTGACTTCACCCAGGTATTCCGGGGGTACGACAAGGACGAGGTCGACAAGGCCATCCAGGGACTTCGGCGAGACCTGATCCAGGCCAACGCCCAGAGCACCGAGTCGGCCAAGGAAGTCAAACGGCTGGGTGCCAGAATCGACGACCTCAATGCCGAGATCGAAGAGGTCGGCAGTCCCACCTTCTCCGGGCTGGGCACCAAGCTCGAGAACACCCTGCGCGTCGCCGAGGAGCAGTCAACCCGGGTCATCGCCCAGGCCGATATCGACGCCGAGAAGCTGCGCGCCTCCGCATCCGCCGAGATCGACGCGCTGAAGCGCCAAGCCTCCGAACACGCCGAACGAACGGTGTCCGACGCCACCGTCAAGGCCCACCGACTGCTCACCGATGCCCAGGTCGAGGCGGACGATCTGCTCAGCCGCGCTGGGCAGACCCACGAACAGCTCACCCAGGATGCCCTCCAGGAGGCCGCGGCGATCCGCGGCGCCGTCGCCACCGAGGCGGCGGAGCTCCGGGCCACGGTCAAGCGTGAGGTCGCCGCCATTCGCTCCGAGGCCGAGCGGGAGGCCGCTGAGGTGCGGGTCGTCGCTCAGCGCGAGGCCACCGAAGCGAGGGAGATCGCCGCAGGTCTCACCCGGGAAACCGAATTGACGCGCGCGGAAGTGGCCCATGAGCTGGACCAGCAGCGTGCCGACCTCGCCCGCGAAACCGAACAGGCCCGCATCGACCTCGCCACCGAGACCGAACAGGACCGCATCGACCTGGCCCGGGAGACCGAACAGGCCCGCATCGACCTGGCCCACGAGACCGAGCAAGCCCGCTCCGACCTGTCCGTGGAGATCGAGCAGGGGCGCACCGACCTCGCCCGGGAGATCGAACAGGCTCGCGCGGATCTCACCATCGAAGGTGAGCAGGCGCACACCGACCTCGACCGGGAGCTGGACCGAGATCGGGCGGCAGTCAACCGCGACCTCGACAAGGCCCACGCCGACCTCGCCGCCGAGATCGAGCAGGCCAGAGCCGACCTCGCCCGGGAACTCGAGCAGACCAAGGCCGACTTCGACGCCGACAGCGAGCAGGCCAGGATCGATCTGGACAACCATCTCACCGCCACCCGCAAGCGCGGCGAGCACGAGGCGGCCAAGCTGCGACGCGAAATCGACCAGATCCGAGCCGACCTCGAGGTGGAGCTCAAGGCGCGCAGGGACGAAGCCGAGCAGGACCACCTGGCCCGTCACCAGGCGGCCGTCGCTCAGACACAGCGTTACCTGGACGACTCCTCGGCTCAGCTCGCCGTCACCAACGCCCGCACCGTGGAACTCCGCGCTCTCAACGAACAACTGGACACCGGTGCCCGCGCCGACGCGAAGACGGCGAAAGCGAAGGCCAACGACGAGGCCGAACGCATCGTGCGGGATGCCGAGGATCGCGCGGCGGCCCTCGTCGCCGAAGCGGAGACACGCACGCGTGAACTCGTCAGCGACGCTGAAGACCGTCTGGCGCAGATTAGGATTGAGCGCGAGTCGGTCGCCGGCTACTTCGAAAGCCTGCGCAGCGTTCTGACCCAGGCGGAGAAAGTGAACGCTGACCAGGACTAGTCACAACGCCGAGCAAGTGGAGACAACAGTGAAGATCCAAAACGCCTTCCGGCTCGGCCTGGTGGGAACCCTGGGTGTCGGCCTCGGGGTGCTGATCCTGAGTTCGATCGTCTCGCTGTCCACGATCATCACCTATATCGGGGCGGCCCTGTTCCTGGCCCTGGGACTCGACCCGGCCGTCTCGTGGCTGGAGAAGAAGAAGTTCCCGCGGTGGGCCGCCATCCTCACGGTGCTCATCGCCGTGCTCGGCGCGCTGACCGGGGTGATCTTCGCCATCGTCCCGATCATCGCCGACCAGATCTCCAACCTGTCTGAGCGCATTCCGGCCCTGGTGAAGTCGGTGAATTCAGCGACGTTCCTCGTCGACCTGCAGAAGCAGTTCCCGGCCCTCGACGTGCAGGAGATCGTCGAGGCGGTCACGAAATATCTCGGCGGCAACCTCACGGAGATCACGTCCACCATCGTCCAATCCGGTTTCGCCATCGTCAGCGGCTTGTTCGGCGGCCTGATCATCCTGATCCTGACCCTGTACTTCACGGCGTCGCTGAACACCATGAAGCGAGCCACCTACCAGCTGGTCCCCGCCTCCAAGCGGGAACGCTTCGCGGACCTGAGCGAGCAGATCACCACGGCCGTCGGCCGGTTCATCGTTGGACAGGGCGCTCTGGCCGCCTGCAACGGTGTCTTCAGCTTCATCTTCCTGTCGATCATCGGCGCCCCCTTCCCGGCCCTGCTGTCGGTGATCGCGTTCCTGTTCTCGCTCATCCCGCTGGTCGGCACCATCACCGGATCCGTCATCATCGTCGCCACCTGCGCGATTCCCGGTATCGGCAGCTCCTGGCTGACCGTGCTCGTCGCGGGCATCTACTACCTGGTCTACATGCAGCTCGAGGCCTACGTTCTCAGCCCGAACATCATGAACCGCGCCGTCGCCGTTCCCGGCGCCGTCGTGGTGGTGGCAGCCCTGGCCGGCGGGTCGCTGCTGGGCATCCTCGGCGCCCTGATCGCGATCCCGGTCGCGGCATCCGTCATCATGATCATCAAGCAGGTCGTCATCCCCCGCCAGAACGAGCTGTAAAGCCTCCGGAGCGCCCTGTCGAGCGGCGTGGTGCTCCTGAGCGGCGGACGGCCGCCGGTCGCTCACGCGGCGGCTCAGAGCTCGGCCGCTCGGAGCCGGGCGGCTCAGAGCCCCGGCGGCCTAGAGTTCGCCGGCCCAGGTATCCGGCAGCGGCCCGGCTGCCGGGTTCACCGCGGCGACGATTTCGTTGAGCACCCGGCGGGTCTGGCTCTCCCCCACCCACAGATGCTTCGCGCCGTCCACACTGATCAGTCGGGCGTTCGGAACGCTCGCGAACCGGGTGCGGGCCTCGGCGGGCCGAAGGTAGTCGTCGTGTTCGGGCACCAGCACCACGAGTTCGCGCTCATCGCCCGCCCAGGCCGCCAGTTCGGCATCCGTTGCCCGATGCAGCGGTGGTGACAGCAGGATGGCGCCGCGGATCGGGTGATCGAGGCCGTACTTGATCGCCAGTTCCGTGCCGAACGACCAACCGACCAGCCAGGGGTCAGGCAGGCCACGCTCGGTGACGAAGGCCATGGCCGCGGCCACATCGGCACGTTCGGCGTCGCCGTGTCCGAAGCTGCCCCCGCTGGTCCCGCGCGGTGAACTGGTGCCGCGGGTATTGAAGCGCAGCACGGCGAGCTCGGCCAGCGCCGGCAGCCGACCGGCAGCCTTCCGCAGAATGTGCGAATCCATGAACCCGCCGTGCGTGGGCAGCGGATGCAGGGTGACCAGGGTGGCGACGGCGGGCCGGTTCGCCGGCGTGGCCAGCTCGCCCACCAGGGTGAGGCCGTCGTCGGTGTGCAGCTCGATCTGCTCGCGGGTTGCGGGCAGGTCGATGCCGCCGCGGATCTCGACTGGTCCGGCCATGGTGGTGCTCCTCGTCGGGGGGGGGGGGGTGAACGCGTGCGCGAAACGCTCGGGTTACTTGATCTTCCAGCAGTGCAGGTGCCAGTGGCGCCGGGCGGCGAGGTCCGCCGCGTCGCCGGTCACACCGTCCCCGCGCCAGGTGACCATATGGGCCACTCCAGGGTTGATGTCGAGCAGGCAACCGGGGCAGAGGTAGGTCTTCCCCGCCTGGGCGGCGCTGATCGGCTGCACGTGCCACACGCCGTCGCGCTTCACCTCGGTGCGGCGCCAGCCGGCGAGCATGCGCGAGAGATCATCGGACTCGTCTTCGCCGGTGCCGGCTCTGCGGCCCTTGGGGCGGTTGCTGCGCGGCATGGTGCAAGTCTAACCCTGGCTCGCCGGGCCCAGCTGGGCCGGTCCGGTCGGGTGACTAGTACCAGCCGACGTCGACGGAGTGGCCCCAGGCGCCGCAGGGAGTGCCGTAGCGGCCGCTGATGTAGCCCAGGCCCCATTCGATCTGGGTACCGGCGTTGGTTTCCCAGTCGGAGCCGGCCGAGGCCATCTTCGAACCGGGCAGTGATTGCGGGATCCCATAGGCGCCGCTGCTGGAGTTCATCGCGTTGACGCGCCAGCCGGACTCCTTGTTCCACAGCGACACCAGGCAGCTGTACTGGTCTTCGCCCCAGCCGCGGGACGCGACGGCGCCGTAGGCGTACGCCTGGGCGGAGCCCGGGTCGGGGACGGCAGCCGGTGCGGCGCTGACGGGGCCCGGCGACGTCGTCGACGCGGCGGCCACGGGGGCCGGTGCGGGTTCCGGCTCGGGTTCGTTGATGGTGTAGCTGTCGATGACGACGGCGTTGGCCACGGTGCTGGCCACGAGCAGGGACTGAGCGGCCTCGCCCTTGTACCGGTCGGATGCGGCGCCGGGCACCTGGAAGTACGGTGACGCCGTCGCTCCGGAGTACGGGTCGACCACGGTGACGAGCACGAAGGCGGCCGCGGCGGTGAAGGCGAACAGCGACAGCGCCACGTGGCTGCGTGAGCGCGGGCGGTGCATGCTCCGCGGGATCGGCCGGGCGGGCGTCTGCACGGCCAGGGCCCCGAAGGGTGCACGAAGCGAATTGCTGCCCGGTGTGCTCACCGGCGTCGCGCCCGAAACGGGCGCGGAAATGTTGAGATGTCTACCCACGATGATTCGACACTAACCCATCTCGCGGGTAACGACCAGGTAACGACACGCGATGTGTCACCGAACGGCGAGCATCACGTCCACGACACTGTCGAGAACCAGGTCGACCTGGGCCTCCCGGTAACCGGTCCGCTGCGGGCGGAAGACCGCCGTGCGCACATCGTCGACGGTGACCGGGTGGCCGTCCTGGAAGTAGGTGACGAGCTTCGCGGCGAGGCGGTCGACATCGGCTTTGTTGTAGCCGGTGCTGAAGATACTGGTGCGGGAGAACCGGTGACCCGCCGGTCGGCCGAGGCGGTTGATGATCACCTGCGCGGTCTGACGGGCCTCGTCGAGCCAGGCCTGCGAGCCGGATTCGCCGGTGGCCCGTTCCCGCTCCCGCAGCGCGAAAGCGTCCTCGAGACGCTCCAGCGCCGCGTCGACGTGGCTGGGCGAATAGCCGCCCTTCTGCATGGCGAAGGCCGTGTGACGGATGTCGGCTGCGGTGAGCTGGTCCGTCCCACCGGCATCGTCGTACGCGTGTCGAGTCGACTCGAGGAACTCCTCCACCTGCTTGAGGTTGTAGCCGAGCATCTTCTTGCTGGTTCGCGGAAACGTAGTGCTCACCGCCTCATTCTGCCCCACCGGACGCCGAGTGTCGAAAGCAGCCGGGTCAGGCGAAGATGAGGTAGAGCGCATAGGCCGCGGCCGCTGACGGCAGGATGGAGTCCAGACGGTCCAGGAAACCGCCGTGGCCCGGCAGCCAGGAGCTCATGTCCTTGATACCCAGGTCCCGCTTGATCAGCGATTCCGCCAGGTCACCGAAGGTCGCTGTGATCAGGATCACCACGCCGAAGATCGGACCGAACCACCACGGCTCGCCGAGCATGAAGATGGCCAGCAGAATACCGACGACCACACACACGATGGCCGCTCCGGCGAAGCCCTCCCAGGTCTTCTTGGGACTGATCGAGGGCACCATCCGGTGTTTGCCGAAGGAAAGGCCTGCCGCGTACGCGGCGGTGTCAGCGGAGATCACCAGCAACAGGAACGCGAGCGTCCACCACTGGCCGCCCTCCTGGGTGACCAGAAGCACGGCGAAGCTGGACAGGAACACCACGTAGACCTGGATCAGGAAGCCGCCGCCGATGTCGGCGAGCACCACGCTGCGGGGTGCGCGGTGCCTGGGGAAGGCGAGCATGGCCAGCCGCCACAGGGTGATCAGCAGGATGCCGCCCAGTGTCGCGAGCCACTGGCCGCCGGCACCCCAGTAGAACGCGGCGGGCACGACGGCCACCGCCGACGCCAGCACCGGGATCCGGGGCACCTTCCGGCCGCCCCGGCGCAGCGCCTCGGCCAGTTCGAAGGCCGTGAACCCCACGACCACGAAGGCGACGATCATGAACAGCTCTTTGATGAAGATCAGGCTCACGAGCATCGCGCCGCCCAGGACCAGCCCGATCAGGGTCGCCAGAATCAGGTTGCGCCCTGTGCGGGCCTCGATGCGTTCGTTCGTCGCATCCAGCTGCGCCTTGGTGGCCTGTACCTGGCGTTCGATGTCGGCCTTGGTGGACTGCACCTGTGCCCGAAACTCGGCGCGGCCGGTGCCGCGACCCCGCTGGGGTGGCTGGGTGGGCCCTGGCTGATCCGTCATTCGCTTAGCCTCCGCTAGATAGCGAGGAGTTCGGCTTCCTTGCGCTTGAGGGCGTCGTCGATCGCGTCGATGTGAGTCTTCGTGATCTGCTCGAGCTCCTTCTCGCCACGGGCCACGTCATCGTCGCCGACCTCGCTCTTGAGCGCGTCGAGTTCGTCCTTGGCCTTGCGGCGGAGGTTGCGAACGGAGACCTTGGCATCCTCACCCTTGGTCTTGACGATCTTGACGTACTCCTTGCGGCGGTCGTTCGTCAGCTCGGGCAGCGAAGCCCGGATGACGATACCGTCGTTGCCGAGGTTGGCGCCGAGGTTCGGGGTGTCCCGAATGGCGTTCTCGATGTCGCGCAGGGCGCTCTTGTCGTACGGGGTGATCAGGAGCGTGCGAGCTTCCTGGTTCTGCAGCGAGGCAAGCTGCCCCAGGGGCGTCGGGGTGCCGTAGTAGTCGACCAGGATCTTCTGGAACATCTGCGGGTTTGCTCGCCCCGTACGCACGGTGGCGAAGTCTTCCTTCGCGGCCTCGACGGCCTTATCCATGCGCTGGGTGGTGTCGGTCAGGACATCCGTAATCACGGTGACTCCTTCTTCGGTGGCTTCAATAATCCTAGTTGGAGACGAGGGTTCCCAGTTCGGCGCCGAGAATGGCGGCCGTCACGTTGCCGTGCGGAGCCATCCCGAACACCCGCATGGGCATGCTGTTGTCCATGCACAGGCTGAAGGCCGTCGAGTCGACGACCTTGAGGCCGCGCTGGAGCGCATCCTGGTAGGTGATGCTGTGGATCTTGTGTGCGTCGGGGTTGGTGCGCGGGTCGTCGGAGTAGACACCGTCGACGCCGTTCTTGGCGACCAGGACGACCTCGGCACCGATTTCAAGGGCGCGCTGCGCGGCCACGGTGTCGGTGGAGAAGTAGGGCAGTCCGGCGCCGGCGCCGAAGATGACGACGCGGCCCTTTTCCAGGTGACGCTCGGCGCGTCGCGGGATGTACGGCTCGGCGACCTGGGTCATGGCGATGGCGGACTGCACGCGGGTCTCCGCGCCGGCCTGTTCCAGGAAGTCCTGCAGGGCGAGGGCGTTCATGACGGTGCCCAGCATGCCCATGTAGTCGGCGCGGCCTCGGTCCATGCCGCGCTGGGAGAGCTCGGCGCCGCGGAAGAAGTTGCCACCGCCGACGACGATCGCGATCTCCACGCTCTTGGCGGCCTCGGCGATTTCCCGGGCCAGGCTGCTGATGACGTCGGGGTTGACACCGAGGCTTCCGGCCCCGAATGCTTCGCCCGACAGTTTGAGGAGGACTCTGCGCTTGGTACCTGTATCTGACATGCCCGTGAGCGTCCTTCCGTTGTGGATCGTGATTCTAAAACTACCGGTTGAGCACCGGTGGGCTATACCCCTGCTGCGGCCCGCCTGGAGCCGGGCAGAGAAGAAGGAGACCGGATTGCCGAGGCGATCCGATCTCCTTCTGTCTCATGCTGCCTTACTGGTTACTGCTGTGCCGGTTGCGGCGGAGCTGGTTACGCGCCGACCTTGAACCGGGCGAAGCCGGTGACGGTCAGACCCGCGTCAGCGAGCACCTTCGCCACGGACAGCTTGTTGTCCTTGGCATAGTCCTGCTCGAGAAGTGCGACCTGCTTGAAGTACGCGTTGACGCGGCCTTCAACGATCTTGGGCAGCGCGGCGGCCGGCTTGCCCTCGTTCTCGGAGATCTCGGTGACGATGCGACGCTCGGCCTCGACGGCTTCTGCGGGGACGTCTTCGCGAGCCAGGTATTCCGGGTTCGCGAACGAGATGTGCTGGGCGATGCTGCGCGCGGTTGCGGCATCCTCACCGGTGTAGCCGAGAACAACACCGACCTGCGGGGGCAGGTCCTTGCTGGTCTTGTGCAGGTAGATCTCGAAGTTGTCACCGGTGACGGCTGCGACGCGGCGAAGTTCGAACTTCTCACCGATGATCGCGGCTTCGCCGTTGATGAGGTCTCCGACGGTCTGGCCATCCGCCGGAGCGGCAAGCGCCTCGGCGACGTTGGTGGCGCCGGCAGCGGAAACCGCGTCCAGAACCTTCTCGGAAAGAGCGCCGAACTTCTCGCCCTTGGCGACGAAGTCGGTCTCGCAGGCGAGCTCGAGCAGGTAAGCGGTGTTTCCGATCACCTTGGCGGCCACGAGGCCCTCAGAGGTGGAACGGTCGGCGCGCTTTGCGTTGCCCTTTGCACCCTTGAGACGCAGGATCTCAACCGCGCGCTCGATGTCGCCATCGGCTTCGACGAGTGCGTTCTTGGTGTCGACCATGCCGGTGCCGAGGCGCTCGCGCAGGATCTTGACGGATTCGAGGTTGAAGTTTGCCATACCTGTTGTCCTTACTTGGTGTCGGCTACGGGAGCGTCGGCTGCAACCTCTTCGGTTGCGGCTTCGGCCGCTGCGGGCTCTGCTGCTGCGGGTGCCTCTTCTGCAACCTGCTCGGTGGCGACGGTTTCGTCGGCAACCTTCTCGGTGTCAGCGGAGGACTGCTCGGGCGTGGTCTCGGCCGGAGCTGCGAGCAGCTCGGCTTCCCACGCGGCGAGGGGCTCAACTTCGGCGCCCTCTTCCGGCTTCTGGTGACGCTGGATGAGGCCCTCGGCCGCGGCGTCGGCGATGATGCGGGTGAGCAGGCCAACGGAGCGGATGGCGTCGTCGTTACCCGGGATCGGGTACTGAACGTCGTCGGGGTCGCAGTTGGTGTCGAGGATCGCGATGACGGGGATGCCGAGCTTGCGCGCCTCGTCGATGGCGAGGTGCTCCTTGTTGGTGTCGACAACCCAGAGCGCGGACGGCGTCTTGGTCAGGTTGCGGATTCCGCCGAGGCTCTTGTGCAGCTTGACGAGCTCGCGCTTCTTGATGAGCATTTCCTTCTTCGTGAAGCCGCTCTTGGCGGTGTCCTCGAAGTCGAGCTCTTCGAGCTCTTTCATGCGGGCCAGACGCTTGGAAACGGTCTGGAAGTTGGTGAGAAGGCCACCGAGCCAGCGCTGGTTGACGTAGGGCTGGCCGACTCGCGTCGCCTGCTCCGAAATCGACTCCTGCGCCTGCTTCTTGGTGCCGACGAAGAGGATGGTGCCGCCGTGGGCGACGGTCTCCTTGACGAAGTCATAGGCCTTGTCAACGAACCCGAGCGACTGCTGCAGGTCGATGATGTAGATGCCGGAACGCTCGGTGAAGATGAAGCGCTTCATCTTCGGGTTCCAACGGCGGGTCTGGTGCCCGAAGTGCACGCCGCTGTCGAGCAGCTGGCGAATGGTTACGACGGCCATGAGCCGTACTCCTTATCCGACGTTTCTGCACAGCAGAAAACGCCCATCGGTTTGTGTCGTGATCGGATGATCACTACTCCTGGTGCCCGGCGCACAACCGCCCGACTTCGTGAAAAGTCAGGACCGAGTGGATGTGTTGGCCGAATGGGCACGCGTAGTCAGCGCACAAAGCGCTGCTCAGAGAACTCTAGCACCCGGCCGACCCCGGCCGCGCACCACTGCGCTCCCCCGCAGCCACTCCTCCACAGCCGGTTCTTTCACGCGTTTGGCACAGCCGGGCCCGCGGCGCGCCTCCCGACCTCGCCGTCGTCCGATGGTGGAGCCATGACAGCGACAGGACGCCCCGACAAACGCCTCGCCTCCACCCGTTCTCCCCTGCACAGGTTCCGGTCTCGCCGGCGCGCGGCGCAGGCTCCGTTCCGTCTCGCGGCGCTGCCGGTCTGTGCCGTCGCGGCCGCACTACTCACCGGCGCACCAAGCCTGTCCGGCTCGCCGGCGCCGGCGTTGGCTTCTGCGCCGGTGCCTGTCGTTGCGGAGCACAGTGCCGCGGCATCAGTTGCGGTTCCCGTGTCGGCGGCACCCGGTGCTGCCCTGCCCGGACAGGCGGCGCCGGCCGGATGGGCCTGGCCCGTCGGACCACCACGGGAGCTGACGCGTCCCTTCGAGGCGCCGGCCAGCCGGTATGCGGCCGGGCACCGCGGTATCGACCTCGTGGCCGGTGAAGGCCACCCGGTTCGCTCCCCCGCCGACGGGGTGGTCACCTTCGCGGGCACGGTCGTGGACCGGCCCGTTCTGTCAATCCAGCACGGTGAGGACCTGGTGTCCAGCTTCGAACCGGTCACGGCCACGGTGAGCGAGGGTGATCGGGTGCTGGCCGGGCAGGTCGTGGGCGTCGTGGCGACGGGTTCGCACTGCACCGCGCGCTGTGTGCACTTCGGGGTGCGCCGGCACGGTCAGTACATTTCGCCGATGCTCTTTCTCGGCGGGCTGGCGCGCGCGATACTGCTGCCACTCCCGCCGACCGGCCCGGTGCCGATCCCGGCCCGCTGACGCCCGCACTCTCACGGAGTGGCGTCAGGCGCGGGGGTGCGCGAGCCGGTAGCTCTGCTGCAGTCTCTCCGCCGAAACGTGGGTGTAAATCTGGGTCGTGCCGAGGCTGGCATGGCCGAGCATCTCCTGCACCGCGCGCAGGTCGGCTCCACCGTCGAGCAGGTGCGTGGCCGCCGTATGGCGCAGGGCGTGCGGACCTGCCGGGCCGGTGCCGGGCATCGACTCAAGCAGGGCCGCGACCAGGCGGTACACGGCGCGCACCCCGAGGCGCTGCCGATGGCTGCCGAGGAAGAGGGCGGACGGGTCGGCCCCGGCGGCCCGCCGAACGGCCATCGTGCCCCCCGTCGCCTCTGGCCGCGTCGTGTCGGCCGGAACCGCCGCGGCCAGCACCGGACGTGCCGCCCGCAGGTACCGCACGATGGCACTCTGCGCCGGCACGCCGAACGGCACAACGCGTTCCTTGTCGCCCTTGCCGGTGACGCGCACCGTCAGGCGGGACAGGTCGACGTCCCCCACATCGAGTCCGACGAGTTCGGAGACCCGCAGGCCGGACGCGTAGAGCAGTTCGATGATGGCCAGGTCCCGCACGGCTCCCGGGTCGTCGGCGCCAGCGGCGGCCTCGAGGCGGTCGAGCAGTTCCTGCATCTGGCTGCGATTGATCACCCGCGGCAGGGTGCGGCCGGGTTTCGGCGAACGCAGCCGCACGGCGGGGTCGCTGGGCAGCACGCCGTCCCGGGTGAGCCAGGCGGTGAAGCCGCGCGCCGAGGCGGAGCGCCGGGCGATGGTGGCCCGCGCAAGTCCGGCCTGCGTTCCCGTCCACAGCCAGTCGCGCAGGAGTTCCAGGGTCAGGCCGTCGACGGTGTCCACCGCCCGGTCTTCGGCGAAGGTGGCCAACCCGGCCAGGTCGGCGCAATACGCGCGCACCGTGTTCACGGAGAAACCGCGTTCGGTCGCGAGATAGCGGGCGAAGCCGTCGATCGCCGGGTCGAGATGCATGCCTCCAGCATCTCGCGCGCCGAGCGGGATGCCGGCACCGACGCGGGAATCGCCGTCATTCGCCCGCTCTCCCGCGCGGCGCGCACTCACAGTGATCCTCCCCCGGTCTCGGCTACCCGGCCGGCTGTGCGACGTGTCGGGAGAACGCCGCCAGCCGGTCTGTCGGGCTGAGCGCCTCCATCCGGTCAAGGTAGGCCGGATCGAAACGGGTGACCACGTCGAACGCGCCCAGGGGAACATTCGAGTGCACCACCTGGTCGGCATAGACGTGCACAAGGTTGATCGACTGGCCACCGCCGACACCGGTGAGCTGGCGTGGCGGGGCTGCCGCGTCGATCGTGTAGCAGGTGGCCGCGGCGACGGACACCGGGATCCCGGCGAACAGTCCCGTGGTGGCGTGGTGCAGGTGACCGCCGAGGATCGCGCGTACATCGCTTCCCACCAACACCTCGGCCAGCGCCGCCTGGTCGCGCAGTTCCAGGATGGTCATCAGCGGCAGGGCCGTGGGAACCGGCGGGTGGTGCAGGGCGAGCAGGGAACCGTGTTCGGCGGGTTCGCTGAGCACGTCGCGCAGCCAGGCGAGTTGGTCGGCGGTGACCTCACCGTGGTGGTACCCGGGCACGCTGGTGTCCAGGGAGATCACTCGCAGTCCGTTGACGTCGATGACCCTGTCGACGGGCCCGTCGTGGGCCTCGACACGCAGGAGTTCGGTGCGGAACGCCGCCCGTTCATCGTGGTTGCCCATCACCCAGACCAGTGCGGCGCCCATCCGCGCTGCGGACGCCTCGACGATGTCGCGCACCCGGCGGTACGCATCCGGCTCACCACGGTCGGCGATGTCCCCGGTGAAGACGAGGGCGTCGATGGCGAGGCCGGAGGCTTCCAGCTGCGCCATCGCGCGATGCACCGTGCTGTCCGTGTCGACCGCGTCGTATAGCAGCCGCCCGGAGCCGTCCGGGCCCGTGCCGAGGAAGTGAGTATCGCTGAGGTGCGCGATGAGGTGGGAGGCCGGCCGGTACTGGCCCATCTGTGCCGGCGGCGGAGCCGCGTTCTGCCCGTCCGTCGGTGTTGTTCCCGTCATGGCTGACCCCTCACACTCGTGGATGCTCGTCGTCGGGGCCGATGTGCGACTCCGTCACGAATCACCCTAAACGCACCCACCGACCGGCCCCGGCACGACCCGGCCACAACTGGTGCCGCTCCGGACACGTGCGCCCGGTGTGCCGGGGGTGGATTCAACCGGTCGATGCAACACTGCCGTTTTCTAGGTCCGAGAGTAGCTGATGGAGGGCCTCTCTCGGGGTGGCTGCGTCGAGTC
>NZ_JAXCHV010000010.1:0-115580 GCF_035984795.1 Cryobacterium sp. MP_3.1 | reverse complement strand
GGACCCTGTGGGAGAGTAGGACACCGCCGGACTTAACTTAGAAACACACAGAAAAGCCACCCCGACCGGGGTGGCTTTTCTGCGTTTAACCCCCACCACCGGTCGAGCCCATCCCGCCGGTCGAGCCCATCCCGCCGGTCGCGCCCATCCCGCCGGTCGAGCCCATCCCGCCGGTCGAGCTTGTCGCGACCTGCCATCTCACCGGGTCTCGACAGGCTCGACCGACGAGGACGGTCCCGACCCTCAGGGCGGGCTCACCAGGGCTCGACAGTCACAGCTCGCGGGCGAAAGGGAGGGGAGGGGTTAGCGCTCGGGGAAGTCGTGCGGGCGGCCGGTGAGGACCGGGGAGAGCTTCTCGAGCCGGCCGCGCTCGAGCAGGTGGCCGTTGTACTCGCGGTTACGCCGCACTTCTGCCACGCCGATGAGAAGGTACTCCGGCGGTACCGCCGGGAGGGGCGACACGAACGGCGCCACCTCGGCGGCGAGACCCTCCGCCAGCCGCACCCGGGTGTCGGGGGAGAGCTGGTGGGCCTGCCGTAGGAACTGCGCCACCCGGCGAGACAGTCGATCGGGCAGACGGGCGACGTCCACCGTCGCGGCCCAGGACACCAGGACCGGCGGCAGCACAAAAGTGGGTCCACTGAACCGCGGCACCCGCTCGTGTTGGCTGTAGGTGCCGGCCAGGAGGTCACCGAGTCGTTTGGAACGGGAGTTGAGCAGCGCGCAGGTGACCGCGAGTCCGCCGAAGGTGAGGAAGATCTCGATCACGCCCATCAGCGCCCGGATGAAGGAATGCCGCAGCCCGGTGGCGCCGCCGTCATCCCGCACGATGCGCGCGCCGACCGCCCAGCGGCCCAACGACCGTCCGTGCGAGAGGGTCTCGACCAGCATCGGCACGATCAGCAGCGAGAAGACCAGGCCCGAAATGGCCAGCGCCTGGGCCAAAGCCTCGTCGATGCCGTCGCCGAACAACACCGATACCACCAGCGCCATCAGGAGGAAGAAGCCGACGTAGGCCACCCAATCGATCATCGTTCCCGCACCTCGCAGGATCACGCTCGCCGGGCGAACATCGAGGGCAACGGCCTCACCGGTCACCAGCTCGTGCTCGATCAGGGAATCTTCACCGTGATCGGCTGCTTTCCAGGGCTCCGCCATGTCTACTATTGAATCAGATGGATCTTGACGCGTATTCAGCGGCGCACCGCGCCGAATGGGACCGCCTGGCCGCACTCGGCCGCCGGCGGCAACTCAGCGGTGCCCAGTCGGACGAACTGATCCAGGCCTACCAGGCCGGCGCCACCCAGCTCTCGGTCATCAAGACCGCCGCCGGTTCGACGATGCAGGGCGACAGGCTCTCGGTGCTCCTGTCCAGGGCCCGGCTGCGCTTCACCGGCGCGGGCACCAACGTGCTCTCGCAGTTGCCGCGGTTCTTCCTCACCCAGCTACCGGCCGCGCTGTACAGGTTGCGCTGGCTCACCCTGGCGGTGGCGGTGGTGACGTTTGTCGTCGCGGGCCTCTACGCGGTCTGGGCCACCAACAACCCCGACGTGCTGGCCAACTTCGGGTCTCCCGCCGAGCTCGAGCAACTCGCCAACCAGAGCTTCGTCTCCTACTACTCCGAGAACCCCGCGGCGTCCTTCGCCGGACGGGTATGGACCAACAATGCCTGGATCGCCGCGCAGTGTGTCGCCTTCGGCATCCTGGGCGTCTACGTGCCGTACATCGTCCTGCAGAATGCCCAGAACCTCGGCGTCACCGCGGCGGTGATGTTCGCCTACGACGAGGGCGACACGTTCTTCCTCTACATCGCCCCGCACGGCCTGCTGGAACTGACCGCGATCTTCGTGGCGGCTGCAGCGGGCCTCCGCATCTTCTGGGCCTGGATCGCGCCGGGTGCCCGCACCCGTGGCCAGGCCCTGGCCGAGGACGCCCGCGCCCTGTTCACGGTGGCGATCGGACTGGTATTCGTGCTGCTGGTGTCCGGCATCATCGAGGGATTCGTGACCCCGGCGCCCTGGCCCTGGCCGGTGAAGATCGGCATCGGCGCTGCGGCCCTGCTGGCCTTCCTGGCCTACATGCTGGTGCTCGGCGGGCGCGCCGTGCGCGCGGGCGAGACCGGTGACCTGGCCGAATTCGAGGCAGGCAGCGCCCGGGTCTTCGCCGGCTGAGCGTCGCCGACTAGAGCCGGCCCGCCGCCTTGAGGGCGATGTAGCGGTCGGCCAGGGCCGGGGGCAGCTCGTCGGGGGCACCGGTGACCACGTCTGCGCCGAGCTGCCGAACAGCCGCGGCCACCCGAGTGGCGTCCAGCACGGTGCGTTCCGCCGACGCGGCCCTGTAGACGTCTTCGCGGGTCCCTCGGCTGCGGGTCAGACCGGCGACCGTCGGGTCCGTCACCGATGCCACCAGCACGGTGTGCCGCGCGGTGAGTTGACCGAGCACCGACAGCAGACCCGTCGACGCGCCCGGGGCATCCATCGGGGTGAGCAACACCACCAACGCATGCTGGCCGGTGATGCCACGGATCTGCCCGGGAAGGGCCGTCCAGTCCATCTCGATGAGCTCGGATTCGATCAGCGCCATGCCGTCCACCATGCGGCTGAGCAGCTCGGCTCCCGACGCGCCCTGCACCCGGGCCCGCACCCGGCGGTCCCAGGCCAGGAAGTCCACCCTGTCGCCGGCCCTGGACGCCAGTGCGGCCAGAAGCAGCGCCGCCTCGAAAGCGGTGTCCAGCCGTGGTTCGTCGGCGACCCGGGCGGCGGAGGTGCGGCCGGTATCGATGACGATCACGATGCGCCGGTCACGTTCGGGCCGCCAGGTGCGCACCACGACATCGTTGCGGCGCGCGGTGGCACGCCAGTCGATGGACCTCACGTCGTCGCCGCGCACGTACTCACGCAGGGAGTCGAACTCGGTACCCTGGCCGCGCACGAGCACGCTGGTGCGTCCGTCGAGCTCCTTGAGCCGGCTGATCCGGCTCGGCAGGTGTTTGCGGGAATGGAAGGGCGGCAGCACCCTGATCTGGGCGGGCGCGATGAGGGTGGCCTGCCTGGCCCAGAGGCCCAGGGGGCCCATCGAGCGCACCGTCACGTGGGACGCGGTGCGTTCTCCGCGCCGGGTGGGCACGAGAGTCAGCTCGACCAGGCGTCGTTCCCCGGGCGGCAGCGTCACCGACGTGCGGTTGTTGCCCGCGCCGGCCGACGGCTGCCACCCGTCTCGGACGATGCCGCGAAGACGGCGGGGACCATCGTTGCGCAGGTAGAGCTCGCTGGTCACCTCCTCACCCAGGCGCACCCTGGACGGCAACACCCGGGCCAGGGTCAGCCGCCGCGGAGACGCGGCGAGGGCCAGGTCGATGCTCCCGAGCGTCAGGGCGAGCAGGAGCCAGCCGGCCAGGACGGCCAGAGCCCGCGCGGACGTGTCGCCGAGCAGCACGATGGGCACGACGCCGAGGGCGACGAGGAGGACGAAGCGGCCGGTCGGTGTCATCGGATGCGTGTCATCGGTTAGATCGGAACCTGGACCTGCTGCAGCACGCCGTGCAGGATCGTGTCGACGGTGATGCCTTCGAGTTCCGCCTCCGGGCGCAGCTGGATGCGGTGCCGCCAGACCGGCAGCACCATGGCCTGCACGTGATCGGGGGTGATCGACGCATAGCCGCTCAGCCACGCCCAGGCCTTGGCGGCGGCGAGGAGGGCGGTGGTGCCACGGGGGCTCACGCCCAGCTTGGCCGACGGGCTGTTCCGGGTGGCCCTGGCCAGGTCGACGATGTACGCCAGCACGTCAGGGCTCGCACCGACGGTGGCGACGGATGCCTGGGCCGCGGCGAGTTCGGCGGCACCGAGCACCGGGGTGACCCCCGCGGCGGTGAGGTCGCGTGGGCTGAACCCGGTGGAGTGCCGGCGCAGCACCTCGAGCTCGACGTCACGCTCGGGGATGTCGAGCACGAGCTTGAGCAGGAACCTGTCCAGCTGGGCCTCGGGGAGCGTATAGGTGCCCTCGTATTCGATCGGGTTCATGGTCGCGGCCACGATGAACGGTTCCGGCAGCGGGAGCGAGAGCCCGTCCACACTGACCTGGCGCTCCTCCATGGCCTCCAGCAGGGCGGACTGGGTCTTCGGTGGTGTGCGGTTGATCTCGTCGGCGAGCAGGATGTTCGTGAAGACGGGCCCGTTGCGGAACTCGAACTCACCGGCCTTCGCGTCGTAGATGAGCGAACCGGTCACGTCGCCCGGCATCAGGTCGGGGGTGAACTGCACCCGCTTGGTGTCCAGGCTGAGCGCGTGGCTCAGGGACCGCACCAGCAGGGTCTTGGCCACACCGGGCACGCCCTCCAGCAGCACGTGACCGCGGGAGAGCAGGGCGATGATCAGTCCGGTGACGGCGCCGTCCTGTCCGACGACGGCCTTACCGACCTCGGTGCGCACCTGCGCGAGGGCGCGGCGCAGGCTGTCGGTCGAGGCGTCGACGGGGCTGGTCTCGGCGGATGTCGGGGCGTGGCTGGTCATGGTTCCATTCTTCCGGTTGACGGGCGAGCGGTGGGGGAGGGCCCGGCGCCGGGCGGGCGGGCGGCGAGGGCGGTGGCGCGTTCCAGTTCGTCGATGGCGTCAGACAGCGCCATCATGGCGGCGTCACTGCCCGGCACCTCACCGACGAGCACGGCGTGTACGCGCTCCGGCGGCCGGGCGGTGAGCGCCGCGACGGTGCGGATCACCTGGTCGAGGGGCGCGGTCCGGGGCAATCCCGCGGCCTGGGCCATCCGGGCCACCGCACCGATCCGGATCGCGTCGACCGCCCGCAGCCGGGCGCTGCCGCGGGCGTACAGCCGCGCGCGCCCTTCCATGGTCTCGCTGGCCCGCACGACGACGGGCAGGTTCTCGGCGACCAGGGGGCCGAACCGGCGGCCGCGCCACACCATGGCGGTGACGGTGACGCCCACCAGCAGGAGCAGCACCGGCGTCACCCAGCCGGGCGTGAGAGCGCCGAGTGAGGGTGGGCCGGTGACGGGCACGTCGGCCAGGGTCGGCAGATACCAGACCAGGGTGTCGGTGGCGCCGAGAAGGTTGAGGGCCAGCGCGGCATTGCCGTAGGTGGCGATCTCGTCGTTGGCGAACACCGCGGTGTCGGCAACCAGGGTGACAGTGCGGTCATCCGTGACCCGTTCGATCACCGAGAAGGTGTCGTTCTCGCCGGGGAAGCAGCCCGTATAGCCGGCGGTGCCCGCGGGCAGGCCGAGCGTCTTGCCGCCGGGTGAGATCGATTGGGCGCGCTCGGCGGCCGGAACCGGGCACTCGGCGTCGAGGGAGTCCGCGCCAGACACGCCGCCGAACCCGACCTCGGGGGCCAAGGCCTGCAGGGCACGGAAGTCGGGGTCAACGACAACGGTGCGGCCGGCCAGATCACCGAGCCGATCGAGCTGGTCGGTGCTGAGGTAGCCGGACTCGTCGGAGAGGAACAGGGTGGCGTTCCCGGCCGCGGCCGTCGCATCGCCGGCCTCGTCGAGGGTGTCCACGGGCACGACGGTCACCCCCTGCTGGCGGAGCACCTCGACGACGGCCATGCCGCCGGTCGGAGCGGGGTTGTCGGCCCCCAGCCGCGGGCCGGCGGCGCCTCCGGCCCCGGTGAGGATGAAGGCGATGACGGCCACGAGCAGGGCGCCGACCCCGGCGACGACCCAGAACACGGACCTCCGCAGCGCGAGGCGAATCGTGGGCGTGCTCGACACCGGACTCGCGGTGGTGACGGCGCTCACGGAGCCACCGGCGCCGTCGAGCGGGGGCGGGCGGCCCGCAGATCGGCGTCGAGGTCGACCAGAGCGGAGTAACCCTGCTCGGTTCCGGTGCCGCCGAGGTAACGCACGCTCTCGAATACGCTCGCGCCGCTGATCAGCCGGGCCCGTTCGTCGGGGAAGGCGTCGCCGGCCAGTTCGGCGACGCGGTGCGCCGTCGTTCCCGGTGTCGGCCGCAGGATGGTGCGTTCAGCCAGCCCCTGGGCGATGGCCCGGAAGGCCTCCTCGCTGGCGAGGGTCCAGTCGCCGGCCGATGCGGCGGCGGCGGCCGATTTGCGCAGTTGATCCGCGGTGCGGCGATCATCGGCGGCGAACAGTCCCGCGGCCTTCCGGCGGCGACGTGCCCGCCGGGGCAGCCCGAAAACGAGCACGGCGGCCACCAGCAGGGCGATCCCGATCAGCGTCGCAACCAGCGGTACCCAGCCCCCGCTGCCGTCACCGACGAAGGACAGCGAAGAGAACCAGTCGAAGATCGCCTGGGAGAGCCTGTCGAACCAGGTGGGCTGGGCCGCCTGGTAGGGAGCCTTGGCGAGCTCATCGCGCAGCCATTGCTGCGCGTCGGGCGCGCTGGGATCCACCGGGATCCCCATCCACGGCAGAACCGGCCCCCACCCCGCGATCATGCCCAGGGCGACCCCGGGTCGGGGCGGGTCGCAGTGTCGGCGGCAGCGGGCGCGGTGCGGGCGAGGTAGGGATCGCTGGCCTTGGCGCCGGGGGCCGCTTCGACGAACCTCTGCAGTTCCAGGTCAAGGCCCTCCTTGCGCATCCGCAGGTCGATGTAGATCAGGGCGACGGCGGCCGACTGCACGACGGCGGTCACGGCGCCCAGGACCAGTGCGATCAGGAGCGTGAGGACGTACAGCACGATGGCGGGAATGTAGGCGTCGAAGGCGGCGTTCGGGTCGATCAGGCTGAGCACCACGCTGAACAACAGCGACAGCGGGGTGGTCACGATCTGCGCGACGACGTTCACGATCACCGTGATCAGCAGCAGAACACCCAGGGTGCGCCAGAAGAATCCGCCCGTCAACGACCAGGAACGCCGGATCGCCTGCCCGATGCCCAACCGTTCCAGCACGATCAGGCTCGGGACGACGGCGGTCTTGGTGCTCACCCAGGCTCCCAGGGCGACAAGCCCCAGTCCGCCAAAGACACCGACGATCACGGCCGCCGCGATCCACCCGCCGCCCAGGAGGACGCACACGAAGACCAGTCCACCGATGAGCAGCACGCCGACCAGCAGCGCCGCGCTGAGCAGCAGGGTCCAGCCGACCAGTGGCCACACCCGCCGACCCACCTGGCGCCACAGCGCGCCCAGGCGCAGCTTCTCACCCAGGGTCGCCCGGGACACCTCGAGCACGATCACGCCCTGCAGAAGTGCCGACGCGACGATGGCCAGGGCGACAGGTATCAGGGCGGACAGCACGATGGTGAGGATCGCGCCGGCCTCGACGGCATCCTGTTCATCGACCGGCGCCGAGGCGACCCGGCTGAGGGCGAAAAAACTCACCAGGCCGACGACGACCAGGGTCACCAGGAGTGTGGCGCCCTGCACGATCAGTGCGCTGCCGAAGGTGGCCTTGGGATTGCGCCGCAGAACCTGGAAGGGAGCGCCGAGCAGGGTACCGAAGCCCAGCGGGCGGAGCGGAATCAGACCGGGCTTGGGCGGCGGGGTCCAGGCCGGCGGCGCACTGGGCCGGTAGCCGCCGGACGGTGCCGCCGGAGGGGTGCCGGGCGCACCCGTCGGGGCGTATTCGCCGTAGCGAGGTACACCGGAGGAGGTGGTCGGGGGGTGCCAGTCTGGGTCCGTCACGCCTCCATGCTGGCATACCCGGACTGCACTGTGTGGCCTGCGCGATATCTCGGAGCCGTGTCGACTATTCTTGTGCCAGAGATTGCCCGTGTCGTGCGCGTTATTGCCCGGTGACCGGGCGGAAAACGGATCAATGAACTCACGCATTTTGGTTGTCGACGATGACCCCGCACTCGCTGAGATGATCGGCATCGTCCTGCAGGGCGAGGGCTTCGAGCCGCACTTCTGCGCGGACGGGGCGCAGGCCCTTGACGCGTTCCACAGCGTCGTACCCGACCTGGTGCTCCTCGACCTCATGCTGCCCGGGCTGGACGGCATCGAGGTGTGCAGCCTGATCCGGGCCGAGTCCGGCACCCCCATCATCATGCTGACGGCGAAGTCGGACACCACCGATGTGGTCAAGGGGCTGGAATCCGGCGCGGACGACTACATGGTCAAACCGTTCAACCCCAAGGAGCTCGTAGCCCGGATTCGTACCCGGCTGCGACCGGTCCCGGTGGAGACGCCCGCCAGTCTGCAGATCGGCGACCTCGTCGTCGACGCCGCCGGCCACGAGGTCAAGCGCGGCGAGCAGAGCATCAACCTGACACCGCTGGAATTCGACCTGCTGCTGGCGCTGGCCTCCAAACCAGCCCAGGTCTTCACCCGTGAGATGCTCCTCGAACAGGTCTGGGGCTATCACTACAAGGCCGACACCCGGCTGGTCAATGTGCATGTTCAGCGTCTGCGCGCCAAGGTCGAAGACGACCCTGACAACCCGCGCATCGTGATGACCGTGCGCGGAGTCGGCTACCGCGCCGGCGCCGCCAGCTAGGGGCCCGGTGGCTGCGCGGTTGGACGTGTTCAGGCTGGACTGGCGATCGTGGGGATCGTGGCGCCGCCTCGCCCAGCAGCTGCGGCGCAGCTGGCGCTCCTCCCTGCAGTTCCGCACCGTCGCCATCACCGTGCTGGCGTCGGGCGCCGCCATTGGACTGGTCGGCGTGTACATGTCGGTCAGCGTCGGCAACGACCTGTTCCAGTCGCGGCTGACTCAGATTCTGGTGGACTCCAACCGGGCCACCAGCGCCGCCCAGGGAATCCTGGACTCCTCGGATGCCGTCGACCGGGTGCAGGTGCAGACGCTGTTGGAGTCAGCCCGCACCTCGATCTCCGCCGCGTCGTCGAGCCGGCTGGTCGCCGTCTTCAGGGTGCCGGGGCAGGAATCGTCGACCGTGGCACCCCAGGACTCCTCCACGTTCGGATCATCCACCGCGGTCATCTCGCCGGAACTCCGGGAGGCCGTGCAGGACGACGCCGACGGGCAGTTCTGGCAGTCGGTGACTCTGGCCTCCGACGACGGTTCGTCGGTGCCCGGAATCGTCGTCGGCTCCCAGATCACGGTCCCCGTCGCCGGGCGCTACGAGCTGTACATCGGCTACAGCCTCGCCGACGCCGAATCGACGCTGCTGTTCGTGCAGCGGACCCTGGGCGGTGCCGGCCTGGCCCTGATGGTGTTGATCGGAGCGGTCACCTGGATCGTGGTGCGCTTCGTGGTCGCCCCGATCCAGGTGGCTGCCCAGACCAGCCAGAAACTCGCCTCCGGTGACCTGGGCGTGCGGATCCCCGAAAAGGGCGAGGATGTGATCGCGACGCTGGC
This sequence comes from Cryobacterium sp. MP_3.1, assembly GCF_035984795.1. Lineage (NCBI taxonomy): Bacteria > Bacillati > Actinomycetota > Actinomycetes > Micrococcales > Microbacteriaceae > Cryobacterium > Cryobacterium sp. MP_3.1. Next base: position 106,343 of record NZ_JAXCHV010000010.1, on the reverse strand, counting down.
CCGTTCGTTCAACGGCATGGCCGACAGCCTGCAGAGCCAGATCAAGGAACTGGCCGACCTGTCCGAGGTGCAGCAACGTTTTGTGTCCGACGTCTCGCACGAGCTCCGCACCCCCCTCACCACCATCCGCCTGGCCGGAGACCTCCTCTACGACCAGCGGGCCAGCTTCCCGCCGGCCACCGAACGCACCGCGGAACTGCTGCACACCCAGGTGGAACGTTTCGAGCTGCTCCTGGCGGACCTGCTCGAGATCAGCCGCTACGACGCCGGGTCCGTCGAGCTTGAATCCGAACCCACCAATCTTGTGCATCTCGCGGAGGACGTCATCGACGGCATGCGCTCACTCGGAGATTCCAAGGGGAGCGAGATCAGGCTGGCCGCGCCCGGCGGGCACCTGGCCGCGGAGATGGACCCACGACGGGTGCGCCGCATCGTCAACAACCTCATCGGCAATGCCATCGAGCACGGCGAGGGCAAACCGATCGTCGTGTCGGTGGACAGCAACGAATCGGCGGTGGCGCTGTCGGTACGGGATTACGGAATGGGCATGACCCAGGCCGAGATCACCCACGTGTTCGACAGGTTCTGGCGGGCTGACCCGTCCCGTAAACGCACGATCGGCGGCACCGGGCTCGGCCTGGCCATCTCCCTGGAGGATGCCGCCGCCCACCGCGGCTGGCTTCAGGTCTGGTCCAGTCCCGGCGCCGGGTCCTGCTTCAGGCTGACCCTGCCCCGCACAACCGGCGTCGCGCTGACGGTGTCGCCCAACCCGCTGCCGCCGGCGGATGCCGACACCGCCGGATTCGTGTCGTCCCACGCCGAACCGAGAAGAGACCACTATGCGTAGCCCGGCCAGGCTCGTCGCCGTCGTCACCGCGATGGCCCTCCTGCTCGGCGGCTGCTCGAGCATTCCGCGCACCGGGGCAGTGCAGACCGGCCAGGACGTGGTGGCCGGGGAGAACCCGGCCCCGGTCTTCCTGCCGGACCGACCACGGGACGGGGCCTCGATGGAGGAGATCCTGACCGGATTCATCGGCGCCGCCACCAGCCCGGACAACAACTACGAGATCGCCAGGGAGTTCCTGACGGCGGATTTCAGCGACACCTGGAAGTCCGACACCGGTGTCACCGTTGAAGACGGGTCTGGGCGCATCGTCGTCCCCGTCGACGACAGCACGATGCTCGTGTCTGTGCGACCGGTGGCCGAGGTCAACGCGATCGGTGAGTACCACGGCGACGCCGCGTCGGCGAATGTGCAACTCCGCTACCAATTCGCGCAGGTGGACGGCGAGTGGCGGATCAGTGCGGCGCCCAACGGCACCGTACTCGACCAGAACACCTTCGAGGACGTCTTCAGCGCCCAGTCGCTCTATTTCTTCGACCCGGACTTCCAATTCCTGGTGCCCGACGTGCGGTGGTACCCGCGTGGGACGTCCCTGCCGACCAAGATCGTCAACGGCGTGCTCAGCGGACCCAGTGAGTGGCTCGCCGGCGCGGTGACGTCGGCGTTCCCCGAGGGCACCGCCCTCACCGCCGACGCCGTCACGGTGGTGGCCAGGGACGCCAAGGTGGACCTGAACAGCGAGGCGTTGAACGCCGACAGGCTGACCCTGCAGCGGATGAAGAGCCAGCTGGAGAACAGCCTTCCCAGCGGGCTCACGGTCACGGTCACGATCAACCGGAACTCTCAAGACATCGCCGCGCTCGGCGCGAACGAACCCGTGGTGAACCCCCGGGTGGATGCGCGGGCCCTCGTGCTGCGCGATGGGGAGTTCGGGTTCCTCGCCGCGACCGGCAAGACGATCAACCTGTTGCCAGGGCTGTCGGAGTCCGTCGCCGCCCTCGCACCCAGTGCGGTCACGCTGTCACCGTCGCAGACGGCGGCTGCCGCCCTCACCGCCACCGGGGTCTACGGAGTCAGGGTGGGCGAGGATGCCAGGCTGCTCGATCCGCGGCAAAACCTCATCGCCCCGTCCATCGACGGCTCCGGCTATGTCTGGTCGGTGCCGGGAGACCGGCCCAACGAGCTCTTCGTGTACAACACTCAGGGCGCGGCGCAGGCCATTCCGACGCCCTGGCTGGACTCCTCGGCGATCACAGCGCTCAAGGTCTCCCGCGACGGCACCCGGGTGATCGCGCTGCTGAGCGCGGCCGGCGAGCTGCGCCTCGTGGTGGCCGGTGTGCTGCGGGAGAACGGTGCTCCGGTCGGCCTGGGCGACCCCGTGCAGCTGGCCACCGACGCCGGAATCCCGATGGATGCGACCTGGGTCGACCAGGCAACGGTGGCGTACCTGAGCCTGCAGCCGGACGGAGAAAGTCGCGTCGTGTCCCACGAGATCGGCGGCACCAGCGAGCAGCTCGAGTCGTCGACGGGAATCCGCTCGATAACGGGCAGCAACCTGCTGCGCGACCTGCGGGCACTGTCCGTGGAGGGCTCGCTCCTGGTGCAGCGCGGCATCGGCTGGCAGGAACGCATCGACGGGGTCACCCTCGTGGCCACCCAGCAGGGTACCGGCGGCTGAGCCGCCTCTCCTCCCCAGTCGCTGCGGCCGCCGACAACTGCACAGGTGAGCCCGTCAGGCCGCCGGGGTCACCCCGACGCGAGAGTCTGACCGGATGACCAGCGACCGGCGGGTGATGCAAACGGTGCGCGCGGCAACCCGTGCCGCCGTCCTCGATGCCTGGGCGGTGCTGATGCCCACCCAGTGCAGCGGCTGCGGCACGCCGGACCGGGCGCTCTGCGCCGCCTGCCTGAGCGCGCTGCGCGCCGAGCCGAGGGCGGTCTACCGGGAGGACCTCACGGTCTGGTCCGCGTTGGAGTACACCGGCGTTGTGGGCCGGGTGCTGGTGGCGTACAAGGACGGCGGTCGAACGGATGCCGCGCCGGCGCTCGCCGTGGCGCTTCGCCTGGCCGTGGGGGCGGCATTGGTCGCCGCAGAGCCCACCCAGGTCTCCGGTGGCATCGTGTTGGTCACCGTGCCGTCCTCCCGCCGAGCCTGGCGGGCGCGCGGGTTCCACCCCGTCGACCTGCTCCTCGGCCGGGCCGGCCTCCGCGGGAGCGCGCTCCTGCGGCCGCGTGCCGGCGTCGCGGACCAGGTCGGGTTGGGCCGGCAGCAGCGGATGGACAACCGCAGCGGAACGCTGGTGGCGACCAGGCCGCTTGCCGGCAGTCGGATCCTGCTCGTCGACGACATCGTGACCACCGGCGCCACCCTGCTGGAGGCCCGGCGCGCCCTCCGACAGGCCGGCGGTGAGGTGGTCGGAGCGGCGACCGTCGCGGAAACACGACGGCACCATCCCGACATTCATCGTTCACGGGAAACTGATTGACAAAAGCTGTGACTTATCCAGCTGGCACGACTACGGTTGTGCCAAAGGCGCGTACCAATCGCCCGGATCAGGGGCGGTTCGCCAGATCTGGAGGTCGTCATGGAAACTAACATCGTTGGACGCAACCTGGGGATCACTGATCGCTTCCGGGAATATGCGACGGAGAAGGCCGAGAAGATCGCCGGCCTCGCCGACAAGGCCCTCGCCCTGGAAATCAAGGTCAGTCGTCACACCGAGAAGAGCGGCGCCGCCGGTAACGACCGCGTCGAACTCACGCTCATCGGCAAGGGGCCCATCGTCCGGGCCGAAGCCGAGGGCAGCGACAAGTACGCGGCCTTCGACATCGCCCTCGGCAGGCTGCTGGAACGGGTGCGTCGAGCCAAGGACCGCCGGAAGGTGCACCGTGGGGGCGCGCACCGCCCCACCTCGCTGCACGAGGCGTCGTCGTCAGGCTTCGCCGTGATCGACATCGTCCCGGCCGACGTTGAGACCCTGGAGCGCGTGCGCACCGGGGCGATCCAGGTCGTCTCCGACGAGGCAGGCGAGACCGAAGAAGCCGAGGAGGTCTACAGCCCGGTGGTCATCCGTCGAAAGGTCTTCTCTGCCGCGCCGATGACCGTGGACGATGCCCTGTACTTCATGGAGCTCGTCGGCCACGACTTCTACCTGTTCCAGGATGCCGAATCCCACCGGCCCAGCGTCGTCTACCGGCGCAAAGGCTGGGACTACGGTGTCATCGAACTGGACCCGAACTCCGACGCAGCGAGAGAGCTGGCGTCAGTGTCCAGCGGGTCCAGCTCCTGACCAACTAGCATTGCTATAGTTGCCGGCTAGGTCGGCGCTACGTGCGTCCGACCGGACGACAGGCGTGTTCTCACGCCGTGACGACTAGTGGAGTGCATTCGTGGCCGGAATACTGGAAAAAGTTCTTCGTGTTGGCGAGGGGCGCATTCTGCGTCGACTCGAGAGCTACGCAAAGGCCATCAATGCGCTGGAAGACGACTTCAGCACCCTCAGTGATGAGGAACTGAAGAACGAGACCGTGCAGTTGCGTGAGCGTTACTCGGGCGGTGAGTCGCTGGACGACTTGCTGCCCGAGGCGTTCGCCGCCGTACGGGAGGCCTCCACCCGCACCCTGGGCCTGCGGCACTTCGACGTGCAGCTCATGGGCGGCGCGGCCCTGCACCTGGGCAACATCGCCGAGATGAAGACCGGTGAGGGCAAGACCCTCGTCGCCACCACCGCGGCCTACCTCAACGCCATCACCAGCCGTGGTGTGCACGTCATCACCGTCAACGACTACCTGGCCAGCTACCAGAGCGAACTGATGGGCCGCGTGTTCCGCGCCCTGGGCATGACCACCGGATGCATCGTCTCCGGACAGACCCCCGCGCAGCGTCGCGAGATGTACGCCTGCGACATCACCTACGGCACCAACAACGAGTTCGGCTTCGACTACCTGCGCGACAACATGGCCTGGCAGGCCAGCGACATGGTGCAGCGCGGTCACTACTTCGCGATCGTCGACGAGGTCGACTCGATCCTCATCGACGAGGCCCGCACCCCGCTGATCATCTCCGGACCCGCATCGGGGGAGGCGAACCGCTGGTTCACCGAGTTCGCCAGCCTCGCCAAGCGCCTCGTCGTCGACGAGGACTTCGAGGTCGACGAGAAGAAGCGCACCGTCGGAGTGCTCGAACCCGGCATCGAAAAGGTCGAGGACTACCTCGGCATCGACAACCTCTACGAATCCGCGAACACCCCGCTGATCTCGTTCCTGAACAACGCCATCAAGGCCAACGCCCTGTTCAAGAAGGACAAGGACTACGTCGTGATGAACGGCGAGGTGCTCATCGTCGACGAGCACACCGGCCGCATCCTGATGGGCCGCCGCTACAACGAGGGCATCCACCAGGCGATCGAGGCCAAGGAAGGCGTCGCGGTCAAGGCCGAGAACCAGACCCTGGCCACCGTGACCCTGCAGAACTACTTCCGCCTGTACTCGAAGATCTCCGGCATGACCGGAACCGCCGAGACCGAAGCCGCCGAATTCATGAGCACCTACAAGCTCGGCGTCGTCGCGATCCCCACCAACAAGCCGATGCAGCGCATCGACCAGTCCGACCTGATCTACAAGAACGAAGAGGCCAAGTTCGGCCAGGTCGTCGAGGACATCGTCGAGCGCCACGCCAACGGACAGCCGGTCCTGGTCGGTACCACGAGCGTCGAGAAGAGCGAATACCTCTCCCGCCTGCTGGCGAAGAAGGGCGTGCGCCACGAGGTCCTCAACGCCAAGAACCACGCCCGTGAGGCCGCGATCGTCGCCCAGGCCGGCCGCCTGGGCTCGGTCACCGTCGCCACCAACATGGCCGGCCGTGGCACCGACGTGATGCTCGGCGGCAACGCCGAATTCCTCGCCGTCGCCGCGATGAACGCCAAGGGCCTGAGCCCGGTCGAGACGCCGGACGAATACGAAAAAGAGTGGGACGACGTCTTCGCCGCCGTCAAGGTCGAGGTCTCCGAGGAGGCCGACAAGGTCATCGCCGCCGGCGGACTGTACGTGCTCGGCACCGAACGCCACGAGTCCCGCCGCATCGACAACCAGCTGCGCGGCCGCAGCGGCCGCCAGGGCGACCCGGGCGAGAGCCGGTTCTACCTCTCGCTCACCGACGACCTGATGCGCCTGTTCAACGCCGGCGCCGCCGAAAGTCTGATGGGCCGCCAGGGTGTTCCCGACGACATGGCCATCGAGTCCAAGGTGGTCAGCCGTGCCATCCGCAGCGCCCAGTCGCAGGTCGAGGGCCGCAACGCCGAGATCCGCAAGAACGTCCTCAAGTACGACGACGTGCTCAACCGCCAGCGCGAAGCGATCTACAGCGACCGCCGGCACATCCTCGAGGGTGACGACCTGCACGAACGCACCCAGCGGTTCCTCGAAGACGTCATCGACGAGGTGCTCGAGGTCCACACCGGCGAAGGCAACGGCGACGACTGGGACTTCGACGCCCTGTGGACCGAGCTGAAGACCCTCTACCCCGTCGGCCTCACCATCGACGAGGTCATCTCCGAAGCCGGCAACAAGGGCAAGATCAACCGCGACTTCATGCGCCGGGAGATCATCTCCGACGCCAAGGTCGCCTACGCCCGCCGTGAGGAATCGCTCGGTTCACCCGCGATGCGCGAACTCGAACGCCGCGTGGTGCTCTCGGTCATCGACCGGCGCTGGCGTGAGCACCTCTACGAGATGGACTACCTCAAGGACGGCATCGGCCTGCGTGCGATGGCGCAGCGCGACCCGCTGGTCGAGTACCAGCGTGAGGGCTTCGCCATGTTCCAGCAGATGATGGGCCAGATCCGCGAAGAGACCGTCGGGTTCCTGTTCAACCTCGAGGTCGAGGTGTCCCAGCCGGCCGGTGCCGTCGACGCGCCGATCGTCGCCGCCAAGGGCCTGACCCCTCCGGCCGAGTCGGGCCAGGAGAAGCTGAGCTACACCGCCCCGAGCGACTCCGGCGGAGTCGAGGTGCGCAACCAGCGCGGCCAGATCCAGCAGGCCGCGACGGACCGTGCCCGCCGAGCCGCCGCGCCCGCCGTCGCCGATGCTGAGCCGGCCGTGCCGGCCGGCCCGCCGCAGCGCGGTGCCTTCGGCCAGCGCGCCGAGTCCGACACCCCGGCGGCCAACAACCGCGCCGAGCGTCGCACCCAGGGCAAAAAGAAGTAGGCCGCACGCGGCCAAACAACTGTGCCCGGTGCGGACAATTGCGTCCCGTACACCGGGCACAGTTGTCCGCTCGGGCAACAGTTGGCCGGCCGCAGGGTCGTCCGCGGGGTCAGAGCACGTTGATGGCGCTGGCCCGCCAGCGGTTGTCCAAGCCTTCCAAGCGCACGGCGACGGCGCGCACGCGCACCTTGCTGTGCACGATCACGACGGCCTCGATGATGCCGTCCCTGGGTTCGTTGATGGTCACCCGGCCGATCGTGATGGCGGGGCGTTGCGCGCGCTGCCCCTTGACCGCGCGGGCCCTGGCCGAGAGAACCACCCGCTTGAGCAGGTGCCGGTAGACGTCGTCGCTCACCCAGCGAGCCAGCTGGTCGAGCTCCCTGGCGCCGGCCAGGACCTCGATGACGCACCGGGTGAGGTTGATCAGCAGAGGCTCCGGATCGGGGAGCACGGCGCGGGACGTCGGTTGATGGTCGAAGAAGTCGTCGGACTGGAATCCCTCGGCGGACTCGCGGGTGACGTCGGGAGCGGCCGCGCCGGGGGGAGCGCCCCGGGGATTGGGGCCGTTCGCAGACGGCGAAAGGTGGGGGTCGGGCTCGGCAAGTGGATCGCTCATGGGTTGCTCCAGATGCATGGATCCGTGGTGTCGACGAGGAGAGCGGGCTGATGTGGCTGTCTAACGGGTGGAACACCGGATCGACCCCGAGATGGCTGAGGCCTTGGGCGACACTCAACCACCCGAAAACGGGTCTGTCTAGGCTTGTCAGGGCGGCTGTGGATAACGTCAGCATCGGAGGCTGCCAGCCGACTACCGTCGGGGTGTGCGCTGGGACAATCTGTTCGACGACCTCGAAGGTCAGCTCGAGAACGAGTTGAACGCCGAGGACCTCGAGCTGCGCGCCGAGGAGGAGCGGTTGCGCCTGGGCCGGCTAGCGCTCCGTCAACGGCTGACCGGCGTGGTCAACGGTCCGGCACCGTCACGGGTGCTCAGGGTGGTGCTTGTCGACGGTCAGGTCCTCACGGTGCGACCGACCACATTCGGCAGGGACTGGCTGGCCGCCGACCTCCTCGAAGCCGGTACCGGCAGCCCGCAGTGCATTCTCCCGTTTGCGGGTATCGGCGCGGTCATCCTGCAGCCCGATCAGGTGCCGGACTCGCTGGCGGCCGAAACCGGGGCGCCGGCCCGGCTCGTCGACCGCATCGGCCTCTCGTTCGTTCTGCGAGATCTGTGCCGGCGCCGCAAGAGCCTGCAGATCCAGACCGGGGTGGGGCCGGTGACCGGGACCATCGACAGGGTGGGCCGGGATCATGTGGACCTGGCGGTGCACGCGCCGGGAACCCTCAGACGGGCCGGTGAGGTGCGGCAGTACCGGATCGTGCCGCTGAACCAGATCCACCTGGTGCGCCTGGACTGAGACGATCAGGGCGCGTCACCCGATGGGGGATCGGTGAGCTCATCGGGCCGCAGGATCCGGCCTCCGGACAGCTCGGGGATGTTGCCGAAGTCGGACTGCTCCCAGAGCGACAGTCGGCGGGCCTCCTCGTACTTCGCCTCGATGTAGGACTCGAGAACGACCCGCTCCACCCGCCAGGCACCGGTGGCGCCGATGCGGATGGCGGGCAGCTCACCGGTTCGCACCAAATCATTCGCGGCGGCGAGCGAAAGATTCAGGATCTGGGCGGTATCGGCGAGCGTCAGGAATCGGCCCACGGATGCGGAGGATACGGGATCGCTCATGAGAACGATTATCCGTCGTGTTCGCCGATCCCGTGGGGTGAGCGGCCGACCTGTGGATAACTTCAGCGCGCGGCTCCAGGTCCCGTCACGATGGTAGCCAGCCTGAACCTGGCGAGACAGTGGATAAGACAGCGGACGAGGTGCACGGATGAGGACAGGGCAGCCGGCCAATTCGGGCCGACCGACGACATCGACGAAGACCCGGTTCTGGTTCGATCCGCGGTTCGCACTCGGCCTGGTTCTCGTCGTGGCCTCCATCGTCGGGGTCAGTGTCGTGGTGGCCGGCAGCGACCGCACCGTCGCGGTGTATGCGGCCCGGGTGCCGCTGGCCGTCGGCGATCGTCTGGACGCGGCCGACCTGGTCGAGACCGACGTGCGGATCGGGGCGGCTGTGGAGCTGTACCTCACCCCCTCCCTGGTCCCCGCCGACGGCCTGGTCGTAACGCGAACCGTCACCGCCGGCGAACTCGTCCCGGCCTCCGCCGTGGGAACCCGGGCGGGCGAGGCCGTCACGAGCCTGGTCCTCGACCTGCGCGGGAGGCTGTCGACGAGCCTGGCGGCCGGGTCCGTCGTGGATGTGTGGTCCGCCGGCGAGGTCGAGAGCGGCCTGTTCGGCCCTCCGGCCGTCCTCGTCGGTCGTGCGGCCATCGTGCGCATCCTGGAGCCGTCCGGACTGATCCAGTCCGGCGACGGCCGAGCCGTGGAGGTGCTCGTGCCCAAGGACAAGGTCGCGGCCGTGCTGGAGGCGATTGCCAACGACGAGGCCCTGTCCCTCGTGGCCGTGAACGCCCCGATCGGAGGCTGACCATGACGCTGCTAGCCCTGGCCCTGGACCGGGAGACCGAGGACCGGCTGCTCGCCGACATCATCGAGCACGGGCACGTGATCATCGCCCGGCCGGCGAACGTGCGCGAACTGCTCGCGGCGATCGAGAGGCACGACCCCGAGGCGCTGATAGTGGGAGCCACGGCCGGCACCCTGACCATCGAGGTGCTCGCGGCCAGCGACGCGAACGGCATCCGCGTCGTGGCCCTCGCCGCGACGGAAGCGGAGCGCCGCTACGCCGCCGAGCTGGGGCTGCATGAGGTCGTCGCCGCCGAGGCAGCCTGGGCCGACATCGAACGCGTGCTGACGGAGGGCGGCGATATCCCGCTGCGCATCGACGATGACCCGCCGCCCGCCGCCGTCCCTCCCGCTCTGCCCCGACGGTCCGGCTCCGGACGCCGGGCGAAAGAGGACCGGCGAGCCGATCGGCCGGAGGCGCGTCGGGCCCGCCGCCGACCCGGGGCCGACATCTCCACCGCCGGCTCGGCGGCCGGCGACCCGATCGAATCCGACCCGTTCTCATCCGACGACGACGTCACCGCGGGACTCACCGGATCGGGCACCGTGATCGCGGTGTGGGGCCCGGCCGGGGCTCCCGGCCGCACGACCCTGGCCATCAATATCGCGGCGGAGATCGCGGCGGCGGGACACACCGTGGTGCTGGCGGACGTCGACACCTACAGCGGTTCGATAGCGCCCAGCCTGGGCCTCCTCGATGAGGCGCCGGGCTTCGCGGCGGCCTGCCGGCTGTCCGGTTCCGACACCCTCACGCCGGTCGAACTGGAACGTATCGCCCACCGCTACAACTCGCCGCGCGGCGCCTTCTGGGTGTTGACCGGGATCGGACGACCGTCCAGGTGGCCCGAGTTGTCGGCGGAACGGGTCAGCGGCACGATCTCGGCGTTGCGGCGTTGGGCCGATTACGTGGTGCTCGACACGGGGTTCAGTCTGGAGAGCGACGAGGAGATCTCGAGCGACCTGTTCGCGCCCCGCCGCAACGCGGCGACACTGGCCGCCCTGGGGATCGCCGACCGGGTGGTGGCCTGCGGCCTGGCCGACCCTGTCGGCATGGCCAGGTTCCTGCGCGCCTGGAGCGATCTCACCGACGTGATCAGCACCCATCGGGTGCACGTCGTGATGAACAGGGTGCGCTCCAGCGCCGTCGGCCCGGCTCCCGCCGCCCAGGTGAGCAGTGCGCTGCGCCGGTTCGGCGGCATCGACGCGGCCGTCCTGGTGCCGCATGACCAGGCCGGGGTTGATGCCGCTGTGTTGTCCGGGCGCACCCTGCGGGACGCGGCGCCGCGGTCACCGGCCCGGTTGGGCATCCTCGCCCTCGTCCGCGACGAACTGCTGCCGACCCCGGATGCCCACCCCGCCCGGCGGCCGTGGCGACGGGTCTTCGCCTGGCGGCGAACGGCTCAGGCCACCTGAGCCGCCGCCACCGGGATCACCGTGAGTGCGCCGTCGACGCCGACTATCAGCAGGACCCTGTCGCCGCTGACGCCGTGCATGGCCTGCTCGACGTGCGCCGGATCCGGCAACACCGCGGCACCGCCGGCCCGTTGCCAATAGACCACGGGTGCGCCGGTGAGCCGGCGCAGGTGCGCCACGACGGGTTCCGCGCCGGGACCCATCACCAGCACCAGCTCACCGACCACCCCGGCCGGCGGGGCGGCCGGGGCACTGGCAGGTGGAGCCGGGGGAGCGGTCGCGGCGACCGCGGCTCGGTCCCGGCGCCAGACCGTGAAGTGATATCCCGCCACCAGAGCCGTGGCCACGAGCAAGCCGAGGGGCGCCCGGATACGATCCAGGAGCCCGGGGTCGCCGGCCAGAACGGTGTCGAAAAGCCGGAAGCCGATGACCAGGAGTGTGATCAGGGCGACGATGGCGCTGATGCCGAACACCACCACGAGATAGACGCTGCGGCCGGCGGAACGGCGAGGGTCGGCCGCCGGCTCGGCGGCCGGCCGCCAGGTGAGCCACCACACCGGCCCGCCGACCAGCAGCGAGCTGATGCCGCCGAGCAGCAGGGTGCGGGGGTCCGACCCGGCCAGCGGAGTGGTCACGGTGGCCAGGAGCGCGTTCACGATGACGCCGAGCCCGGTCGCGGCGGCGACCAGTGAGATTCCGCTGGTCACGAGGGTGCTCGCCTGGCGCACGGCGGGCGTCCGCCGATGCACCACCCCGCGGTGATAGACCCAGATCAGGCCGCCGGCGAGGGCCGCAGCAATCGCCGGCCCCAGCGGCTCACACACCACCGCAACGGCGTCGGTGCGGTCGACGGCCAGCCGTAGCAGCACGAACACGACGGTGCCGATACCGGCCAGGGTCAGCAGGGCACCACCGAGGATGCCGACGCCGACCAGGGCCACCCCGGCCAGGGCGGTCCCGGCGGAGCGGCCACCGTCGCGGCGCCAGTGCCACCACCAGACCAGAGCGCCGCCGGCCGCCCAGACCAGGGCCTGCACGGCCCCGGTCCACCAGGGCGACCCCACCGACCCGGCCGCATCCGTGCCCAGCCCGACGGCAAGGGCCTCGTCCACGAGGATCGTGAGCGCCGTCACCGCGCCGCCGGCCCCGATCACCAGCCCGAACGTGCCGCCGAGCACCGCGGCGGTGCCGGGCAGCCGGGTGGGCCGCCGGTCGGTTCGGCGCAGCACAAACCCGTGCCCGGCCCACACGCCCGCCCAGACCAGACCCGTCGCCGTCGCGGCGGTGACGGCCTCAGCGGTCACCGCGGCGGCGGCGGCGCTCAACAGCGCCGTGGCCGAAACGACCAGGGCGAGCGTGCCCATGCCCACCAGGTACAACGCCCAGGCCAGCGACGCCCGCTCCGGCGGTTCGGCCAGGCGGCGCCAGGCGAACCAGCCCAGAACCGCCGCCAACGGTCCCGCGATCAGGGTGAAGGTCAGCGACACCGCAAGGCCGACGGTGTCGGTGCCGGCGAGCTGCTCACCGGTGACCACGTCGAGCAGTCGGCCCAGCAGGTCGCTCAGACCGCTCGCCGTGAGCACCACCAGCACGAAGAGGATCGTGTACACCACGACTCTGCGCACGATCGGTGCGGCACCTGGACGCGGCGGGGTCGCCGCCGTCATCGCGGTCACGGGGTGTCTCCCTGGCTGCGAGGCGGGCACACGGTGAGTCGCCAGGGCGCCTCGTCGATGAGCCAGTCTTCGTCGACCCGCGCCAGCTCGAAGGCCTCCTCTGATTCATACTCCGACGACCCGAACGGGCCGCTGCCGTACGAGGTGACGATCAGCACCCGCACGTCGGCGGTCGAGCCTCGTTCGGTGGTGTCGACGAGGCTGATCCGGATGTCGTCGGTGGCCGACGAGTCCGCCGTGGTCTCTCCGCTGTCGCAGTCCGCCAGCGCGGCAGCGCTCAGGTAGCGGGCCGCGCTCGTCTCATCGCCGTCCAACACCGCCGTCGAATATCGCTGCACCACCCCGCCGGGCGTGCCGGCGTCGAGGAGGGCGGGCTCGCTCCTGGTGAACACCACGACGAGAGCCACCGCGACGAGAAGGACGATCAGGCCCAGGACCACCCAGAGCGCCGGGTCTCGCCGGGCGGGCGATGCGGGAGTCGGAGGAACAGCAGAGGTCATATCGAGAGCATGGCGTATCCGCCGCTGCGGCACCACATAGGCTGGTCACGTGTCGACGCTCAGTGATCTCGTACTTGCCCAAGGCCGCAACAGCGCGGAGGACGTCGACTGGCTGCACATGCTGGTCTCCGACGGCCAGCTGCTGGCCGACCTCGCCTTCGCCGACATCGTCGTGTGGGTCCCGACCCTCGGCGGCAGCTTCGTCGCCGTCGCCCACGCCCGGCCGTCCAGCGCCGCGACCCTGTTCTACCGGGACTTCGTGGGCCAGGAGATCAAGGCCGAATGGCGCAAGCAAGTGACCGAGGCCTTCGACACCGCGAAGATCATCGACACCACGGCGCCGGACTGGTACGAGGAGACCCCCACCAGGGTGCGGGCCATCCCGGTGCGCCGCCGCATCAGTTCCAGCGGCGCCGAGATCACTCCGGAGCCCATCGCCGTCCTCACCCGGCACACCAACCTCAGCGAGACACGAACCCCCGGCCGTCAGGAACTGACCTTCAACGACTGCGCGAACGACCTGTTCGCCATGATCGCGTCCGGCGACTTCCCCGACCTGGGTGCCCCGACCGGTCCGCGGCGCGGCGCCCCCCGGGCGTCGGATGGCCTGATCCGGCTGGATCTGGACGGTGTCACCACCTTCGCCAGCCCCAACGCGCTCTCCGCGTTCAACCGGATGGGCTTCGCCGACGAACTCGAGGGCGAGTCGCTCGCCGAGGTGACGACAAGCCTGCTCTCCGGCAAGGCCGTGGTCGACGAGTCCCTGCCTCTCGTCGTGACCGGCCGGGCCCCCTGGCGCACCGACATCGAGGCCCGCGGGGTGACGGTGTCGCTGCGCGCCATCCCGATCCGCAATCGGGGCGAACGGATCGGCGCCATCGTGCTCTCCCGCGACGTGACCGAGCTGCGGCACCAGGAACGCGAGCTGATCACCAAGGATGCCACCATCCGGGAGATCCACCACCGGGTCAAGAACAACCTGCAGACCGTGGCGTCGCTGCTGCGCATCCAGGCGCGCCGCACCCACTCCGACACCGCCCGCGAGGCCCTCAACCAGGCCATGCGGCGGGTGGCGGCCATCGCCGTGGTGCACGACACCCTGTCCTCGGGCCTGAGCCAGAACGTGGACTTCGACGCCGTGTTCGACAGGGTGCTGCTGCTGATCGCCGAAGTGGCCTCCGCGCACAACACCACGGCGCATCCGAAGTCGTCCGGCAGCTTCGGCATCCTGCCCAGCGCCTACGCCACGCCGCTGGCCCTGGCACTGACCGAGCTCGTCACCAACGCCGTCGAGCACGGACTCGCCGGCCGGGAGGGCGAGGTCGCCATCGAGGCCGAGCGCAACGAGGAGACCCTCACCGTGCGCGTCCGTGACAACGGTTCGGGGATGCCGGAGGGCAAGGTCGGGTCCGGGCTGGGCACCCAGATCGTCCGCACGCTCATTCAGGGTGAGCTCAGCGGCACGATCGACTGGCACACCATGATGGACAGCGGCACAGAGGTCACCATCGAGATCCCGCTGCGTTTCATGGAATTCGACTGATCGAATCAACCGGCGGCGCCGCGTCACGATACAACAAAACGGGCGAGCAGCCGAAGCTGCTCGCCCGTTTAGAAGTCAGAGAAGACGCTCTAGGAGGCGCGGCGGGCGCGGGCGGCGCGGCGCTTGAGGGCGCGGCGCTCGTCTTCGCTGAGGCCGCCCCAGACTCCGGAATCCTGCCCGGTCTCGAGAGCATACTGGAGGCAAACCTCCGTGACGTTGCAGCGGGCACAAACGGATTTGGCCTTCTCGATCTGGTCGACGGCGGGACCAGTGTTACCAACCGGGAAGAAAAGTTCCGGGTCAGCGGTAAGGCAGGCTGCTTTATCGCGCCAATCCATAGGGGTGCTCCTTTATTGCGGGGGGATGCCTGGCCGATCGGCCGAAGATGCGGGGACGCCCAGCTTGCAGGAAGGTCAGATCTGCGAAGAGATCTGCTCACCACCCTGTGAGCGTCAACCGGGCCTTAAATATGGTCCCATAATAGGGATGTCAAATCAATAGTTTTGTATGGGATATCGCTGTGAGACAACCGTTCGACCCCAGCCAGGACGGCCTGGACGAGCCCAAGCCGGCCCGTCGGTCCCGTGCGCTCATCGCCCTGGTGCTGCTGCTGGCCGCCGAAGCCGCCCTGCTCTGGGTGGCCGTACTGTGGCTGATCCTGGAGCTACTGACCGACCAGCCCGCCTCCTTCGCCAGCGCACTGGCGATTCTGGTGCTCACCATCGTCGCCGCGGTCTGGGTGTCGGCCATCACCGTCGGCGCGCTCCGCGGGCGTTCCTGGATCCGGGCGGCAGCGGTGACCTGGCAGCTGGTCCAGGTCTTCGTCGCCATCGGCTGTTTTCAGGGTCTTTACGCCAGGCCGGACCTCGGCTGGGCGCTGCTCATCCCGTCGGTGCTCGTGATCGTGCTGCTGTTGACCCGCAGCGTGGTCGAGGCCACGAGCCGCCGCGAGCCCTAGTCAGATCCCGAGCTTCTTGCGCAGGCTGGCCACGTGGCCGGTGGCCTTCACGTTGTACAGGGCCAGGGTCACCAGACCGGCCTCGTCGATCACAAAGGTCGAGCGCAGCACGCCCGTGACGATTTTGCCGTAGAGGTTCTTCTCTCCCCAGGCCCCGTAGGCGCGGTGCACGGTGAGGTCCTCATCGCTGAGCAACGGGAAGGTGAGGTGATCGTTCTCGGCGAAGGCCGCCAGCTTCGACTGGGTGTCCTTGGACAGGCCGAGCACCTGGTAGCCGGCCGCGGCGAGCGAGCCCAGGCTGTCGCGGAAGTCGCAGGCCTGGGTGGTGCAGCCCGGGGTCATGGCGGCCGGGTAGAAGTACACCACGACCTTCTGGCCGCGATAGGAGGCCAGGCTGACGGACGCGCCGTCCTGGTCGGTGAGGGTGAAGTCTGGGGCCGTGTCGCCGGCTGCGAGCCGCGTGGAATCCGTCATGGAACCCACGCTACCGGTCAGTTCTCACCCGGGCGGTGCGCCGGCGCGGCCGCGAAGGTGGCCAGGAGGCGCTGGAGCGAGTCCAGGCGGGCCTTCCCGGTGTCGCCCAGGGTCCCGGCAGCCACGGCCTCGTTGATGGCGCAGTCCGGCGAGCTGGGCAGGTGTGTGCAGCCGCGCGGGCACTTCTCGGCGATGGTGGCCAGGTCGGTGAAGGCGCGCAGGATGTTGTCGGTGTTGATGTGGCCCAGGCCGAAAGAGCGCACGCCGGGGGTGTCGATGACCCAGCCGCGGCCGGCATCCGTTTCGAGCCGCAGCGAGATCGTCGACGACGAGGTGTGCCGGCCGCGGCCGGTGACGGTGTTGACCACGCCGACGGCGCGGTGGGCGTCGGGCACGAGGGCGTTCACCAGGGTGGACTTGCCCACGCCGGAGTGGCCCACGAAGACGGTGTCGTGGCCGACTAGCGCCGCGGAGATTTCCTCGAGGGGCATGGCGTCGTCGCGGCTCTGGAATACGGGCAGGTCCAGGCCGGCGAAGTTGTTCAGGAACTCGGCGGGGTCGGCGAGGTCGGTCTTGGTGATGCAGAGGATGGGGGAGACCCCGGCGTCGTAGGCGGCGACGAGGTAGCGGTCGACGAGACGGATGCGCGGTTCCGGGTTGGCCGCGGCCACCACGATGAGCATCTGGTCGGCGTTGGCCACGATCACGCGCTCCACGGCGTCGGTGTCGTCGGCGCTGCGGCGCAACAGGGTCTCGCGGGCCACGATGCGCACAATGCGGGACAGGCTGCCCTCGGCGCCGGTGGTGTCGCCGACGATGTCGACGCGGTCGCCGGTCACGACGGCGTGCTTACGCAGCTCGCTGGCGCGCGCGGCGGTGACCCGGCGTTCGGTGGGTTCGTTCTCGTCGAGCATCACCGTGTACCGGCCACGGTCGACCGAGAGGATGCGTCCGGTCAGGGCGTCGCCGTGCTCCGGCCGGGTCTTGGTGCGCGGTTTGGTGCCCTTACGGCCCGGGCGAATCCGCACGCTCGATTCGTCGAACTCCGGCTCATCGTCATCCGGGCTCGACCACCAGGTCATTTTGTGCCCGTCACGAAGCGACCGGCCCGGACACCAGGCCGTGCCACAGCTCGGCGAACTGGGGGAGGGTCTTCGCCGTCGTGCCGATGTTCTCCACCTCGACACCCGCGACGACCAGCCCGAGCAGCGCTCCGGTGGTGGCCATCCGGTGGTCGTCGTAGCTGTGCCAGGTGCCGCCGTGCAGCGGCCGCGGTTCGATCGCGAGCCCGTCCGGCAGCTCGGTGACGTGGCCGCCGAGATTGTTGATCTCCGTCGCCAGGGCGGCGAGCCTGTCGGTCTCGTGGTGGCGGATGTGGCCGATGCCGGTGATGGTGCTCGGGGAGTCGGCCAGGGCGGCCAGGCCCACCAGGGTGGGGGCCAGCTCGCCGCCGGTGGACAGGTCGAGGTCCACCCCGGTGATCCGGCCGGTGCCGGTGACCGTGAGCCTGTCTCCGTCGACGGTGACGGTGGCGCCGAAGCGCGGCAGCAGTTCGGCCAAGTGGGCGCCCACCTGGGTGGTCGTGGTCGGCCAGCCCGTGATGGTGACGCTGCCGCCGGCGACCAGCGCCGCGGCCAGGAACGGGGCGGCGTTGGAGAGGTCGGGTTCGATGTCGACCTCGGTGCCGCGGATCGGACCGGGTTCGACAGACCAGACGCCGACCTCGGTGCTGGTGACGGTGACGCCGCGCTGCGCAAGGGTGTGAATGGTCATCTCGATGTGCGGCAGGCTCGGCAGGCGCTCGCCGGAGTGGCGCAGCCGCAGGCCGTTGGTGAAGCGGGGGGCCGCCAGCAGCAGGCCGGACACGAATTGGCTGGAGGAGGACGCGTCGATGGTCACCTCGCCGCCGTCCAGGCCGCCGGTGCCGTGCACGGTGAACGGCAGGGCGCCGCGACCGTCGTCGTTGATGTCGGCGCCCAGCGCGCGCAGTGAACTGATCGTCGTCTTCATGGGTCGGCGTTTGGCGCCGGCGTCACCGTCGAAGGTGGTCGGGCCCAGCGCGAGCGCGGCGACCGGCGGTAGGAACCGCATCACGGTGCCGGCCAGACCGCAGTCGATGGTGGTGGAACCGAACAGCTCGCCGGGTGTGATGCGCAGGTCGGTGCCGTATTCGCCGTCACCGTCGACGGACTCGATGGTTGTGCCGAGCTGCCGCAGTGCGGCAACCATGAGGTCGCTGTCCCGCGAGTGCAGCGGGGCGCGCAGCAGGGAGGGTGCGTCGGCCAGGGCCGCCAAGACGAGTTCACGGTTGGTCAGCGACTTGGAGCCGGGCAACGACAGGGTGGCCGTCAGCGCTCGCGGCGCGACGGGGGCCGCCCACAGGGCATCCGTCTCTTCGGGCGAGTTGTCGCCGTATGGATCGAACTCCGGCTTGGAATATCTCGAGATCAACATCGGTTATCAGAATAGTCGGGATTGCCGATACACAGTGAGGCACAGGAGGTCACGTGAGCGCATCCACGCTTATGGAACGCACGGCCGCGACGCCCAGCGGCGTCGACGGCTTAGAATTGCCCGTGATGACAACAGATACAACTGCCACGCGGGACCTGTTCGAAGCACAGGCCATGCCGTTCATCGACCAGCTCTACGCAGCGGCGATGCGGATGACACGGAACCCCTCTGACGCCCAGGACCTCGTGCAAGAGACCTTCGTCAAGGCGTTTGCGTCGTTCAAGCAGTTCGAGCAGGGCACCAACCTCAAGGCGTGGCTGTACCGGATCCTCACGAACACCTTCATCAACACCTATCGCAAGAAGCAGCGCGAGCCCTACCAGGGCACCATCGACGACCTCGAGGACTGGCAGCTGGGCGGCGCGGAATCCACGACGGCGACGTCGAGCCGCTCCGCGGAAGCCGAAGCGATCGACCACCTGCCCGACAGCGCCGTCAAGGACGCCCTCCAATCGATCCCGGAGGACTTCCGTCTGGCGGTGTACTTCGCCGACGTCGAAGGCTTCTCCTACCAGGAGATCGCCGAAATCATGAAGACACCCATCGGAACGGTGATGAGTCGCCTGCACCGTGGCCGCCGCCTGCTGCGCGAGCTGCTGGCGGGCTACGCCCTCGAGCGCGGACTCGGCACCGGCCAGAGCGCACCGATCAAGAAGACATCCGGGAGCACAGGAAAATGACCGATTGCGGTTGCGAGAAGGCCAAGGCCGAACTCGAAGAATATCTGCACAACGAACTCCGCAAGGAGGACGCCATCGACATCCGTGAGCACCTGGAGCACTGCCCGGACTGCCGGAGCGAACACCACGTCGGGCGCACCCTCACCGAGGTGATGCAGCGGGCCTGCAAGGAGACCGCTCCGGAGGACCTGCGCGACCAGGTCCTGCTGCGGCTGCGCGCCATCCAGTCAGCGCACTGACGGCCGGCGTACTAGCCGATCCGCGCCACCTTCACTTCGATCGTCGTCACGGCAGGGTCGCCTGACTCGACGAAGTACTCCTCGATGGTGTCGTAGACCCTGCGGCAGACCTCGGTCGCCGCGTCAGCGTCCGCGATGCCGATGGCGACGGATGCGGTGACGCCCTCATCCGTCTCGGTCAGCGTGACGAATTCCGGAGCTGTCGGCTTCGCCGTGAGCGCCCCGACGACCTGGTGCACCACGGTGGCCACGATGGGCGCTGCCGGGTACAGCTCGTCAACGCCCGGAACCTGCTCGACGGCCGCGGCCAGCTCCTCGGTGGGCTTCGTGGATGCGCTCATGACATCTCCAGTCTCGGCAGCGGGTGGTACCAGATCAGTGTAGATCTTCGGCGCTGAAAAAACTTTCCTGCGAATCCGTGACGAATCGCTCGTGGGCTGCGTCGTAACTTAGACGATGCAATTTCTGCCCTCATCGAGGACTACCAAGGAGTTTCCAGATGTTCAGTAGCACCCCCGAGCAGCCGACCTCGGCCACCACCCTGCCGGCAAACGCCGGTGAGGTGAC
This sequence comes from Cryobacterium sp. MP_3.1, assembly GCF_035984795.1. Taxonomy (NCBI): domain Bacteria; kingdom Bacillati; phylum Actinomycetota; class Actinomycetes; order Micrococcales; family Microbacteriaceae; genus Cryobacterium; species Cryobacterium sp. MP_3.1. The sequence goes on along the minus strand of NZ_JAXCHV010000010.1, from coordinate 86,150 downwards.
CGACGGTGCTGTCGACAGGGTGGGCGAGGGCGTCACGACCATCAAGGACAGCGTCATCGCCAAGGTGGCCGGTCTGGCCGTGCGCGAGGTACCGGGCGTGCACTCCCTGGGCAGCGTGCCGACCAGGGCCCTCGGTGCGATCCTCGACGCCATCAGCAGTGCCGACGTCAACCCCGGCATCTCCGTCACGGTGAGCGACGACGACGTCGCCGTCGAAATCGTGCTCGTCGCCGACTATCCGGTGCCCCTGACGGCTCTCGCCGATCAGGTCCGCGCCGCGACGACGCGAGCCATCGAAGGTTTGGTGGGAATCGCGGTGTCAACCGTGAACGTGACCATCACAGACATTTACGTGGCCAAGGAACCTGACGACAACGACGTCGCTTAGGCTCCCGGCCGCGTAATCAAGCCGGCTCGCAAGAGCCCGGTCGGACATGCACAGCACGTCCGAAACACCAGCAGTACCCACACCAACAGAAATGAGACACTCCATGGGGTTTTTCGGATTCCTTCTTCTCGGCCTCCTCGCGGGCGCTATCGCCAAGCTGATCCTCCCGGGCAACCAGGGCGGCGGATGGTTCATCACCCTTCTGCTCGGCGTTGTCGGCGCACTGCTCGGCGGATTCCTCGGTAGCGCCCTCTTCGGCGCACCGCTTGAAGACTTCTTCTCGATCCAGACGTGGCTCCTGGCCATCGGCGGATCCATCATCGTTCTGCTCATCTACGGCTTCGCCGTGGGCCGTCGCAAGGCGTAACAGCAGCGGGGTCTCCCCGGAGTGATAAGGCGGTACTCGCACCCACAGGGTGCGGGTGCCGCCTTTTCGTGTTCCCGGTCACGATCTTCCAACTTTCGGACGACGCAGCGGTTCGCACGCTCGCCTACGCTCGGGACTGTGATGAAGACGACTGACCCCGCACCGCACTCAGACCCGGAGCGCCGGACCCGACGGACCGGCTCCGGCAGCCGGGTGCCGCTCTGGCTGCGCATCCTGATTCCCACGATTCTGATCCTGGTCTGGTTCGTCATGTTCGGTGCCGGCGGGGCGTCGTTCGGCCGGATCAGTGACGTGTCGACCAACGACCAGGTCCAGCAGCTGCCGGCCAGCGCCGACGCCACCAAGGTGCAGGCGTTGCAGGCCGAGTTCCGGGGGGATGACGTGCTGCCCGGTGTGCTGATCTACGAACGCTCCGGCGGACTCACCGAGGCCGACCAGGCCGCGATCACCGACCAGATCGCCGACCTCGCCCAGCTGGACGGCGTCGTCACCGAAAGCGTGTCGCCGGCGATCTTCTCCGAGGACGGGGAAGCGGCCGAGGCCATCCTCACCCTCGACACCGCCATCACCCCGGCCGACACCGTCGAGTCCATCCGCGCCTACCTCGCCGAGAACCCCATCGGGGGCGTCGACACCTATGTCACCGGGCCGGCGGGCCTGATCGCCGACCTCACCGGCGCCTTCGCCGGCATCGACGGCATCCTGCTGCTCACCGCCCTCGCGGCCGTGCTGGTGATCCTCGTGATCGTCTACAGATCGCCGCTGCTGCCCGTCATCGTGTTGTTCACCAGCCTCGCCGCGCTCTGCGCCTCGGTGCTCGTGGTCGTCGCGCTGGCCAGCGCAGATGTGCTGATCCTGACCGGACAGACGCAGGGCATCCTGTTCATCCTCGTGATCGGGGCAGCGACGGACTATTCGCTGCTCTACGTCGCCAGGTTCCGCGAAGCCCTGCGGGACCACGAGAAGAAGTGGGATGCCACGCTCGTCGCCCTGCGCGGTTCGTTCGAGCCGATCCTGGCTGCCGGCGGCACCGTGATCGTGGGCCTGCTGTGCCTGCTGTTCAGCGACCTGAACTCTAACAAGGCCCTCGGCCCGGTCGCCGCGATCGGTATCGGCTTCGCCCTCCTGGCTGCACTGACCCTGCTGCCGGCACTGATGCTCTGGGCCGGCCGTGCCGCGTTCTGGCCGGTGCGCCCGAAACTCGGCTCCGCCCACCCCGGCCTCGACGGCGACAACGCGAAGGGGGCCTGGCCGTGGCTGGCCAGGCTGATCAGCCGCCGGGCCCGGCTCATCTGGGTCGCAAGCACGCTCCTTCTCGCCGTCGCCGCCATCGGCGCGTTCCAATTCAAGGCGGATGGCGTCTCACAGAGCGAATTCGTGCTCGGCACCTCAGAGGCCCGCGATGGCCAGGCCGTGGTCGGGGAGCACTTCCCCGGCGGATCCGGCACCCCCGCCGTCATCATCGGCCCGGAGTCGGAGCTGCAGGCGATGACCGATGTGCTGCTGGCCAACGACGGAGTCGATTCCGTCACCGTGCTCTCCGAGGAGTCCGTCAGCGGCACCCTGCCGGTGACCGGCGACGGTGTGCAGGCGTTCGGCCCTCCCGGCACTCCGGTGGGCGAGCCGACGGTGATCGATGGCGACGTGATGCTGCAGGCGACCCTTACCGACGTGGGCGACTCCGCCCCGGCCGAAGCCACGGTGCGCGAGCTCCGGGTGGCCCTGGACGACGTGGCCGGCACCGTGCTGGTCGGCGGCACCACGGCGATCGCCGTGGACACCACCGACACGGCCATCCACGACCGCAACCTGATCATCCCGATCATCCTCGGCGTGATCCTGGTGATCCTGATGCTGCTGCTGCGGTCGATCCTCGCACCGGTGTTGTTGATAGCCACCGTCGTGCTCTCGTTCGCCGCCGCGCTCGGTGTGGCGTCGTGGGTCTTCGACGGCCTGCTCGGGTTCCCCGGCGCAGACCCGGTGGTTCCGCTGTACGGATTCGTCTTCCTGGTGGCCCTCGGGATCGACTACAACATCTTCCTGATGACCAGGGTGCGGGAGGAGTCCACCCGGTTCGGGACCCGCACCGGGATCCTGCGCGGACTCGTCGCCACCGGCGGGGTGATCACGTCGGCCGGTCTGGTGCTCGCCGCCACGTTCGCCGCGTTGGGCGTGCTGCCGATCCTGTTCCTGGCCCAGCTCGCGTTCATCGTCGCGTTCGGGGTGCTGCTGGACACCTTCGTGGTGCGCTCGCTGCTGGTGCCGGCCCTGGCCCACGACATCGGCCCGAAGATCTGGTGGCCGAGCAAGCTCGCCAAGTCCTGACCACCTCGTACGAAGAAGGGCCGCACCCTGGCGGGTGCGGCCCTTCTTGGTGTGCGTTGTGTTACAGGGTGAGCGCGCTCTTGAGCAGCTCGGTCTGTTCCGCGGCGTGACGCTTGGCCGAACCGGCGGCGGGCGACGCGGACGCGGCCCGCGAGAACAGACGGATCGGGCGGGTGCCGAGCTTGTTCGTCTGCAGGTAGAAGAACGGCCAGGCGCCCTGGTTCTCCGGCTCGTCCTGCACCCAGGCCAGTTCGGCGTTCGGGTATTGCTCGGCGACCTGCTTCAGTTCGGCGCCGGGCAGCGGGTAGAACTGCTCCAGGCGCACCAGGGCGATCTCGGGGTTCGGGTTCTTCTCCAGGTCGGCCAGCAGGTCGTAGTACAGCTTGCCGGCCATGAACAGCACCCGCTTGACGGCGGCCTTGTCCTGGACCCGGGCATCGTCGATCACCGGTTCGAACTTGCCGCTGGTGAAGTCGGCGACCGGGCTGGTCGCGCCGCGCAGACGCAGCATCGACTTCGGTGTGAAGACGATCAGCGGGCGACGCGGACGCATGTACGCCTGGCGGCGCAGCAGGTGGAAGTACGACGCCGGCGTCGACGGGCGGGCGACGGTCATGTTGTTCTCGGCGCACATCTGCAGGTACCGCTCGATCCGGGCGGACGAGTGGTCGGGGCCCTGACCCTCGTAGCCGTGCGGGAGCAGCAGCACAACGCTGGAACGCTGGCCCCACTTCTGCTCGGCCGAGGAGATGAACTCGTCGATGATGGTCTGGGCGCCGTTGGCGAAGTCACCGAACTGGGCCTCCCAGAGCACGAGGGCATCGGCCCGCTCCACGGAGTAACCGTATTCGAAGCCCATCGCCGCGTATTCGCTGAGCAGGGTGTCGTAGATCCAGAACCGGGCCTGGTTCTCGCTGAGATTCGCCAGCGGCAACCATTCCTGGCCGTTCATCCGGTCGTGCAGCACCGCGTGACGCTGCACGAAGGTGCCGCGGCGGGCATCCTGGCCGGCGAACCGCACCGGAGTGCCCTCCAACAGCACCGACCCGAGCGCGAGCAGTTCGCCGAAGCTCCAGTCGATGTTGCCGTTGCGGCTCATGTCGAGGCGCTTCTGCAGCAGCTGCTGCAGCTTGTTGTGCACGGTGAACCCGGCCGGCTTGTTGTTGAAAGTGTCGCCGATGAGGTGCACGACGCTCTCGGGCACCCCGGTGGTCTCGGGTTCGCCGACGGCGTCGTCGGGGGCGCCGTGACCGGCGAGTCCCCGGGCCGCCGCGGCCGCTTCGCCGGGCGTGATGATCGGGATCGACGAGGTCTGGGCGGCGTGCGTTTCCAGGAACGCCCGTTCCAGACGGTCCTGGAAGTCGGCGTGGGCCGCTTCGAACTCCGCCTGGGTGATGTCGCCGCGTCCGACCAGCGCCTCGGTGTAGAGCTTCCGCACGCTGCGCTTGGCCTCGATGAGGTTGTACATCAACGGCTGCGTCATCGAGGGGTCGTCGCCCTCGTTGTGGCCGCGTCGCCGGTAGCAGACCAGGTCGATCACGACGTCGCGCTTGAATTCCTGCCGGTAGGCGAACGCCAGTTCGGCGACCCGCACGACGGCTTCGGGGTCGTCGCCGTTCACGTGGAAGATCGGGGCCTGGATGGTCTTGGCCACATCGGTGGAGTACACCGAGGTGCGGCCCTCACCGGGAGGCGTGGTGAAGCCGACCTGGTTGTTGACGACGAGGTGGATGGTGCCGCCGGTGCGGTAGCCGCGCAGCTGAGACATCTGCAAGGTCTCGAGCACCACGCCCTGGCCGGCCATGGCGGCATCGCCGTGCACCAGGACGGGCAGGGTGGAGAACGTGCCGATGGGCTTGCGGTCCTGCTTGGCGCGCACGATGCCCTCGAGCACACCGTCGACGGCCTCGAGGTGGGACGGGTTGGCGGCCAGGTACACGGCCACCTCCTCGCCGTTGGTGCCGCGGAAGGTGCCCTCGGTGCCGAGGTGGTACTTGACGTCGCCGGAGCCCTGCACGCTGCGGGGGTCCTGGGTGCCCTCGAACTCGCGGAAGATCTGGCCGTAGGTCTTGCCGGCGATGTTGGTGAGCACGTTCAAGCGGCCGCGGTGGGCCATGCCGATGCAGACCTCGTCGAGGCCGGCCTCCGCGGAGCCCTGCAGGATCGCGTCGAGCAGCGCGATGGTGGACTCGCCGCCCTCGAGGCTGAAGCGTTTCTGGCCGACGTACTTGGTCTGCAGGAACGTCTCGAACGCCTCGGCCTCGTTGAGCTTGCCGAGAATGCGCATCTGCTCATCGTGGGTGGGCTTGACGTAGGTCTTCTCCATCTTCTCCTGCACCCACTTGCGCTGGGCCGGGTCCTGGATGTGCATGTACTCGATGCCCGTCGTGCGGCAGTACGAGTCCCGCAGCACGCCCAGGATGTCGCGCAGGAGCATCGTGCGCTTGGTGCCGAAACCACCGGTGATGAACTCGCGGTCCAGGTCCCAGAAGGTGAGGCCGTGGCTGGCGATGTCCAGGTCGGGGTGGGTGCGCTGCTGGTATTCGAGCGGGTCGATGTCGGCCATCAGGTGGCCGCGCACGCGGTAGGCGTTGATCAGTTCCTGCACGCGGGCGGTCTTGTCGACGGCGCTGGCCAGGTCGACGCTGATGTCGGGGGCCCAGTGGATGGGGTCGTACGGGATCCGGATCGCGGCGAAGATGTCTTCGTAGAAGTTGTGCTGGCCGATGAGCAACTCGTGCACGATCTTGAGGAACTCACCCGAGCCGGCACCCTGGATGACCCGGTGGTCGTAGGTGCTGGTGAGGGTGATGGTCTTGGAGATGGCCAGGCTGGTGAGCGTCTTGACGCTCGCGCCCATGAACTCGGCCGGGTAGTCGAGCGCGCCGGCGCCGATGATGCAGCCCTGGCCCTTCATCAGCCGCGGCACCGAGTGCACGGTGCCGATGCCGCCGGGGTTGGTCAGTGACACCGTGGCGCCGGAGAAGTCGTCGGCGGTGAGCTTGCCCTTGCGGGCGCGGCCGACCAGGTCTTCGTAGCTGGTCAGGTACTCGCCGAAGGTCATGGTGTCGGCCCGCTTGATGGCCGGGACCATCAGCGAGCGGGTGCCGTCTGGCTTGGGCAGGTCGATTGCGATGCCCAGTCCCACGTGGGCCGGGGCGATCACCGAGGGCTTGCCGTCCTGCTCGTCGTAGTAGACGTTCTGGCTGGGGAACATCTTGAGCGCCCGGATCAGTGCCCACCCGATCAGGTGGGTGAACGACACCTTGCCGCCGCGGGCCCGCTTCATGTGGTTGTTGATCACGATGCGGTTGTCGATGAGGAGCTTCGCCGGGATGGTGCGCACGCTCGTCGCGGTGGGCACGGTGAGGCTGGTGGCCATGTTGGCCGCGAGGCTCTTGGCCATGCCGCGGAGCGGGGTGACGACATCCTGCGGGGGAGTGGGCGCGACGGCGGAGACCACGGGCTGCGGGGTGGTGATCGGGGCGTCGGCGGGAACCGGCTCCGGCTTGGGGGCGATCGACGTGGTGCGGGCCGTGCGCGGGCCGCCGAGAACGGGGATCGGCGCGGTGATCGGGTGCGCTTCGGCCGTCGGTGTCGCGGGTTCCTCTGCCAGCGGGGGAACCTCTGCGGCGGCGGGGGCGATGCTCGAGGCAGCACCCTCGGAGGCCGGGGCGTCCTGCTCGGCCTGCTTCGGCGCCGTTGCGCTCTGGTGGTAACTGTCCAGGATCGGCCACCAGGCCCGATCCACCGAGTTCTTGTCGATGAGGTAACGTTCGTAAAATTCGTCTACGAGCCATTCGTTGGCTCCGAATTCAGCAGAGGCCGTTTCTTCGGACCCACCGCCGGTCAACTGGTTCGACACAGCTGATCGCCCACTCTCTTCGTTGATTCTGATTGTCCATGGCGATCACAACCGCCGGGTCAGTGTGTTGATATCAAGACTAATCCCATCGAGGTGCTGCACCGGTACGGCTCGGGAGGACTAGCGTTAAAAACATGCAGTTCTATGGAGCGGTTCCCCGCCACGATTTGACCTATTCCGACGTCTTCCTGGTGCCCAGCCAGTCTGCGATCAGCAGTCGGCTCGACGTGTCCCTCGCGCCGGGAGACGGCACCGCGGCCACGATCCCGATCGTCTCGGCCAATATGAACTCGGTGACCGGTCCCCGCCTGGCCGCATCTCTCGCCCGGCGTGGCGGCCTCGGCGTGTTGCCGCAGGACATGCACCTGCAGGACCTGGATGCGGCCATCCGTTGGGTGAAGTCGCAGCCCGTGCAGTACGACACCCCGTTCGTGTTCGCCCCCGACGCCACCGTGGCCGACGCGCTGCGCCAGGTCCCGCCGGTCACCGGTCAGGGCCTGGTCATCCACGACGGTGACGATACCTACCTGGGCTGCATCGACGCGGCCAGGCTCGCCTCGGCGTTGCCGGACGCCCGGCTGGGCGATCTGCTGCACGGCCCGCTCACCTCCCTCGACGCCGAAGACATCGACGGGCCGCGCAGCGCTTTCGACGTGATGACGGCCGCCGACCTCGACTTCGCGCCGGTGTTGCTGCGCGGCAAGCTGATCGGCACGCTCAGCCGCAAGAGCGCCCTGCGCTCCACGCTCTACCAGCCGGCCGTGGATGCGTCCGGCCGGCTCCTCGTCGCCGCCGCCGTCGGGATCAATGGCGACGTCGCCGCCAAGGCCCGCGCTCTCGCCGCCGCCGGCGTCGACGTGCTCGTGCTCGACACCGCGCACGGCCACCAGGCCGGCATGATCCGCGCGCTCCGCACGGTTTCGGAGCTCAAGCTCGGCATCCCCATCGTGGCCGGCAATGTGGTCACCGCCGATGCCGTCGAGCACCTCGTCGGCGCCGGGGCGAACATCATCAAGGTGGGCGTCGGGCCCGGCGCCATGTGCACCACCCGGATGATGACGGCCGTGGGTCGCCCGCAGTTCTCCGCCGTGATCGAGACCGCCGAAGCCGCCGGCAAGCTCGGCGCCCACGTGTGGGCGGATGGCGGGGTGCGCTACCCGCGCGACGTGGCGCTCGCGCTCGCCGCCGGGGCCGCGTCGGTGATGATCGGGTCCTGGTTCGCGGGCACCATCGAAGCGCCGGGCACCCTGGACACCGACGCATCCGGCGCCCTCTACAAGGAGAGCTGGGGCATGGCATCGACCAAGGCCGTGCAGCAACGCTTCGACAGGCTCGACGCCTACGAACTGGCCCGCAAAACCCTGTTCGCCGAGGGCATCTCGTCCTCGAAGATCTACCTGGACCCCTTGCGTCCCTCGCTCGAAGACCTGCTCGACATGATCACCTCCGGGGTGCGCAGCTCGTTCACCTACGCGGGGGCGGCCAGCGTGGCCGAATTCCACGAGCGGGCGAAGGTCGGAATCCAGTCCGCAGCCGGCTACGAAGAGGGCAAGGCGCTCGTGGTTTCCTGGTAACCCAGGCGTGTTAACGCACAGGCAGCCCCGGTATAGTTGACCCTCTAATGGACGACCCCCCTTCTGCGAATTCACCCGACCATAAACCCTCGCCCGTGACCCGCGGCGGTGCTGCCCGTGTATGAGTGGATCATGCTCGGGATCGGCCTGATCCTGACCCTGGGCACGGGCCTGTTCGTGGCCAGCGAATTCGCGCTGGTCAACCTCGACCGATCCGACCTCGAGGCGCGCCGCGACCGCGGGGAAACCCGCCTGGCGATGACCATCGCCGCGCTCAAGATCACTTCGACGCACCTCTCCAGCGCCCAGCTGGGCATCACCCTGACGACCCTGCTCACCGGGTATGCGCTGGAGCCCGCGATCAGTTCCCTGCTCGCGGGGCCGCTGGGCCTCGTCGGCGTCCCCGAGCCGGCGGTGCCGGTGGTGGGATCGGCCGTCGCCATCGTGCTCGCGACCCTGGTCTCGATGATCGTCGGTGAGCTCGTGCCCAAGAACTTCGCCCTGGCGCTGCCGATCCAGACCGCCAAGGTCGTCATCCCGTTCCAGACCGTGTTCACCACGGTGTTCAAGCCCGCGGTGACCGTGCTGAACGAGAGCGCCAACGGCCTCCTCCGGATGGTCGGCATCGAACCCAAGGAAGAGATCTCCGGGGCCCGCACCGCCGAGGAACTCTCCTCGCTCGTGCGCCGGTCCGCCAGCGCCGGCCTGCTCGAGGCCGACACGGCGACCCTGCTGCACCGCACCCTGCTGTTCTCCGGGCACACCGCCTCCGACGTGATGACCCCCCGACCCCGGCTCGCCAGCATTCAGCGCAACGCCAGCGCGCAGGCCGTCATCGACCTCACCAGGCAGACCGGCTACTCCCGCTTCCCCGTCATCGACGAGAGCGCCGACGACGTCGTCGGCATCGTCCACGTCAAGCAGGCCGTGGCCGTGCCGCGCAAACGACGCTCGGATGTGCCGGTGTCGGCCCTGCAGTCCGAAGCACTGCGAGTGCCGGAGACCATGAAGCTCGACGGCTTGCTCGGCGAGCTGCGGGGCCGCGGCTTCCAGATGGCCGTCGTCGTCGACGAATACGGCGGAACCGCCGGTGTCGTCACCCTGGAGGACCTGGTGGAGGAACTCGTCGGCGAGGTCGCCGATGAGCACGACCGCACCAGGGCCGGCATCGTGCGCTCGCAGGGCTCCCTGACCTTCCCCGGCATGCTGCGCCCGGACGAGCTGCACGAGCGGGCCGGCCTGACCGTGCCGGAGGACGGCCCGTACGAGACCGTCGCCGGCTACGTGATGAGCGAACTCGGCCGGCTGCCCGTCGTCGGCGACCTCGTGCGCATCGCGTCCGGTGAACTGCGGGTGGAGCGGCTCGACGGCCGTCGCATCGACCGCTTGCGCTATACCCCTGACCCTGTCGAACCCGGCGCACCCGCGACCGGCGCCGTGCGCACCATCCAGAAGGCACCAGTGACCACTTCATCACAGACCAAGCGGGTGAGCGGCCGATGAACGACTGGGCTGGACTCGGCTGGCTGTTCGTGCTGCTGCTCGGCAACGCGTTCTTCGTCGCCGCCGAATTCGCCGTGATCTCAGCGCGCCGCTCCCAGATCGAACCCCTCGCGGAGGCCGGCAAGCGCAGCGCCAAGACCGCCCTGTGGGCCATGGAGCATGCCACGCTGATGCTGGCGACCTCCCAGCTGGGCATCACGGTGTGCTCGCTGCTGATCCTTAACGTGTCGGAGCCGGCGATCCACCACCTGCTGGAGATCCCGCTGAAGCTCACCGGGCTCCCCGAGGAGGCCATCGGCACCATCGCGTTCATCATGGCGCTGCTCATAGTGTCGTACCTGCACGTCGTCTTCGGCGAGATGGTGCCCAAGAACCTCTCGTTCTCGATCCCCGACCAGGCCGTCCTGATCCTGGCGCCGCCGTTGGTGTTCTTCGGCCGCCTCGTCAAGCCCGTCATCGTGGCCCTGAACTCCACCGCCAACGGCGTGCTGCGCCTGTTCGGTGTTGCACCCAAGAACGAGGCGACGAGCACCTACACCCTCGACGAGGTGGCGACCATTGTCACGCAGTCCACCAGGGAGGGCGTGCTCAGCGACGACTCCGGCGCCCTGTCGGCGGCGTTCGAGTTCACCACCAAGACGGCCAAGGACATCGCCGTGCCGCTGGACCAGCTGGTCACCCTGCCGGAATCGGCCACCCCCGCCGACGTGGAGAAGGCCGTCACCCGGCACGGTTTCTCGCGTTACGTGCTCGACTACGAATCCGGCGAGCCCAGCGGTTACATCCACCTCAAGGACGTGCTCGGCCTGGACGTCGACCCGGTCGACCCCGTCGACACCGGCAGGACCGGCTACACCGACCCGATTCCGGCCAAGCTGATCCGCCAACTCGTGTCGATCTTCGAGGACACCGACCTCGAGGATGCCCTGGCCACCATGCGCCGCTCCGGCGCACACCTGGCCCGCACCTTCACCGTCACCGGTGACGCCACCGGCGTGCTGTTCCTGGAGGACATCATCGAGGAGCTCGTCGGCGAAGTGCAGGACGCCACCCGCCGGCTCTAGGTCAGGCCGGTGCCAGCGCCGGCAACGCCGCGAGGATGCTCGTGATGACGCCCTCATCCAGGTTCGACGGAGCCTGGTGCCTGGCCCGCGCGCGGATGCTCGGGTGGCCGTTGGCGACGGCATAGGAGTGCCCGGCGGCGTCGAGCATCTCGGCGTCGTTCAGGTAATCGCCGAAGGCCATGGTCTGCTCCCGGCTGATGCCCAGGTGCTGCTGCAGACGGATGAGCGCCGTGCCCTTGTTGGCTCCCGGCCGCATGATGTCGACCCAGTTGGCGCCGGAGACGACGACATCGGCGGCCAGGTCGAGGGCGCGAACGGCCGGTCCGGTGCGGGTCTCGGCGCGGCCGGCGTCGAAGATCGCCAGTTTGAGCACATCATCATCCGCGGCGGCCACCGTGACATCGGCGACAGTTGACAGGGCCGCGTAGTACGGGCGCACCTGCGCGACGAAGGCCTCATCGGTGCGTTCGATGTACGCGGACCTGGCCCCGCACACCACGATGCCGAGGTCGGCGCCGGCGGCGGCCCGGGCCCGCACCCACTCGACGACCGGGGCGATGATCGATCCGACGACGGGTTCGATGGCGATGCTGACGCCGTCACGCACAATGTTGGTGCCGTTCTCGGCGATGTAGACCAGCCCGTCCCGGTCGCCGAAGACGGCCTGCAGCGTCTGGTACTGACGTCCGCTTGCGGGGGAGAACAGGATCCCGGCCGCCAGGATGCTCTCCAGCAGCGGCCAGAAACGCTCGGGGACCGCTCCGTCGGCGTCGAGCAGGGTGCCGTCCATGTCGCTGGCGATCAGGCGGATGTCGGTCGGCAGGCTGGTGGCGGTCTCACTCGGGTGGGTCATTCTCTCCAGCCTAGTTCTTCTCGCCCGGCGACGGCCGGGCCCCCTCGTGGGCCTGGGGCACCCGGCGTACCCTGACGGGCATAGCTGGAAAGCGAGGACACACTCATGTTGAGTCAACTGGAAACCGTGGCGGTCCTGCCCGCCAGGGACATCAAGCGGGCCCGGTCCTTCTACACCGACAAGCTCGGCCTGGAGCCCACCGACGTCCGCGAGGGCGAGATGCGCTTCCGCACCCCCTCCGGCGGGTCGGTGCTGGTGTACGAAACCGAGAACGCGGGCACGGCCAAGAACACGGCCCTGATCTGGATGGCCGACGACGTCGACGCCGAGGTCGCCCGGCTGAGGGAGGCGGGGGTGGTGTTCGAGGAGTACGACCTGCCCGGCCTGAAAACCGAGAACGGCATCGCCACCACCGACCAGGAACGCGCCGCCTGGTTCAAGGACTCGGAGGGCAACATCCTCTGCGTCGCCCAGGAGGTGTAGGTCGTCAGACCGCCGGCCAGGTGGCCCTGGCGTACTGGCCGGGCCAGTAGTCCAGTGGCACGCCCAGCTCGGCGGCGGCGCGGAGGGCGAAGTGCGGGTCGCGCAGGAACTCGCGGCCCAGCATGACGGCATCCGCTGCGCCGGAGGCAACGATCTCGTTAGCGTGTGCGGCTGTCGTGATGAGCCCGACCGCGTTGACCGGAACGGCGGCACTGTCCTTGACGAACTGTGCCAGGGGAACCTGGTACCCGGGGGTCAGGGGAATGTGCACGCCGGTGACGTTGCCGCCGGAGGACACGTCGAAGAAGTCGGCCCCGGCCTGGGCGGCCCACCCGGCGACGACGGCGGTCTCCTCCACACTCCAACCGTCGACGGTGTAGTCGGTGGCGGAGAACCGCACCAGCAGCGGAACACTCTCGCCGACCTCGGCCCGGACGGACTCCACCACACGTAGGAGCAGGCGGGCCCGGTTCTCCAGTGAGCCGCCGAAATCGTCGGTGCGCTGATTGCTCAGCGGGGACAGGAACTGGTGCAACAGGTAGCCGTGGGCGGCGTGCAGTTCCAGGACGTCGAAGCCGGCGCCGATGGCGCGTCGAGCGGCCCTGACGAAGTCGGCGACGACGGTGTCGAGGCCCGCGTGGTCGAGTGCCGTCGGTGCCGCGTAACCGGGGAAGGCGATGGTGGAGGGACCCAGCGTCGGCCAGCCGCCCTGGTCGGCGGGCACGCTGCCGTGCAGACTGGTGCCCCAGGCCGGCCAGGTGGACGCCTTCCGGACGGCGTGGGCGAGCTGGATGCCGGCGGTGGCGCCCTGCCCGTGCAGATAGTCGACGATGTGCGCCCAGGCGGACGCCTGGGTGTCGTTCCAGATCCCGGTGTCCCGGTCGGTGATGCGGCCTTCCGGGCTGACGGCGGTGGCCTCGGTGACGATCAGGCCGGCGCCGCCCGCGGCCATCGAGCCCAGGTGCACCAGGTGCCAGTCGGTCGGCACGCCGTCCCGCTCGATGACGGAGTACTGGCACATCGGCGCGACCCAGAGCCGGTTGCGAATGACGACCTCGCGCAGGCTGATCGGGTCGAACAGGGAGACCGCCGCGGCGGAATCGGCTGCGGCGGGGGCGGGGACGGTGCTGATATCGGACACCGAAACAACCTATCGTGAGTGCATGGCGAAACCTCGACGATGGCTGGAATGGGAGGCCGCCCAGGCCCGCGACTGGATCGCGGTGCCGCAGGCGACCGATGACAAGTACAGCCGCGGCGTGCTGGGCGTGCGCACGGGTTCCACCGAGTACCCGGGCGCGGCGGTGCTCGGTGTGGAAGCCGCGAGCCGCACCGGGGTGGGCATGCTGCGCTACCTCGGTCCCCGCCGGGTCGGGACCCTCGTGATGCAGCGCCGTCCGGAGGTGGTGACGGTCGACGGCCGGGTGCAGGCCTGGCTGCTCGGCTCGGGCATGGACGCCGGCAGCCGCAGCCCGGAGACCACCAAACAGCTGCAGAAGGCGCTCCGTCAGGGTCTGCCGACGGTGCTCGACGCCGGCGCGCTCGATCTGGTCGGCGTCGGCACCGGCCCCCGGCTGATCACCCCGCACTACCGGGAACTGGCCGCTCTGCTGGGCCGGTCCGGCGAGAACGTCACCGTCGAGGACATCGCCGGTGAACCGGGGGAGTGGGCGATCCGCGCCGCCGTCCTGCTCGATGTCACGGTGCTGGTGAAGGGCAGCGTCACCCACCTGGCCTCACCGTCCGGTATCCGCCTGAAGGTGTCCGGCGCGCCCGCCTGGCTGGCGACGGCCGGTTCCGGCGACGTGCTGGCCGGCATCCTCGGTGCCCTGCTGGCCACGAACAGCGCGCGTATCCAGGCGGATGCCGACGCGCTCGCCGCGCTCGCCGCCACGGCCGCATTCGTGCACGGCGCGGCGGCGCACCGGGCGTCCGGCGGTGGCCCGATCGTGGCGCTCGACGTGGCCCAGGCCGTTCCGGCGACGATCGCGGCGCTGCTGGCCTGACCCGCCGCAGCGGAGTGTGGCACAGTGGAGCGTGCCTGAATTCCTGCGCCGCCCCGCCCTGCTGTGGTGCGGCTTCGCGATCGTGCACGCGGTGCTCATCATTCTGAACCTCAGCGGCATCGGCTGGCCGCTCGGCGACGTGGAACGGGTGTACCTGGGGTGGGCCGAGGCCACGGCATCCGGCGCCGTCAGTCTGGGCATCAACACCGACTTCGTCTACCCGATCCTGGCCCTCGCCCCGATCCTCGCATCGCTGGCCTTCGGCGCCGGGCCGTACGCGCTCACCTGGCTCGGCCTGGTGACCGTGCTCAATGGGGTCGCCTTCGCCGCGCTCACCGGTCGCCGGCCGGGTCCGGCGGCGGCCCTGGCCGCCTGGTGGTGGCTGCTGTTCCTACTGTTGCTGGGCCCCATCGCGCTGGCCAGGATCGACTCCGTGACCGTACCGCTGGCGATTCTGGGTCTGCTCTGGCTGCGCAGCCGGCCGTTCTGGGGAGCGGTGCTCCTGACCGTCGCGACCTGGGTCAAGGTCTGGCCGGTCGCGGCGATCATCGCGCTGGTGGTGGCCTCGAGGCGACGCTGGCAGGTGCTGGCCGCCTTCGCCGGCACCTCCGCGCTGATCATCGGAGCGGCCCTCGCCGCCGGCAGCGGGGTCACCATCCTCAGCTTCGTGACCGAGCAGACCAACCGGGGGATCCAGATCGAGGCGCCGGTGGCGTCCTGGTGGTTGTGGCAGTCGGCCCTGGGCATCCCCGGCGCCGTCGTGTACTACGACCAGCAGATCCTGACCTACCAGGTGATCGGTGCGGGCACCGACCTCGCGGCGGCGGTACTGACCCCGCTCCTGGCGCTCTGCGTCGGCGCGGTGCTGCTACTGGGCTGGCGCGCCCAACGCGCCGGTGCATCGGCCGACCTGCTGTTCCCGCCGCTGCTGCTGGCCCTGGTGCTCACCCTGATCGCGGTCAACAAGGTGGGCTCGCCGCAGTTCATCACCTGGCTGGCCGCCCCGCTGATCCTCGGCCTGGTCTCCTCCTGGCGAGCCTGGCGGGGCCCGGCGCTCACGGCCCTGGCGATGGCGGCGCTCACCCAGATCGTCTACCCGTACTTCTACAACGACCTGCTGGCCACCACCCCGGCCATGGTGCTGATCCTGTCGGTGCGCAACCTCCTGGAGCTGGTGCTGCTGGGCTGGATGCTCGTTCGCATCTGGCGGCTCGGCGCCGCCTCCGCAACACTGTCAGAGAGCACCGCCGCCAGTCCCGGTGCCACAGCGCATCGCCCGATCCTCAAGGAGTAATCATGCTCGTCGCATTCTCGGTCGCCCCCTCCGGCGGCCCCACCGATTCGGTGCACGATGCCGTCGCCGCTGCGGTGAAAGTCGTCCGCGACTCGGGGCTGCCCAACCACACCGATTCGATGTTCACCACCATCGAAGGCGATTGGGACGAGGTCTTCGCCGTCGTCAAGGCGGCGACGGATGCCGTCGGCGCGTTCGGCTCCCGGGTGTCGCTGGTGCTCAAGGCCGACATCCGCCCCGGCTATTCCGGCGAGCTCACCGCCAAGCTGGACCGCCTCGAGGCGGCTCTGGACGAGGCCGGCGGGGCATCCTGACACCGGCCTGGCGCCGCCGCGTCACCGTCCAGACACGACCGCCCCGTAGTCTGGATTGATGCCCTCACTCTCTGACGGGTCGACGCGCCTGTCGCCGACCCGCGTTCGCCTCGCCCTCCTGGCTCTCGCCCTCGGCGGCTTCGCGATCGGCGCCACCGAGTTCGTCGCCATGGGGCTGCTGCCCAATCTGGCCGCCGACCTGCTGCCCGGCCTCTACGCGTCGTCGCCGGATGCCGCCAACGCCCAGGTCGGCTGGCTCATCTCCGCCTACGCTCTCGGTGTCGTCGTCGGGGCGCCCACGATCGCCGCGGCCGCGGCCCGGTGGCCACGCAAACAGCTGCTGCTCGTTCTACTGGCCTGCTTCACCCTGGCCACCATCGCGTCCGCGCTGCTGCCGACCTTCGGCCTGGTGCTGGTGGCCCGGTTCGTCGCCGCCCTGCCGCACGGCGCCTATTTCGGGATCGCGTCGCTGGTCGCCGCCGAGCTGATGGGCCCGGGCAAGCGGGCACGCGGTGTCGCGATCGTGCTCTCCGGCCTCACCATCGCCAACGTCATCGGCGTGCCCTCGATCACCTGGCTCGGCCAGGTTGCGGGCTGGCGGGTCGCCTACATAGCCGTGGCCGCCCTCTTCGCGGTGACCTTCGTCGCCGTGATCGTGGCCGTGCCGTTCCAGGCCGGGAACCCCGGCGCCACCATGCGCAACGAGCTGCGCGCCTTCGGGCGCCTGCAGGTCTGGTTCGCGCTCCTGATCGGCGCCGTCGGGTTCGGCGGTCTGTTCGCCGTCTACACCTACGTGGCCCCGCTGGTGATCGAGGTCACCGGGCTGCCCGCTCTCGCGGTGCCGCTGGTGCTCGTTGTGGTGGGCCTGGGAATGACCGTGGGCAACTTCGCCGGCGGCGTGTTCGCCGATCGCAGTGTGCGGCGCAGCATGTACGCCTTCTTCGCCGTCATGCTCGCGGCCCTGCTGCTGCTGGCCTTCTCCGCGCAGCACCTGGCCGGGCTGCTGACCGGGGTGTTCCTGGTCGGCGCGTCGGCGGCGGCGCTGTCGCCGACCATCCAGACCCGGCTGATGGATGTCGCACATGACAGCCAGTCGATCGCCGCGGCCCTCAACCACTCGGCGCTCAACCTCGGCAACGCGCTCGGCGCGTTTCTGGGCGGCATCGTCATCGCGGGCGGGCTGGGCTATCTCGCCCCGATCTGGGTCGGGTTCGGCCTGAGCGTGGTGGGGTTGGCGCTGGCCGTGGTCACCTTCGCGATCGACAGGGTCCGTCGCAGCCGAGGCGAGCAGGTGCCGTACGGCACCGCACTGATCACGGTGGTCGGCACGGACTGAGCGCCGCGCCGACCCGGCCGGTGGCGTTCTAGTCGGACTGCAGCAGGATGCCGTCGTGGATGGCGCGCTTCCGCAGGGCCACCTTGGTTCCGACATCAAAACCGGCCAGACGGTACTTCTCGCGGATCCGCTTGAGGTAGGACTTCGCCGTCTCCTCGGAGATGCCCAGCTGGTGGGCGACGGCCTTGACCGGCTCACCGGCCCCGTACAACGCCATCACCCGGCGTTCCTGGGCGCTCAGCCGCGGCGAGCTGCCGGCGGCTCCGGCGTGCAGGGCGAGGTCGAGTTCGGCGGAGATGTATGACTCGCCGACGTTCGCGGCGTGGATGGCTTCAACAATGGTGCTGGCCTCCTCGGTCTTGACGAGGTAGCCCAGAGCGCCGGCGGCGAGGGCCTCGCGCACGAGAGCCGGCTCGGAGTAGGTGCTCATCAGCACGGTCTTCACCCCGGCCGTCTTGAGGGTGGAGATCTTCAGCGAGACCGGGATGTTGTCCTTGAGGTCCAGGTCGAGCAACACCACATCGACCGGGAACTCCGGGTGGGTGAGGAGCTCGGGCCAGGTGGTCACGGCGGCCACCATGTTGATGTCGTCCGCGGCGCCTCTGATCCACTCCGTCAGCGCTCCCAGGAGCATCCGGTGGTCGTCGACCAGGGCCAACCGGATGGGATTGTCGATGAGCGTCGCTGCTGTGTTCGTCACTGCTGCCTCCTGTTGCATTTTCCCTGTCGGGGCATCCCGGGCCAACCGGCCCGGTCACGCATCCGCAGGATTGTCAATACTGCATTCAATGTCGACGTGGAGATGCCCACCTCGCACCGAATCGATATGAGGGCCCACTACTCGGATAGCTTGCCATGTCTCCGGGTCCACCCGTCGACGAGGCACCCCCTCAATGATCATTTTGATCGGAAACCGAAGCATTTCACCGATAATATGGCCGTTGGTACGGCCAAAAGGTCCGAAAACCAGCGAAACCGTCGGTTCGGCACCATCGGTGTCGCTGATCAGGAGCCAGATGGCCAGCAGCAGGGCATCGCGCTGGGCCGGCGAGAGCTGACCGGCCAACCCGGACGGGTCGTCGAGATTGACGGCGGGGCCGAGGAACTCGGATTCGGTGAGCGCGTGATGCAGCCAGGTCTCCCGGCGGCCCTCGATGAGGTGTAGTCGCAACTGGGTGGCGAGCATCGCCGCCGCCGCCGATTTCGCCGAACTGAGCGGCAGGGCGGTGCGTCCGGTGGCGACGTCGTCGAGCAGGGTTTCGGCGTCGAGGTCGATGCGGGCCAGCTCCTCGGAGGCGAGCATGCCCACGGCGGAGGACGGCTGGCTGATGGTGCTCTGCACGAGCACCAGGTCCAACTCACGCTGCACGATGCGGCGGAAACCGCGCACGACAGACGCCCCGATCAACGGCGGGAACACGCAGACGCCGATGGTCAGGATGGCCGGCGCCATCAGCTCCGGATCGTAGCCTGCCGCGGTGACCGAGCCCGCCGCGATCACGGCGCCGAGGACCAGCGTCGCAGCGACGATCTCCCGTCCGCGCCGCACCGACACCAGCACGGCAAGCAGGGCGCCGACGGCGGCGGCGGCGGTGGGATAGGTGCCCGCGGCGGTGCCCTGACCGTACCCGGCCAGGTCGAGCCCGACGACGACCTCGCCCAGGGCGAGCACGGCGAGAAACAACCAGGTCGGCATCCGGTCGGGCAGCCTGTTGACGAGGATCAGCGTCACGACGGCCGCGAGCAGCAGAACGATCCACGCCGCCAGGGTCGGCAACGGGTTCGGATACCGGTCCCACTGGCTCGCGAACCGCCACAACAGGAACAGGGCGAAGAACCCGCTGCTCAGGGAGATACCGAAGCCGAGGTGGCGGCTACCGAGCCCGGTGCGGTTGGCCAGGGTGGTTTGAACGGTGCGCTGCGGACGGCGAAAGGTGCGGCGCCGCTCGTCGCGCTGGTCATCGAGCAACTGCTTGTGCGCTCTGGCCGACGAGCTGCCGGAGTGCGGCGGTGCCGGGGTCGCCGCCGATGTCACTTGGGCACCTCGAGCACGACGGTGGTGCCGGAGCCCGGGGAGGAGAACAGGCGCGCGCTGCCGCCGACGTCGCGAAGGCGGGCCACGACGGACTCGGCGAACCCGAGCCGTTCGGTGCCGACGGCGCTGAGGTCGAACCCCCGACCGGCATCCGTCACCATGGCGCGCACCGTCGTGTCGTCGTCGGAGATCGTGACGTCGGCCCTGGTGACGCCGGAGTGCCTGCGCACGTTTTCGAGGCACTCGCCGAGGGCGAGCAGGAACGAGTCGAGAACGTCGCTGGGCAGCAGCACCTGGCCGCTGCCGTGCCAGTCGACCTCGAGTCCCATCCGGCCGAAACGCTGCTTCACCGACTCGAGGGTGCTGCCGAGCATCGACGTGTTGGACGGTTCCAGCGTGTAGACCCCGGAACGACTGGGGGTGGGCAACGCGCCCAGACGCAACTGGCGGAGCAGACGGGCGTCATCGCCGGATTGTTGCCGCAGAGCGGCGGGGCTGACGCCCACACCCGAATGCGCCAGGAGGGTGAGGGTGGCTAGCACGGTGTCGTGCAGCAACCTGGCTCCCTGCCGGCGTTGCGCTTCGAGTTCGCTGGCATGTCGTTCGGCCTGGTGGGCGCGCCCGATCGCGGCGACCCGCTGCAGCACCCGGGGCACGCTCTGCGCAATCCACCAGCCGCCCAGGGACAGGGCGGCCCAGCCGCACACTGTCAGGACCAGGGGCAGCACCGACCCGCCGGACGAGATGGTGACGAACGCCACCCCGGCCACGGTCATGCCGAAAGACCCGAACAGGATGAGCTGGCGTCCGGGGCCGACGACGAGCACCGGCGCGACGCAGCTGGCCCCGCCGGCAGCCAGGGTGGCGATCAGGGCCTCCTCGACGGGGTTGAGACCCACATCAACCCTGGTGGCCAGCCCGACGACGAGGATGACGGCGTTGCTCAGCAGCACGATGCACACCGCCCACCGGAGTGCGCCGCTCTGACCGAGGACGTATTGGCACCCGGCCATCAACAGGATCAGCGACCCGGCGAACAGGACCACGGACGCATCGAGGCCGCCCGGCACGGCCAGGTAGGCCAGCGACGTCACCGAAGCGGTCAGCCCGGTTATCCGGGCGGACCGACGAAGGACTCGATCGCGCTCTCTGGCAATACGTGGCATGGCTGCAGTACTCCTCATGAGTGCCCTACCCGTCACCTTATCGGCCCCGGTGGCGGATTTACGGCTGTTGACGTGGACTTTCTTTCCGGCGCAGAAGCAAGTGCAGAACCACGCCGCTGACCAGGGCCATGGCCACCGCCATGAACATCCCGGCGAGAACCCCGATGAGCAGGATGAGCGCGCCGGGCTGGCCCGGCTGCCACAGTGGTGTGGCCACGGCGAAGAACACGGCCAGGCCGGCGCCCCAGGCACCGGCGCTGCCGAGGATCCACCAGCCGGCACCCCGGAGGTGCCGGCGGAGCTCGAACCACTGGGCGAAGCCGAGGGCGCACAGCAGCACAGCGGCGAGCAGGATTCCGGCGGTGAGTTGGGCGGCCGCCGGCCAGCGCTGCCAGACCTCGGCCCACTCGGCGGGCAACAGCCCGATGAACCAGGCCGCGGCGCCGGCGATGGCCGTGGCGCCGACCCACCGGCGGCGATTCAGTGCCGGCACCCGGCTGCGGAGCACCGTCGCCTGCGTCCAGCCGAGCACGGTGCCTTCGGCGGCGCCGGCGAGGATCAACGCCGGCGCCAGCACCGGTGAGCCGGCGAAGGCCAGCTGGGCCAGGGCGGGGACGAGGAACCCGACGCTTTCGCCGAGGCTGACCCAGAGCAGCCAATTGCGCAGGAACCTGTCGGCACGATCGGGACCGCTACGGGGCCGGGGGCCGGGGAGCGGCCTATCGACCGTCATGGGAAGCGACGGGGGCGGCCGGTGCGGGTGGTACTGCCACGACGGAGCCTGGATCGAGCGGGCCCTGATCGAGCCGGAACGGCGGGTACTCGTCGCGCATCAGCGCGGCATAGACGATCACCCTGTACAGCCAGCGGTTCAGTCCGATGACCAGATCGAAGATCCCGCGCCGGTAGCGTCCGCTGAAGAGCAGGATCACGGCGCCGATGAGGACCAGGATGCCCAGCAGCGAGAATCCGGTGCTGGTGGCGGTGGTCCAGCCGTTGTTGCCGCTCGCGGTCCACCCCCAGCTGCCGCCGGTGAGGATCGCCACGATGAACAGGTGGGGTATCACCAGCAGCCACCACTTGACCAGGACCAGTCCGTGCGAGAGCCGAGCCGGATAGTCCACCTCGAGGTCGGCCGGATAGTCGGTGGCGGCGAGGGTGAACGGCGGGTACCTGTCGGTGCCGAGCGCGGAGTACGAGTAGAAACTCACCCGCCAGTTCCAGCGCAGCACGCCGACGCTGTAGTTGAAGATCGCCCGCGGGTAACGTCCGGTGAACAGGATGGCGAACCCGGCCACGATGGTGCCGATCCAGAGCCCGAACCAGAGGAAGAACAGCACGATGACGTGCGGGATGACCAGGATCCACTTGACCAGCCAGAGCGCCCGCGAGACGTCGGGGTCGAGCCATCCGTTCAGCCGTGCGGGATAGTCGGCGCCCGGCCTGTCGGGATCGGCGCCGGGCTGGCCGGTCGCACCGCCCGGTACCGGCGTGGCGCCGCTGCGGCTGGAGGGCGCCGGACCGTTACGGCCCAGGCCGATCACACCGAGGATCACCAGGATCAGCCCGATCACCAGGGTGATGATGCCGATCAGCAGCAGGGTGATCGCCGCGGGCGCCAGGAGCCCTGAGCGCACACCGGCACTGACCTGCACGGCGACCGGGCTGCTGCCGTCGGCATTCATCACCACGACGGCCCACGCCCCGGGCTGCACCGGCCAGGTGATCTCCTGGCTGCCGGGCCCGGCTGCACTGACGGTCCAGAAGTCCTGTTCGGCGGGTGGTTCGGGCCGGTCGGAGCCGGGAATGTCTGCGTACCGCGCGCGGAGCGACGTGGATTCGATGCCGCGCACCTCGGTGTGTGCAACGTTCGCCAGGTAGCTGTCGACGTCGGCCTGCGGCGCGATCCCGAGAAACACCGGGTCGTCGTTGGCTCCCGTCGCCACCAACCGGATCCTGGCGACGTCCAGGTTCAGCGGCGGGGGAGTGCCCGTGGTGGTGACGGGACCGAGGGGAGGACTGGTCAGTGCGTAGGAGTTGGCGACGAGGGGCACCGTGCGGGTGGAGAAGTAGCCGTTTTCACCCTGCGCGCCGGCGGCGACGGCAGCAACGGTGCCGGTGGCCGTCAGCCCGAACCCGATCAGGGTCAGGATCGTGCCGATCAGCAACATGATGAGCGGGCCGGGTTTCATGGCGCCAGAGTTCTCCCGAACGCACTGCGTGTCAACCCTTCCGCGGTTCAGCCGAGCAGCCACCGGAGCTGGTCGCCGATGGCCTGGTCCTCGATGAGGAACCCGTCGTGACCGTAGCCCGACTCGATCACCACCGGGTCGCCGCCGCTCCCCAGTCCGGCCGCGATGACGCGCTGGCCGTCCAGGGGGAAGAGCCTGTCGCTGTCGATGCCGACGACGAGGGTGCGGGCCGTGATGCGGGCCAGTGCGGCGTCGACGCCGCCCCGGCCCCGTCCGATGTCGTGGGAGTTCATGGCCTCGACCAGGGTGATGTAGCTGTTCGCGTCGAACCGCCGGGTGAACTTGTTGCCGTGGAAGTCGAGGTAGGACTCCACGGCGAACCGGCCGTGCCCGCCCAGCGGGGTGATATCGCTCTGCCAGCTGCGCTCGAACCGGGAGTTGAGTTCCGACGGGCTGCGGTAGTTGAGCAGCGCCATCCGCCTGGCCAGGGCGAGGCCGCGGCTCGGGCCATCGCCGGGTTCGGCGTCGTAGTAATCGCCCGCACGAAAGAGCGGGTCGGTGCGGATGGCCTCGATCTGCACCGAATTGAGGGCGATCTGGTCGGCCGTCGTGACCGGCGGGGCGGCCAGGATGCCCAGCCGGGCCACCCGGCCGGGGTGTTCGATGCCCCATTCCAGCACGTGCATGCCACCCATGGAACCGCCGACGATCCCGGCCCAGCGTTCGACGCCGATCCGGTCGCTGAAGGCCACCTGCGCCGCCACCTGATCGCGGATGCTCAGGTACGGGAATCGGGGCCCCCACTCGGAGCCGTCCGGCGCGAGGGACGCCGGGCCGGTGCTGCCCTGGCAGCCGCCGAGCATGTTCGGCGCCACCACGAACCACCGGTCGGTGTCGATCGCGAGGCCGGGGCCGACGATGCCGCTCCACCAGCCGGCGGTCGGATGCCCGGCCGCCGGCGGGCCGACGACGTGGCTGTCCCCGGTGAGAGCGTGCAGCACCAGCACCGCGTTGTCGCCGGCCGGATTCAGCTCGCCCCAGCTCTCGTAGGCGATCCGCACGCCGGCCAGGTGCCCGCCCGCCTCGAGGTTGAGGGCGCCGATGTCCACGAACCGGCGGCCGCCCACAGGATCACCGTCACGCCAGGCGCCCGTGACGGGCGGTTTACCCAGCAGTGAGCGCGCCTGCGCGTCGGTGACCAGGCTGGACGGGACGGTGTCCGCGGAGTATTGCCATTCCATACGGCTCCATTGTGGCCATGTTCGGCCGTGGCCGCCGATTGTTACGTCTAGCGGGCGGGTGAGAGTCGGCGGGCTCTACGCGTTCGCGCGGGACGCCGCGACCACGGCGCGGGCGGCGGCCAGGCCGGCCTCGAGGTCGGCCTGCAGGTCGATGACGTTCTCGATGCCCAGCGACAGACGCACCAGGCCCGGCGTGACGCCAGCGGTGAGCTGCTGCTCCGGGGTGAGCTGGGCGTGCGTGGTCGACGCCGGGTGGATCACCAGCGAGCGCACATCGCCGATGTTGGCCAGGTGGCTGAACAGGCTGAGGTTGTCCACCAGCGCGCGTCCGGCATCCACCCCGCCCTTGAGCTCGAAGGAGAGCACCGCGCCCACGCCCAGCGGGGCGTACTTGTTGGCGGCCGCGTACCAGGGGCTGGACGGCAGTCCCGCGTAGTTGACCGACGCGATGTCGGGGTGGCTCTCGAGGAACTCCGCGATGGTCTGCGCGTTGGACACGTGCCGTTCGATGCGGAGACTCAGCGTCTCGATGCCCTGGATGAGCTGCCAGGCGCTCGCCGGGGCGATGGCGCTGCCGAGGTCGCGCAGCAACTGCACGCGGGCCTTGATGATGAACGCGAGGGCGTCGCCGACCGCGGTGGTGTAGCTGGCGCCGTGGTAGGACGGGTCCGGTTCGGTCAGGCCGGGGAACTTCTCGACGTTGGCCGACCACTCGAACAGGCCGCCGTCGACGACGACGCCGCCGATGATGGTGCCGTGGCCGCCGAGGAACTTGGTGGCCGAGTGCACGATGATGTCGGCGCCGTGTTCGAACGGGCGGATCAGGTACGGCGTCGCGATGGTGTTGTCGACGATGAGCGGCACCCCGTTGGTGTGCGCCACCTCGGCGACCAGCGCGATGTCGAGCACGTTGATCTTGGGGTTGCCGATGGTCTCGGCGAAGAACAGCTTGGTGTTGGGCCGCACCGCTCGGGCCCACTCCGCGGCGTCGTCCTGGTCTTCGACGAAGGTGGTCTCGATGCCGAGCTTGGCGAGGGTGTACTTGAAGAGGTTGTAGGTGCCCCCGTAGATCGAGCTGGACGACACGATGTGGTCGCCGGCCTGGGCGATGTTGAGCACCGCGAAGGTCGACGCCGCCTGGCCGGAGGCCACCAGCAGGGCGCCGGTGCCGCCTTCGAGGGCGGCGACCCGCTCCTCGACCACGGCCTGGGTCGGGTTCTGGATGCGGGTGTAGATGTTGCCGAACTCGGCCAGCGCGAACAGGTTCTGGGCGTGTTCGGCGTTGTTGAAGACGTAGGAGGTGGTCTGGTAGATCGGCGTGGCCCGCGCGTTGGTCACCGGGTCTGGGCGGGCCCCGGAGTGGACCTGCTTGGTTTCGAACTTCCAGTCTGCGGAATCGCTCATGGGTCGGTCTCCCTGTTCGTGGTCGGGCCGGCAAGCCCGAGGAATCTACAGCGGCGGAACCAGACGCTCCGTTGCTCTGCTGCAACCATAGGCAGGGCTATGCCACGCGACAACGGTTCGCGAAACACTACGTCATCTGTTGCCGGGCCCGTGCGGAAGCACGATGGTGCCCGTGTGGGTGGACGGCTCCTGTCGGAACAGCCAACGCAGTCGCGGTTCCACCAGTGGGCGGAAGATGCGCCTCACGACGGGCAACGACAGCACCACCGAGATCAGGATGGCCAGCAGGATCACGGCCGGCAGCACCCAGGGCTGCTGCGGACCGTCGAGCACCCCGGTTTCCCGCAGCGGGTAGAGCAGGAAGGTGTGCAGCAGGTAGATGTACATGGTCGCGGCGCCCAGCGGCGTGAACCAGGTCGCCCGGCGCGGCATCAGCATGAGGAAGGCCAGGATGAACAGGAACGACGCCATCATCAGGCCCAGCCGGATGACCCCGGCCCAGAACTGGTCGTAGCCGAACTGCCAGTACGCCTCGTCGTACAGGGTGAAGCTCCGCAGCCGCAGGTCCCGCACGCCGATGATGTTGACGGTGACGGCCAGGGCGAGGGCGCCGAAGAGGGCGATCGCGCCGGAGCGCCAGCGCCAGACCGCGGCCGGGTTCAGGTGCATCCACCGGGCGGTGAGCGGCCACTGGCGCAGTTTCCAGCCGAACACGAAGAACGGCAGCAGGCCCAGCGTGCGTGACAACGAGAACGTGCTGTCGATGTCACCGACGTAGCCGGCGCCCACCGAGATGGCGATGCTGATCAGCAGCGGATACCGCATCAGCACCAGGTAGGGCAGCGCCACCCGCCAGATGGCCAGGGCGATCAGGAACCAGAGCGTCCAGGACGGGGCGGAGTAATCCACCTTGAGGGAGCCGCTGAGCGCCCACTCCACCAGGGTCCAGATGGTCTCGAAGATCAGGTACGGGAAGACGACGTCGGTGACCAGCCGGTGCATCTGCCGGGGGCCCGGCGGCCCCGACTTGGCGAAGTAACCGCTGACGGCGACGAACACCGGCACGTGGAACGCGTAGATGAACAGGTAGACGCCGTAGGCGGTGTCGGATTCGCCGATCAGCTTGAGGATCGCGTGACCGATCACCATCAGGGTGATGGCGATCCAGCGTGCGTTGTCCCACAGCGGTACGCGGCGCTTGGGCTTGTGCGGGCCGGCGTGGTGCGGGGTCTCTGTCGGCGAACTCAT
Organism: Cryobacterium sp. MP_3.1; assembly: GCF_035984795.1. Classification (NCBI taxonomy): domain Bacteria; kingdom Bacillati; phylum Actinomycetota; class Actinomycetes; order Micrococcales; family Microbacteriaceae; genus Cryobacterium; species Cryobacterium sp. MP_3.1. The sequence goes on along the minus strand of NZ_JAXCHV010000010.1, from coordinate 59,471 downwards.
CGGGTCTATTCTCCGGGCAGAATGGGGCAATGGGCAAAAAAAGAGTCGTGGTCACTGGTGCGAGTTCGGGAATCGGAGCGGCGACGGTACGGACGTTCCGGGAGCACGGCTGGGATGTGGTGGGCGTGGCCCGCCGGGCCGACAGGCTCGAGGCGCTGGCCCAGGAGACCGGCGCGGCCGTGTTCGCCGCCGACCTGACCGTGCAGGCCGACGTGGACGCGTTGCGGGACTACCTTGCCGCCTCCGGGCCGGTGAACGCCCTGGTCAACAACGCCGGCGGCGCCAAGGGACTCGACTCCGTCGAGGCCGGGTCGATCGACGACTGGGCCTGGATGTACGAGATCAACGTGCTCGCGCTGAAGCGGGTCACCACCGCGCTACTGCCGCTGCTGCGCGCCTCGATCGCCGCCGCAACGGATGCCGCGGCCACCGGCGCTGCCGCATCCGCCGACATCGTCAACATCACCTCGACCGCCGGGCACACCGCCTACATCGGCGGCGGCGGTTACAACGCCGCCAAGTTCGCCGCGCACGCCCTGACCGAGGTGCTGCGCCTGGAGCTCAGCGGCGAACCGATCCGGGTGATCGAGATCGCGCCCGGCATGGTGCAGACCGACGAATTCGGTCTGGTGCGCTTCGGCGGCGACCCCGAGAAGGCGGCCGCCACCTACACCAACGTGGTGCACCCGCTCGTGGCCGACGACGTCGCCGCCACCATCCTGGCCGCCGTCGAGCTGCCCGCGCACGTGAACCTGGACCTCGTCGTAGTCAAACCCGTCGCCCAGGCCTCCACCACCCTGGTCGCCCGCGGCCCGTTGCTGCCCCGCGTCTAAACCCACACCCGCCCCAACTGTTGCCCGAACGGACAATTGCGCCCGGCGTACCGGGCGCAATTGTCCGCATCGGCCACAGTCGCGGCCTCGGGAAGGGGAGCGGGAGCGGGGCTAGTGCTCGCTCGCCTTCTCGGCGCCGAACCCGGTGAGGGAGCGCACCGCCATCTCTGCGGCCAGCTTGGGGTCCTCCCGGCGGGTGCTGGTGACCGAGCCGAGCCAGCCGAGGAAGAAGCCCAGCGGGATCGAGATGATGCCCGGGTTGTTCAGCGGGTAGATCGCGAAGTCCACACCCTCACCGAACATCGAGGTGGGTGTGCCGGAGAACACCGGCGAGAACACGATCAGCAGAATCGCCGACCCCAACCCGCCGTACATGCTCCACAGGGCCCCGCGGGTGGTGAAACCGCGCCAGAACAGCGAGTACAGGATGGTGGGCAGGTTGGCGCTCGCCGCGACGGCGAAGGCCAGCGCCACCAGGAAGGCGATGTTCTGCCCCTGCACGCCGATGCCGCCGGCGATGGCGAGGATGCCGATCACCACGACGGTGCGCCGGGCGATCTTGACCTCGCCGTCCGGGTCACCCTTGCCCTTCTTGATCACGCTGGCGTAGATGTCGTGCGCGAACGAGGTGGCCGCGGTGATGGTGAGACCGGCGACCACGGCGAGGATGGTGGCGAACGCGATGGCCGAGATGAAGCCCAGCAGCAGCGGGCCGCCCAGCGCCAGCGACAGCAGCGGCGCCGCGGAGTTCACTCCGCCGGGCGAAGCGAGAATGGTGTCCGCACCCACCAGGGCCGCGGCGCCGAAGCCGAGCACCAGCGTGAACAGGTAGAACGCCCCGATCAGGAAGATCGCCCAGACCACCGAGCGTCGGGCCTCCTTGGCGCTGGGCACCGTGTAGAAGCGCATCAGCACGTGCGGCAGGCCCGCGGTGCCGAGCACCAGGGCGATGGCCAGGGAGATGAAGTCCAGCGGGTTGCCGCCGTACTGCAGGCCGGGCGCGAGGATCGACTCCGCCGGGGTGACCGAGGCGTTCGCGACGGCGGCATCGAGCAGGGTGGACAGGTTGAACCCGTTGATCACCAGCACCCACACCGTCATGGCGCCAGCGCCGATGATGAGCAGGAACGCCTTGACGATCTGCACCCAGGTGGTGCCCTTCATGCCGCCGATCAGCACGTACATGATCATCAGCCCGCCGACCACCGTGACCACGATGGATTGGCCGAGCTTGTCGTTGATGCCCAACAACAGCGAGACGAGCCCGCCGGCGCCGGCCATCTGCGCGAGCAGGTAGAAGAAGCACACCGCCAGGGTGGTGGTGGCCGCGGCGACGCGCACCGGCCGTTGGGCCAGCCGGAAGGAGAGCACATCCGCCATGGTGAACTTGCCGGTGTTGCGCATCAGCTCGGCCACCAGCAGCAGGGCCACCAGCCAGGCCACCAGGAAGCCGATCGAGTAGAGGAACCCGTCGTAGCCGTTCACCGCGATGGCGCCGACGATGCCGAGGAACGATGCCGCCGAGAGGTAGTCGCCGGCGATCGCGAAGCCGTTCTGGGGCCCGGTGAACGAGCGACCGCCGGTGTAGTAATCGGCGGCGGTGCGGTTGTTGCGGCCGGCCCGGATCACGATCACCAGGGTGACGGCCACGAAGGCCAGGAAGATCGAGATGTTCAGGACCGGGTTGTTCTCCGTGGGCTCGACCGCGGCGGCGACAGCGGTCAGGCTCATTCCCAGGGCGCTCATGCGGCGACCTTCGCTTCGAGCTCGGCGCGGAGCTCTGCGCCCAGCGGGTCGAGCACCCGGTTGGAGAAGGCGACATACCAGATGGTGATGGCGAACGTCGTGACGAACTGGCCGAGGCCGAGCACCAGGCCCAGGTTGATGCTGCCGAAGACCGGCCGCGCCATCACATCGGGCAGGTAGGCCGCCACAAGCACGTACGCGAAGTACCAGACCAGGAAGAACACCGCCATCGGCACCACGAACCTCCGGCGCCGGCGTTGCAGGTTGACGAAGCGGTCGCTGGTCTCGAAGGCGACATAGTCGATCGAGTCCTCCGGCCTGGTGTCGTTCAGTGATTCCTTCATGGGGCTCCTTTGCTCCGGTGAGATGGGTGGATGTTAGTCGGTTGGTGGGGGCCGGACAGCTAGGGCGAGCGCGTCGAGCACGGCGGGGTCTTCGATGGTGGGCGGGACCTTGTACGGCTCGCCGTCGACGATCTGGCGGATGGTCTTGCGCAGGATCTTGCCTGAGCGGGTCTTGGGCAGCCGGTCCAGGATTCTCACGTCGCGGAACGCCGCCACCGGGCCGATGTGCTCCCGCACCAGGTTGACCAGCTCGGCCGTGAGCAGATCGTGGTCGACCACCGCGCCGGCCTTGAGGGTGACGAAACCGGCCGCCCGCTGGCCCTTGAGCGCGTCGTGCACACCGAGCACCGCGCACTCCGCAACGGCCGGATGCCGGGTGAGCACCTCCTCGAGGGACCCCGTGGAGAGCCGGTGGCCGGCGACGTTGATCACGTCGTCGGTGCGGCCCATCACGTAGAGATAGCCGTCGGCGTCGAGGTGCCCGGAGTCCCCGGTGGCGTAGTAGCCGGGGAAGGCGGTGAGGTAGGCGTCGACGAAGCGGTCGGCGCCGCCCCAGATGCCCAGCAGGGAGCCCGGCGGCAGCGGCAGCCGGATGACGATGTTGCCGTCCTTGCCCGGCTTGGTGATGGGTGCGCCCTTCGAATCAAGAATCGCGATGTCGTAGCCGGGCACCGGCACCGCGGTGGAGCCGGGTTTGGTGGGCAGCTCCTGGATTCCGCGCGGGTTGGCGCAGATGGCCCAGCCGGTCTCGGTCTGCCACCAGTGGTCGACGACCGGGCAGTGCAGGCCGTCGTTGACCCAGTGGAAGGTCTCCGGGTCGAGCCGTTCACCGGCCAGGAACAGCGCGGTGAGGCTGGACACGTCGTGGCGGGCCAGCTCGGCCAGGTCGGGGTCGACCCGGCGGATGGCCCGGATGGCCGTGGGCGCGGTGAACAACACATTCACCCTGTAGTCCGCCACGACGCGCCAGAAGGCGCCGGCATCCGGGGTGCCGATGGGCTTGCCCTCGTAGATGATCGTGGTGGCGCCGGCCAGCAGCGGTGCGTAGACGATGTAGGAGTGGCCGACCACCCAGCCGACGTCCGACGCCGCCCAGAACACGTCGTCGGGCCCGATGTCGTAGATGCCCCGCATCGACCAGGTCAGCGCAACGGCGTGACCGCCGTTGTCGCGGATGATGCCCTTCGGGTTTCCGGTGGTGCCGGAGGTATAGAGGATGTAGAGCGGGTCGGTGCTCGCGACGGTGACCGGGTCGGCCGGGGTGGCGGTGGCCTCCGCGTCCGCCCAGTCCAGCCAACGCACGGCGGCATCGTCGGCGGGGTCCCCGGCGTAGTCGGCGGCAGATCCGTCGATCGTGGCACGGTCGCGCACGATGACGGTGTGCACCGAGCCGGCGCTGAGCTCGAGCGCCTTCTGCACCAAGGGGAGATACGGCACCGCCTTGCCGGGCTCCAGGCCGCCGGAGGCCGTGACGATCACCGCGGGCCGGGCATCGTCGATGCGCACGGCGAGCTCGCTGGCCGCGAAGCCGCCGAACACCACCGAATGCACGGCCCCGATCCGGGCGCAGGCGAGCATCGCCACGACGGCCTCGGGGATCATCGGCAGGTACACGATGACCCTGTCGCCCCGGCCCACGCCATTGGCCCGCAGCACCCCGGCGAACCTGGCGACCCGGTCGAGCAGGTCGCGGTAGCTCAGCCGGATGCGGGTGCCCGTCATCGCGGAGTCGTAGATCAGCGCCGTGTGATCGCCGCGGCCGGCCAGGACGTGCCGGTCGAGGGCGTTGTAGCTGGTGTTGAGGGTGCCGTCCGCGAACCAGGAGTAGTCAGTGGGGGAGCGCTCTGTCAGCGCCGTGGTCGGCGCGCTGACCCAATCGATGAGCCCGGCGGCCTGAAGCCAGAAGTCGTCGCGCTCGTCGATGCTCCGCCGCCAGACATCGCGGTAGCCCTGGGGGGTCGTGCGAGTGGTTCCAGTGTCTTCGATCATGGTGCGAACCTCTCCATTGAAGCTCTCATGTATACACAAGGTGCGGTTAGTCTTGCACACGCCGGGCAATAGGGGAATAGAATGCGCGTGTGTATACAGAGACCGTGAAGTCCGCACCGGAGCGGGCGAGCGACCGGGCCTACAGGGTGTTGCGTGACGAGATCCTCGACGGAGTCCTGCCGGCCGGCACGGTGCTGCTCGAGGTGGAACAGTCCGCCAGGCTCGGCGTCTCCCGCACCCCGCTGCGCTCCGCCGTGGCGCGGCTCGTGGCCGACGGTCTCGTCGCCGGCCGCAGCGGCCGGGGCTTCTCGGTCACCGAGATGTCGGTCGAGTCGATCAACGATCTCTACGAGCTGCGCGAGGCCCTCGAGGAGCGGGCGGCCACGCTGGCCGCGCGCCGCGATGACCGCACCGCGTTCGGGATGCTGCGCGACCGGTTCGTCGCCGCCCCGGCCCTGCTAGAGGCGGGCGAAGCCGGCATCCACGAGTACTACGCGCTGATCGACGAGTTCGACGCCGCCATCGACGCCGCCGTCGACAACTCCTTCCTGGTGGGCGCCCTGGTCACCGTGCGCACCCACCTGGCCCGCATCCGCCGGGTGGCCAGGGGAAACCCGGTGCGGCTGCGGGCCGCCGCGGCCGAACATCTGTTGATCCTCGACGCGATCATCGACGGCGATGCTGCTCTCGCCGCGCACGCCACCCACGTGCACCTGCATCTCAGCCTCGCGAGTGTGCTCGCGGTGCTCGAGGCCACCGAAACGACCTCCTGACCTCCCCGATTCGAAAGGACCACCTTCGTGCAGACAACCTCCGTGCGCGTGCACCCCAGCGAGAACAGCCCCGCCAAGACCGACCAGCTGGCCTGGAAGATCGCCGCCTGCGCGGCAGACCCGGTCCCGGTCGACGACGACGTCACCGAGATGATCATCAACCGGGTGATCGACAACGCCGCCGTCGCCGCGGCCTCGCTGACCCGCGCCGCCGTCGTCGCCGCCCGGTCGCAGGCGCTGGCGCATCCCCGGTCGACCGGCGGCGACGGCGCCACGGTGTTCGGCCCGTCCGACACCGAGAGGGTCTCGCCGGAGTGGGCGGCCTGGGCCAACGGGGTGGCCGTGCGGGAACTGGACTACCACGACACCTTCCTCGCCGCCGAGTACTCGCACCCCGGCGACAACATCCCGCCGCTCATCGCCGTCGCCCAGCACCTGGCCGCCGGCCGCGGCCTCACCGGAGGCGACCTGGTGCGCGGCATCGCGACGGGCTACGAGGTGCAGATCGACCTGGCCCGCTCGATCAGCCTGCACAAGCACAAGATCGACCACGTCGCCCACCTGGGCCCGTCGGCCGCGGCCGGCCTCGGCACCCTGCTGGGCCTGGACCCCGACACGATCTTCCAGGCCGTCGGCCAGGCGCTGCACACCACAACGGCCACCCGGCAGTCCCGCAAGGGCGAAATCTCCTCCTGGAAGGCGTACGCTCCCGCGTTCGCCGGCAAGATGGCCGTCGAGGCCGTCGACCGGGCCATGCGCGGCCAGACCAGCCCCACCCCGATCTACGAGGGCGAGGACGGCGTGATCGCCTGGCTGCTCGACGGGCCGGATGCCGCTTACGACGTAGCCCTGCCGGCCCCTGGTGAGCCCAAACGGGCGATTCTGGACAGCTTCACCAAGGAGCACTCCGCGGAGTACCAGGCCCAGGCGCTCATCGACCTGGCCCGGAAGCTGCACCGCGAGCACCCCGAAATCTTGGTGCCCGGCGCGGTGGCGAGCATCGTCATCCACACCTCACACCACACCCACAACGTGATCGGCTCCGGAGCCAACGACCCACAGAAGTACGACCCGCGGGCCAGCCGGGAAACCCTGGACCACTCGGTGCCGTACATCTTCACCGTCGCGCTGCAGGACGGCTCCTGGCACCACGAGGACTCCTACCGGCCCGAGCGCGCCGGCCGGGCCGACACCGTGGCCCTGTGGAACACGGTCAGCACGAGCGAAGATGCCGAGTGGACCCGCCGGTACCACTCCAGCGACCCCGCCGAGAAGGCGTTCGGCGGCCGGGTCGAGATCCTGCTGGCCGACGGCAGTCGTCTGGTCGATGAGCTGGCCGTCGCGGATGCGCATCCGCTCGGCGCCCGCCCGTTCGTGCGCGCCGACTACGTCGCCAAGTTCCGGCTGCTCGCCGCGAACGCCCTGGAGCCGGCCGAGATCGAGCGGTTCCTGGACCTCGCCCAGCGGCTGCCGGAGCTGACCGCTGCCGAACTCGGCGGCCTCACCCTGGTGGCCCGCCCCGGCCTCCTCGAACCGCTGCCCAGCCTGAACGGAATCTTCTGATGCTCTACTCCGGACTCACCCCCGCCGCCAAGCGCGCGCAACTCCGCGCCGACCTCGCCGGCGGCGAGCTGCTGCGTTTCCCCGGCGCGTTCAACCCGCTCAGCGCCAAACTGATCCAGGCCAAGGGATTCGAGGGCGTCTACATCTCCGGTGCCGTGCTCGCCGCCGACCTCGGTCTGCCCGACATCGGTTTGACCACCCTCACCGAGGTCGCCGGCCGCAGCCAGCAGATCTCCCGGATGACCGACCTGCCCACCCTCGTCGACGCCGACACCGGCTTCGGCGAGCCGATGAATGTGGCCCGCACCGTGCAGACCCTCGAGGATGCCGGCGTGGCCGGCCTGCACATTGAGGACCAGGTCAACCCCAAACGCTGCGGGCACCTGGACGGCAAGCAGGTCGTCGACACCGACACGGCCCTCAAGCGCATCCGCGCGGCCGTCGACGCCCGGCGGGATGCGAACCTGCTCGTGATGGCGCGCACCGACATCCGCGCCGTCGACGGGCTGGCCGCAGCGATCGACCGGGCCAAGGCGCTGGTGGATGCCGGCGCCGACGCGATCTTCCCCGAGGCCATGGGCACCCTGGCCGAATTCGAAGCCATCCGGGCGGCGGTGGACGTGCCGATCCTGGCCAATATGACCGAGTTCGGCAAGAGCGAACTCTTCAGGGTCGACCAGCTCGCCGACGTGGGCATCAACCTGGTGATCTTCCCGGTGTCGCTGCTGCGCCTGGCGATGGGCGCAGCCGTTGCGGGCCTGGACACCATCCTCGCCGAGGGCTCGTTGACCAGCCGGCTGCCGGACATGCAAACCCGCGCCGAGCTCTACCGGCTGCTGGACTACGAGGCTTACAATCGCTTCGATTCGGGGATTTTCAACTTCACTCTGAGCGGTCACGACGGCTAGCCCAGCACCACAACGGCACCACGAAGCAGTACCAGCACGGCTAAGTACCTCAGGACGCAAAGGAGCGAAATGACTATCAACCAGCCCACCCACACGGCCCCGGTGCAACAGCCGGTCGTGCCGGAGATCCACCGCGGCCTGGCCGGGGTGGTGGCCGATACGACGGCGGTGTCCAGGGTCAACCCCGACTCCAACTCGCTGCTCTACCGTGGCTACCCGGTGCAGGAACTGGCCGCGCAGAAGAGCTTCGAAGAGGTCGCCTATTTGCTCTGGCAGGGCGAGCTGCCGGACGATGTGCAACTGGCCGCATTCGAGGTCGCCGAGCGGTCACTCCGGCGCCTGGACCACTCGGTGCGCCGGGTGATCGACGAGATCCCCACCTCCGCCGATCCGATGGACGTGGTGCGCACCGCCGTGAGCGTGATCGGCGCCAACGACCTGAGCACCCCGGACTCGTCGGTGGAGGCCAACCTGGCCAAGTCGTTGCGCCTGTTCGCGCAGCTGCCGGCGATCGTCTCGTACGATCAGCGCCGCCGGCACGGCCTCGACCTCGTCGAACCCCGCGACGACCTCGGTTATTCGGCGAACTTCCTCTACATGACCTTCGGCGAGGTGCAGGAGGTCGAGGTCGTCGAAGCCTTCGACGTGTCGATGATCATGTACGCCGAGCACTCCTTCAACGCGTCCACGTTCACGGCCCGGGTGATCACCTCCACCCTTTCCGACCTCTACTCCGCCGTGACCGGGGCGATTGGGGCGCTCAAGGGCCCGTTGCACGGCGGCGCGAACGAGGCCGTGATGCACATCTTCAGCGAGATCGGCCTGGGCGACGGGTCGGCAGAGCGCGCAGAACTCTGGCTGGAGGACACCCTCGCGCACAAGCGCAAGGTGATGGGCTTCGGCCACCGGGTGTACAAACACGGCGACTCCAGGGTGCCCACCATGCACGCGGCGCTGCTCACCCTGATCGACCACTTCGACCGGCCCGACCTGCTCGACCTCTACGAATCGCTCGCCGACGGCATGAAGACCCGCACCGGCATCCTGCCCAACCTGGACTACCCGGCCGGCCCGGCGTACCACCTGATGGGTTTCGACACCGCCAGCTTCACGCCGATCTTCGTCGCCGCCCGGGTGACCGGCTGGACCGCGCACATCATGGAGCAACTGGCCGCGAACGCGCTGATCCGGCCGCTGTCGTTCTACAACGGCACGCCGGAACGCCACGTTCCGCCGGCGGCCGACGGCGACGTGCTCTGACGCCGCGCGAGCCGCTCCATACTGGAGTCATGACTGTACTGATAGCCGGATGCGGCGACCTCGGCACCGAGGTGGGCCTCCGCCTGGTCGCCCTCGGCCAACGAGTGGTGGGAGTGCGCCGCCAGGCCGGGGTGCTCCCGGTCGCCCTCAACGGGCAGTCCGTCGACCTGAGCCGCGAGCGGCCCGAGGTGCCGGCGGACACCGAGATCGTGATCGTGACCGTCGCCGCGGGCAACCCAGACCCCGCGGTGTACCGGGCCGCGTATGTGACCGGCCTGGCCAACCTCCTCGACGCCCTCGACGCGACCGGGGTCACCCCGCGCCGGTTCCTGCTGGTGTCCTCCACCGCGGTGTACGACGTGAACGACGGCAGCACTGTCGACGAGGAGACCCCGGCGGCCCCGGGACCGGGCACCGACTCGATCCTGCTCGAGGCCGAGCAGCTGCTGCGCAGCCGGATCCCGGCCGCCGTCGTGCTGCGCCTGGGCGGCATTTACGGCCCCGGCCGGGAGCGCCTGATCAGGCAGGTCCGCGAGGGGCGGGCGACGATTGCCGCGCGCGGCCGTCTCAGTAACCGGATCCACCGCGACGACGCCGCGGCCATGATCGTGCACCTGGTCTGTCGGGACACGGCGCCCGACCCGCTCTACCTCGGCGTCGACTCGACGCCGGTGCCCGCCACCGAGGTGCCGGATTTCCTCGCAGACGAACTCGGCCTGCCCCACCCGGAGATCGTCGAGACCGGCGGCCGCCGCGGCGGCGACAAACGCGTGAGCAACCGTCGAATCCTCGAGACCGGGTTCAGCTTCACCTATCCGAGCTACCGGGAGGGTTACCGGGCCGTGCTGGCCGGCCAGGCGGTTCGGCACCCGTAAGCCCCACACCGGTCAGGGGGCTGCTGCAGCGCAGCCGGGCGGGCCCGAGCCGCAGCATCCCGTCGGTCAGCGGTTCGCAGCGCATGCCGCCGCGGCCCCGCAGGGCCCGGTGCGCGCCGGGAGCCAGCACCACGTCCATCCAGGCGCACGGGTTCGCCGGCCGGTTGACCAGGAACTCGACCGGGCCGTCGCCGGTGTCGAGCGAGAACGTGGCGCCGCGCAGAGAGTCGATATCCAGCCCGCGCAGCAGGACGTTGCGCCGGGTGGCGGCCGGGTCCAGAGTGCGCGGCAGGCCGAGGTCATCCGCCACCTGCGCCAGAACGTCGGCGTTCATCACGGTGACCGACGCGTGTACGTGCGCCGGTTTGGCGAAGTGCCGGTCGCCCACGATGCCCAGGCCCGCCCGCAGGCGGACGCTGGGGTGGCTCTCCGCGCCGACCATCGGCAGCGGCCCGTCGGCCGGGCGCCCCTCGTAGCGGTGCACGGGGGAGGCCAGGAGCAGCACGATCTCCACCTCGGCGCTGTGCGGCAGAAGGCTCACAAGACGGTTACGGCGCCATCCCGGACTCGACCGGCACGAATTCCACGTTGTTGGTGGGGTGCACGGTCTTCGCCGGCGCGCGGGAAAAGCCCTTGGCATCCAGGCGGTTCTCGGCGCGGAAGGTAGCCAGCGCCGTGTCGTACAGGTCGTTCAGCCGAGCGCCGGTGTACTCGCCGGTCGTGCCGTCGGTGAAGAGAATCGCGATGGGGGTCTTGCTGGGGAAGTGGCGGTTCATGCGGATGAAACCGTGGGCGTCCTGGTGCAGTGTGATCATGGGTCAATTCTCCTGTAACCGGGGCGTCGCCGCGGAACCGGGCCCTTCGGCCGCGCACTGCGGCCGCCCGAGGTTCTACCATTGACAAATGCAACCCGACCAGCAGCAAACCGCGCCCCCCGCCACCATCGACCCGCCGCGCGAGGTGCTGGAGTGGACCGACTTCGCCGACGCCTCCAGGTCGCTGGCCTCGACGGTGCTGGCCAGCGGCTTCCAGCCCGATGTCGTGATCGCCATCGCCCGCGGCGGACTGCTGCTCGCCGGAGCCATCTCCTACGCCCTCGGCACCAAGAACTGCGGCTCCATCAACGTCGAGTTCTACAGCGGCATCGACGAGCGCCTGCCCGAGCCCGTGCTGTCCGGCCCGATGCTCGACGCCCCGGCCCTCGCGGGCCTGCGGGTGCTGCTGGTCGACGACGTCTCCGACTCCGGCCACACCCTCGCCCTCGTGGTCGGCATCCTCAAGGAATCGGCCGGTGAGGTGCGCTCCGCCACCCTGTACACCAAGCCGCGCACCGTGCACGTGCCCGACTTCACCTGGCGCGAGACCGACGGCTGGATCGTCTTCCCCTGGTCGTCGCTCCCGCCCGTTACGGCCACCCCGCTCACCTCGGTGGTCGACGCATGAGCATCCACCTCGTCGGCGGCGGCTGGGCCCCCGAAAACGACACCGAGAACGACGCGGCGGTCTTCGGGCCGTTCCTGGCCGAGGCCGCCCTGCGGGCCACCGCCGCCGGCCGCACCGACCCGCGGATCGCGATCATCGTGGTGCGGAACGGCGACGGCGACGACCACGCCGCCAAACTTGTCGCCGCGCTCGAAGCAGCCGGCCCGCTTGACCCCGTCATCACGTCGCTGGCCCTCGATGGCCTGGCGACCCTGCTGGCGGTGGCGGATGCCGACGGCATCGTCATCGGCGGCGGCCTCACCCCCGCCTATCTCACGGCCGTCGCGCCCATCGCCGGTGAGATCCGCCGCCAGGTGGCCGCCGGCATCCCGTACCTGGGCTACTCCGCCGGCGCGATGATCGCGGCCGAGCGAGCCCTGCTCGGCGGCTGGCGCATCGGCGGCGTGCCGGTGAGCCCGCAGGAGGCCTCGGAAGACCTCGACGAGATCACCATCGAGAACGGCATCGGCCTGCTCGACGTGACCGTCGACGTGCACGTCGCCCAGTGGGGCACCCTGAGCCGCATGGTCGCCGCCACCGAGGCCGGACTCATCCGCGGCGGCCTCGCCGTGGACGAGGGCACCGTGCTGATCGTGGGCCAGGGCACCCTCGGCGTGGCCGGCGCCGGCAGTGTCTGGACCGTCAGCGAATCCGAGGGCGGGGTGCTGGTGAGCACCTTCGGCGCCTAGCGGATGGCAGAACCCGCGCTGATCGCGGCGCCGATCGACCCCGGTTGGGCGCGCGCCTTCGGCGTCCCCGGCGCGGGGGATGCGCCGGTCGACGTGAACACCGTGGACCCGTTCGCGGCCCCGCTCGCCTTCGCGCGGGCCGACGCCGCGGCCGGCGAACGGGTGCTGCCCGCGCCGGAGCACATCCTGCGGGCCTTCCGGCAGCCGTTCGCCGACGTGCGATTACTCATCGTGGGCCAGGACCCGTACCCGACCCCAGGGCATCCGGTGGGCCTGGCCTTCTCGGTGGCCGCTGAGGTGCGCCCGGTGCCGCGGAGCCTCGGCAACATCTTCACCGAGCTGCACGACGACCTCGGGCTGCCGACCCCGGCCACCGGCGACCTCACCCCCTGGACCCGGCACGGCGTGCTGCTGCTCAACCGGGTGCTCACGGTGCGGGCCGGCGCCGCGGGCTCGCACCGGCGACACGGCTGGGAGGCCGTGACCGAGCAGGCCATCCGGGCGCTGGCCGCCCGCGGCACGCCGCTGGTCGCCATCCTCTGGGGCAAGGACGCCGAAAACCTCGCCCCGCTACTGGGAGACACCCCCACCATCGTCTCCGCGCATCCGAGCCCGCTGTCGGCCCGACGTGGATTCACCGGATCGCGCCCGTTCAGCCGGGCGAACGCGTTGCTGGCCGCGCAGGGCGCCGCGCCCATCGACTGGTCGCTGACGGTAGCCTGAACAGCATGTGGAGAGGACCCGTCCGGTGTTAGAAGAGGAATACCAGCCCCGTCGGCGGCTGCCGCGTCACCTGTCTCCGGCGCCGGCGCCCGAGGCGCCGTTCGAGTACGCGCTGCGCGACGCGGTGGAGACCGACCTGCCCCATATTCAGGAGATCTACAACTATTACGTCGCGAACAGCACCGTCACCTTCGACGAGGATGCGATGACGCTTGCCGAATGGCGCGACAAGTTCCACTACCTGGCCAAGCTCGGCATGCCGTTCATCGTCGCCGAGTCCCCTGCCGGCCAGCTGCTCGGCTACGCCCTGGTGAGCCCGTGGAAGCAGAAGAAGGCTTACAGGTTCACCGTCGAGAACTCCATCTACCTCGGTGCCGCCTCCACCGGCAAGGGGCTGGGTCGGGTTCTGCTGGCCGAACTCATCGAGCGGTCCAGGGCCGCCGGCCTCAAGGAGATCATCGCCGTGATCGCCGACCAGGGCGCCGACGCCTCGATCAAGCTGCACCAGGACTTCGGTTTTGAGGAGATCGGCCGGATGGGCAAGGTCGGCTTCAAGTTCGAGCGTTGGCTGGGCACCGTTCTGCTTCAGAAGAGCCTGAAGTAGCGGCAGCCGGCAACTCAGCGGCGCGACAACCGCCCGGTCACCGTCACCACGGCGCGCCGGGGTGCCGTTCCGGCCAGCCAGGCGACGACCCGGTTCTGGCCGCCGACGACGGTGTGCGGGGGAGTCGTGGCCGCGTCGAGAGCGGCGAAGGCCGTGTGCATCACCTCGTCGACGCTCATCAGGCGCCGCGGCCCGTCCGGTGACCGCCGGGCGACGGCGTAGAACTCGGTCTCGGTGGGGCCGGGGCACACCGCGGTGACCTTGAGGCCGGTGGCCCGCGTCTCGTACCAGAGCGCCTCGGTGAGGCTGAGCACGTAGGCCTTGGCGGCGGCGTACACGGCCAGCCGCGGCACCGGCTGGAACGCTGCGGTGCTGGCCAGGTTCACCAGTGCGGCCCCGTGCGGATGGGCGAGGGCCGCGGCCTGAAGACCGGGCAGCAGGGCGTGGGTGAGATCCGTCAGCGCCGCCACGTTCACGGCGACCTGGTCGTGCACCCGGCTGGCCGGCGCATCCACCAGGGCGCCGAAATGGCCGAAGCCGGCGTTGTTGACCAGGGTGGCCACCCGGATGTCGCGTTCGGTCAGGTCCCGCACCAGCTCGGGTACGGCGCCGGGTTCGGCGAGGTCGAGCGGAATCACCGTCGACACGGTGCCGTATTTCTCGGCCAGGTCCACCGCGAGGGCCTCGAGGCGGTCGAGCCGCCGGGCGGTGAGCACCAGGTCGGCGCCGCGGCGGGCGAGCTCGTGCGCGAAGCCCACCCCCAGCCCGCTGGACGCGCCGGTGACCAGGGCGGTCGTGCCCATCGGGTTGTACAGCGCGGCAGTCTTGGTGCGGGTCATCCTCCGAGGCTACCCGCGCCGGGGTTTCCGGCGCCAGCATGGCTAGGCTCGGGGGATGGCCGACCTCTTCGAACTGACCGCCCTCGACCAGTGGCGGTCGCTGCAGCGGGGCGAGATCAGCCCCACCGACCTCACCGAGCACTACCTGGCCCGCATCGAGCGGCTGAACCCCGGGCTCGGCGCTTTTGTCACCGTGACCGCCGAGGCCGCCCTGGCCAGGGCCTGGTTCGTGGAGAACGAGGTGCCCCGCACCGCACCGCTATGGGGCCTGCCCTTCGGCGACAAAGATCTGCAGCTGCGCGCCGGCGTGCCCGCGCGCCTGGGCTCCCGGCTGATGCGGGACAACGTGCCCGAAACCAGCGACCTGCTCGTGCAGGCCCTCGACACCGCCGGCGGAATCAGCCTGGGCAAGACCAACACACCCGAGTTCGGCCTGCCCTCCTACACCGAGAGCCTGGCCGCCCCGCCGGCCCGCAATCCCTGGAACCCCACTTTCGGCGCCGGCGGCTCCAGCGGCGGCGCCGCGGTGGCCGTGGCCGCCCGGATGCTGCCGTTCGCACCCGGGAGTGACGGCGGCGGCTCGGTGCGGATCCCCGCCGCCGCCTGCGGCCTCGTCGGCCTGAAGCCGTCCCGGGGCCGAATTCCGGCGGCGAGCGGCCTCGACGTGCCCGGCGGACTGCCGGTAGCCGGCCCGCTGGCCCGCACCGTGGCGGATGCGGCCCTGCTGCTGGACGCCATGATCGCGCCGGGCGGCGGCCGGCCGGAGCATCCGTTCTCGGTGCGGGCGCCCGGGGGAGACGAGCAGCTGCTCGGCGCCGCCATCCGCGGTGAGGGCCGGTACCAGCTGGGCGTGATGACCACCTCGGCCTGGGACGACGCCTACGAGATCAGCCTGGCTCCCGAGGCCCTGGCCGCGCTCACCTCGGCCGTGGACGGCTTCGCGGCGATGGGGCACGGCATCGAACAAACCGCCCTCACGGCAGACCCGAGCTACGCGCCGGCCTTCCGGGCGCTGTGGCAGCTCAGCGCGGCCCGGATCCCCGCCGAAACCCCGGAGCAGGAGGCCCTGCTCGAACCCCTCACCCGGTGGCTGATGCACCGCGGCCGTTCGCTGACCGGCCGCGCCGTGGCCGAGGCGCTGAGCACCCTGGCCGCCTACGAGCGCTCGTTCATCCGCCAGCTGGCCCGCTTCGACGCCGTGCTCACGCCCGCGCTGGCGCTGACCCCGCGACCTGTGGGCTGGTACGACGCCACGGATGGCGAACGCAACTTCGCCCAGCAGGTGCAGTACACGCCGTTCACCTCGATGGTGAATGTCTGCGGCCTGCCGGCCATCACCCTGCCCGTCGCGCAGACCGCCGACGGGCTGCCGATGGGTGTTCAACTGATCGGCCGGCCGGGCGGCGAGGCCACCCTGCTGGCGCTCGGGGCGCAACTGGAGCGCAGACTCCGCTGGCAGGACCGGGTGCCGGCCGGCCTGTGACCGGCGTGTCTTGTTTTGAGTGATTCAAAACAACTGCTAGCGTGAGGGCATGCACAGACACGGAATGGACGACCAGGCGATACCCGCCGCCCTCGACCACGCCGCCGACCATGCCGCCGAGATTCGCGCTGCGGGACTGAAGGTCACCGCACCCCGGCTGGCCGTGCTTGGCGGGCTCGCCGAGTCTCCGCACGCCACCGCCGACCAGCTCTTCGAGGCCGTCAGCCGGCAACTGCCCGGCACCTCCCTGCAGGCGGTCTACGGTGTGCTCGGCGCCTTCAACACCGCCGGTCTGGTGCGCCGCATCGAACCGGCCGGCTCCGCCGCGCTGTTCGAGCGCCGGGTGGGCGACAACCACCACCACATCGTCTGCACGAACTGCCACAGCGTTCGCGACGTGGAGTGCGTGACCGGCGAAGCTCCCTGCCTGACCCCGTCTGACACCGCCGGCTTCGTCGTGCAGACCGCCGAGGTCACCTTCTGGGGTCTCTGCCCGGACTGCCAGACCGGCACGACGCTCCCCTCGACAGCCACCGACTTCTAAACGACGCGAACGACCAGCACATGACACGAAGGAGC
Source organism: Cryobacterium sp. MP_3.1 (assembly GCF_035984795.1). Taxonomy (NCBI): domain Bacteria; kingdom Bacillati; phylum Actinomycetota; class Actinomycetes; order Micrococcales; family Microbacteriaceae; genus Cryobacterium; species Cryobacterium sp. MP_3.1. The sequence goes on along the minus strand of NZ_JAXCHV010000010.1, from coordinate 42,781 downwards.
ACCATGACAACACTGCCCCCCACCACCACCCAGACCGGAACCCCGGTTCCCAGCGACGAGCACTCCCTCACCGCCGGCGCCGACGGCGTCACCGCCCTGCACGACCGCTACCTGGTCGAGAAGCTCGCGCAGTTCAACCGCGAGCGCATCCCGGAGCGCATCGTGCACGCCAAGGGCGGCGGAGCGCACGGCGTTTTCGAAGTCACCGGTGACGTGTCCGCATACACCCGCGCGGCGCTGTTCCAGCCCGGCGCGCGCACCGACACCCTGCAGCGCTTCTCCAGCGTCGCCGGCGAGCAGGGCAGCCCGGACACCTGGCGCGACGTGCGCGGCTTCTCGGTGAAGTTCTACACCCAGGAGGGCAACTACGACATCGTCGGAAACAACACCCCGGTGTTCTTCATCCGCGACGGCATCAAGTTCCCCGACTTCATCCACTCGCAGAAGCGCCTGCCGGGCTCCGGCCTCCGCGACGCCGACATGCAGTGGGACTTCTGGACCCTCTCGCCCGAGTCCGCCCACCAGGTGACCTACCTGATGGGCGACCGCGGCCTGCCGCGGTCCTGGCGCACCATGCCCGGCTTCGGCTCGCACACCTACCAGTGGATCAACGCCGCCGGTGAGCGCTTCTGGGTGAAGTACCACTTCACCTCCAACCAGGGCAACATCGAGATGGAAGGCGCAGAGGCCGAGCTCATCGCCGGCGCCGACGCCGACTACTACCGCCGCGACCTCTACGAAGCCATCGACGCCGGCGACTTCCCGTCCTGGGACGTGCACGTGCAGGTCATGCCCTACGAAGAGGGCAAGACCTACAGGTTCAACCCGTTCGACCTCACCAAGGTCTGGCCGCACGCGGACTTCCCGCTCATCAAGGTGGGCACGCACACCCTCAACCGCAACCCGGGCAACTTCTTCGCCGAGATCGAACAGGCCGCGTTCTCGCCGGCCAACTTCGTGCCCGGCATCGCCGCCAGCCCCGACAAGATGCTGATGGCTCGTATCTTCTCCTACCCGGATGCCCAGCGCTACCGCGTGGGCACCAACTACAACCAGCTGCCGGTGAACGCGCCCCAGGCCCCGGTGCACAACTACTCGCAGGATGGCGCCGCCCGGTACCACTTCAACGACGCCAGCGCCCCGGTCTACGCGCCCAACTCGCTCGGCGGCCCCGTCGCCGATCCGGCCCTCGCGGGCGACGGCAGCTGGGAGTTCGACGGTGCGCTGGTGCGCAGCGCCGCCACCCTCCGCTCCGAGGACGACGACTTCGGCCAGGCCGGCACCCTCTACCGCGACGTCTTCGACGACGCGGCCAAGGCCCGGTTCCTGGAGACGATCACCGGTGCCGTCGGTGGCGTCACCCGCCCCGAGGTCAAGGAACGCGCCATCCAGTACTGGACGAACGTGGACGCCACCCTCGGCGCGAGCCTCAGGCTGAACCTGGCCACCGACGCTGCGGCCGACTCGGCCAACGTGGCCGCCGAGCCCGTCGGCGTCGGCGAGTAACACCCGCACCACCTCACTCGCGCGGCCGGCCCAGCCGGCCGGCCGCGCGATCACACACCACCACCAGCACGCGTCCAATGAAGCTCTGCGTCGAAACCAGCCCCACCCGACAGGAGCATCATGAATTCCTACATCAGCATCGCCAGCCCCCGCACCGATCGTTCAGCCGAGCCGGCCGGCTACGTGAGCAGCGGACAGCCCGCCGCGATCCCCACCGGCTACGTCAGCCCGGCCACGCGCCGCGGCGCGGGCAGCTACGTCGCCAGCGAGTGGGTCACCGCCGCGTAGCGACCCACCTCGGAACCGTTCACCGGAAATCGCTAGGTGAAACATAGGTAAGGCATGCCATACTTAGGCCATGCTTACCTCGACAGTCGCTCCCGCGCCGGCCGCCGCACGCGTGCGGGCACCGCGCCCCAGCTACCGCCCGTTCGCCGTCTCGGTGGCCCGCGTGCAACGTCTGTCGACAAATTTCACCCGGGTGACCTTCACCGGCCCCGACCTGCACGAATTCGGTACCGCCGGCCTCGACCAGCGCATCAAGATCGTCCTGCCGCTGCCCGGGGTCGGCGTTTCGGCGTTCCCTCGGAACGACTCCTGGTACGAGACCTGGCGCGACCTGCCCGACGAGCGCCGCAATCCCATCCGCACCTACACGGTGCGGCACGCCCGGCCCGAGCACCGCGAGGTCGACATCGACTTCGTCACCCACGGTGACGCGGGCCCCGCGTCGCGCTGGGTGCGCGCCGCCAACGTGGGCGACGAGGTCGCCATCGTTGGACCGGTCGCCGACGGTGACAACCCGGTGGTCGGCATCGAATGGGCCCCCGGCAACGCCAACACTGTGCTGCTCGCGGGCGACGAGACCGCCGCTCCGGCGATCTGCGCAATCCTCTCCGCCCTGCCCCGCACGGCCAGGGGCTGCGCCTACATCGAGGTGCCGGAGGCCGCCGACGCCCACGAGACGAACGCGCCGGATGGTGTCACCGTCACCTGGCTGCCCCGCAACGGCGCCGGTCACGGTTCCGCGCTCGAATCCGCCGTTCGGGGCTGGACGGCCCGCTTCCTGACCGCACACCACAGCGGTACCGAGCTGCCCGACATCGACATCGACGAGAGCATCCTCTGGGAGGTGCCGGACGGATCGGCTCTCGACGGCGAGCTCTACGCCTGGCTGGCCGGTGAAGCCGGTGTGATCAAGCGGCTGCGCCGCTTCCTCGTCTCCGAGGTCGGCATCAACCGTCGCCAGGTGGCCTTCATGGGGTACTGGCGTGACGGGCGCGCGGAGCACGCGTAGCCGCACGCTTCTGGCGTAGGTAGCCGCCCTTCTCCAGGCCCGCCTCGATCTCGAACCGGTTCTTCAACGGGTCCCGCCCGGCGAGCAGATACAGCAGCGGAAAAAGCATGCCGTAACGTTGCCACTGCACTTTGTGCACGGCCTCGTGCTCGAGCACATCCGCCGTCACGTTCTGGTTGGTGAGGTAGACGGCGCCCACGCAGGAGCCGCCGCGGCCGAACGACCAGGCGGGCAGGCCGCGGAACACGAACAGGCCGTTCCGGCGTTCGACGCGGCCGGTGCTCCAGATCGCACCCCAGACCAGGCCGACGGCGGTGGCGTACAGATACCCGGCCCGGCTGAGCGGGGAATCGAGCAGAAGCCGTCGCATCAGAGGCTCCGGTCGCTGCTGGCCGGCGGCCGGCCGTAGGCCTCGAGTAGCCGCAGCCAGACCTCGCTGAGGGTGGGGTAACTGGGCACAGCGTGCCAGAGCCGGCTGATCGGTACCTCGCCGACCACGGCGATGGTGGCCGCGTGCAGCAGCTCGCCGACACCGGCGCCCACGAAGGTGACACCCAGCAGCACCTCGGTGTCGAGGTCGACGATGGCGCGGGCCTGCCCGGTGTAGCCGTCGGCCAGCACGCTGGCGCCGGCGACCCCGGCCAGGTCGTAGTCGAGCACCCGGATGCGGTAGCCGGCCTGCTCGGCCGCCGCGGCGGTCAGCCCGACCGAGGCCACCTCGGGGTCGGTGAAGGTCACCTGCGGCACCGCGGCGTGATCGGCCGTGGCCACGTGGGTGCCCCACGGGGCGTCGTCGACCACCGTGCCCCTGGCGCGGGCGACGATGACGTCGCCGGCCGCACGGGCCTGGTACTTGCCCTGGTGGGTGAGCAGCGCCCGGTGGTTCACGTCGCCGGTGGCGTAGAGCCAGTCGCCGGCCAGGGCGGCGGAGTCGCCGGTGACCAGCAGGGTGTCGTCCACGTCGACCCAGTCGCCCGGGGTGAGGCCCACGGTCTCGAGGCCGAGGTCCTGGCTGCGCGGCACCCGTCCGGTGGCCACGAGCACCTCGTCGGCCGTGATGGTGCGGCCGTCGGCGAGCACCAGGGCCACCTGGCCGGTATCGATGCGGCGGGCGGCGGTGGGGCTGGCGCCGGTGAGCACCTGGACACCCGCGTCGGCGAGGGCGGCGGCCACCAGCTCGCCGGCGAACGGTTCCTGGTCCCGCAGCAGGGAGCTGCGCACGAGCAGGGTCACCTCGGCGCCAAGCGACCGGTACGCGGCGGCCATCTCCACGGCGACGACACCACCGCCGATGATGGCGAGATGGCCGGGCAGGTTCGTCACCGAGGTGGCGTCCCGGCTGGTCCACGGTGACACGTCGGAGAGGCCGTCGATGTCGGGCAACAAGGCGCTGGACCCGGTGCTGAGGACCACGGCGTGCCTGGCAGTGACGACCACCGGCCCATCCGTCGTCTGCACGGTGACCTCGCGCACGCCGCTGAGCCTGGCGTGGCCGCGCAGCAGGTCGATGCCCGCGGAGGCCAGCCAGTCGGCCTGGCTGTCGTCGTTCCAGTCGTGCGTGAAGGTGGTGCGGCGCCCCAGCACGGCAGCCACGTCGAGCTGCCCGGTGACCGCCTCGGCCGCGCCGGCCACCCGGCGGGCCGCGGCGAGGGCGGCGCCGCTGCGCAGCAGCACCTTGGAGGGCATGCAGGCCCAGTATGAGCACTCGCCGCCGACGAGTTCGGCCTCCACGATGAGGGTGCGGAGGCCCCCCTGCACGGTGCGGTCGGCCACGTTCTCGCCCACGGCGCCGGCACCGATCACGATGACGTCATAGCTACGGGTGGCGGGCATCGCTGCAGAGTCGGTCATCGTCGCAGCCTACCGACCGTTCCCGGGAGGAATCCAGAGTTCGCCAGACTAGCGTCCCTGGAACGCGGCGGGCTGGCGCGAGAGGAACGCCTCCATGCCGATGCGGGCATCCGTCGACCCGGCCAGGCGCGCCAGGGCGGGCTGCAGCTCGGCCTCGGCCGCTGCAGGTCCGTCACGGAGCGCCGTGCGGGCGCTGGCGAGGGTGGCCTGCACGGCCAGCGGCGCCTGCGCGGCGATGCGCTCGGCGAGCTCGATGGCACGGTGCAGCTCGCGACCGTTCGGCACGATCTCCTGCACCAGCCCCATCCGGTGCGCCTCCCTGACGTCGAACATGTCCCCGGTGAGCAGCCAGCGCATGGCATTGCCCCAGCCGGCGGCGCGCGGGAACCGGATCGTGGCGCCGCCGAACGGCAGAATGCCCCGGCTCACCTCGATCTGACCGAACCGGGTGGACTCGGCGGCGACGACGATGTCGCTGGCCAGCATCAGCTCGATGCCCAGGGTGAGGCAGGTGCCCTGCACGGCGATCACCACGGGCTTGGTCAGCGCGGTGCCGTCGACCTGCCAGGGGTTGATGCCGCCCTCAGGCACGATGTCGATACCGTCGGGGCCGAGCCGCGGGCCCACATCGGCCAGGTCGAGCCCGGCGGTGAAGTGCTCGCCGAGAGCGTGCACCACACCCACGCGCAGCTCCGGGTCACGCTCCAGCTCCCCGTAGGCCAGCGCGAGCTGCTGCAACATGGCGAAGTCAGCCGCATTGCGCTTCTCGGGCCGATTCAGCCCGATCAGCAGCAGGTGCCCGCGCCGCTCGGTCACGACTCTCAAGTCCTCCGTGGTCATGGTTGATCTCCTTCGATCAGGCAAGCGAAAAGGTCGTCAGCGGGTGATCGCGCTGATGATGCGCAGGATGCTGGGCAGGTCGTCGTTGGCAGCCTCGGGGGAGGACGGCGCGAAGCCGGCGATGGTGGCGCCGGCCAGCGAGAATTCGGCGCGGAGCGCCGTGATCGCAGCGGTGAGGCCCTCCACGGCCAGACCGAACGGGTAGATGTTCGACAGGCCGACGATCGTGGCAGGATCGAGCACGTCGAGGTCGATGTGCACATACACGTGCGCGGCGCCCGTGCGCTTGACCGCGGCCACGACCGCCGCCGGGGTGCCGAAATCCTCCACCGGCACCAGCGGGATGCCCTGCTCCGTGATGTAGACATCTTCGGCCGGGTCGATGTCGCGCACGCCGGCCAGCACCACCCGGTCCGGGCTGAGCCGGGCATCGGCGTCGAGCGCGAGACCGTCGACGCCGTCACCGAGGATGGCGCGCAGCACCATGCCACCGAAGCCACCGGACTGCGAGGATTCGCTGGTGTGCAGGTCGGGGTGGGCATCGAACCAGACCAGCGCGATGTCGCCGGGGTGCCGGCGGGAGGCGTGCTCGACGGCGCCGAAGGACACCCCGCAGTCGCCGCCGATCGTGAGCACCGGCTCCGAACCGGCGCGGAGCACGGCCAACTGCCGGTCACGCACCGTCAGCAGCGCCGAGAACCGGTGGATGCCGGTGTCCAGGGCATCGCCCGCTTCGGCGGGCACGTCGACGGGAAAGGTGACCGAGGAGGGCAGGTCGCCCTGGATCGCCTCCGCCCCGTCGACCAGGCGCATCGCGCGCGGAGAAACCGAACCTTGCCACTGCGGCACGACCACGTAGTTGGGGGACACCACCCCAGTATGCCCCTCGGCCCCGGCCGGGCGCATCTGCCAGTTCGGGGGCGTCGGCCTAGACCGCCTGCGGCATGTCCCGGTAACGGATGGCCGCGCTCACCGCCTCGCGCAGCTCGAATTCGTCCATCCGCGGGCCGTAGCCCGGGGTGTCGCGCTGGATCCGCCAGCCCTCTTTCAGCGGGCCGAGGTCCACGGTGTCGAAACCGAAGTCGTCCAGCAGCGCAGTGACAACCGCGCGGGCCTCGGGGTCGTTGCCGGCGATGACGAGGGCACGGCGATTCGCCGAGCCGGCCGGCTGGCCGTCGGTGGTGAGGTCCGCGGCGTAGATGTGGTTGAACGCCTTCACGACCCTGGCGTCCGGCAGCAGGTCCTGCAGCAGCTCGGCGGTCGTCGAGGTCTCCTCGTCGAGGGCCACGATGTTGCCGTCCCGCTGGGGGTAGTAGTTATTGGTGTCGATCACGAGCTTGCCGGCCAGTTCGGGCAGCGGCAATGTGTCGATGGCGTGCAGCGGGATCGTGACGATCACCAGATCTCCGGCCGCGGCGGCCTCTGCGGGCAGGGCGGCGCGGGCCCGCGGCCCGAGTTCGGCCACCAGGCCCTCGAGGGTCGCCGGGCCGCGGGAGTTGCTCACCACGACGTCGTATCCGTTGGCCACGCCGAGGCGGGCGAGCTGGCTGCCGATATGACCGGCACCGATGATTCCGAGAGTAGTCATGGTGGTGACAATGCAGAACGGCCCCGGGGTATTCCCGTGGCCGTTCCGGATTCACGCTGTGTGAGGCGGTGCGCTACTGCTCGATCGAGGAGGGCGAACCGGCCTTGAGCGCGGCGAGGCGGGCATCCACCTCGGTGAGCTCACCGAGGTCGTCGAGGCTCTCGAACTGCGCGTCGAGGCTGGATGCGGCGAGTTCGCTGGCGCCACGCACCTTGGCCTCTTCGCGGCGGATCTTCTCCTCGAACCGGCTGACCTCGCTGGTGGGGTCCATCATGTCGATGCTCTTCACGGCATCCATCACCTGCGACTGCGCGGCAGCGGTCTTGGACCGGGCGATGAGCTCGCTGCGCTTGGCGGTGAGCTGGCCCAGCTTGGTCTTCATGGTGTTCAGGCCGGTCTTGAGCTGCTCGACGACGGCGGTCTGGCTCATGATCTGCGGTTCGGCGTCCTTCGCCTCCTTCTCGGACTGCAGCTGGCGGCCGAGGGCCACCTTTGCCAGGTTGTCGAACTTGTCGGCGTCGGCGGCGTTGCCATTCGTGCGCAGTTCGTCGGCCTTGCGGCTGGCGGCGAGGGCCTTTCGGCCCCACTCGCCGGCGGCCTGCACGTCTTCGCGGTGGTCGTCTTCGAGCATTCGCAGGTTGCCGATGGTCTCGGCGATCGCGCTTTCGGCATCGGCGATGCTGTTGGTGAAGTCACGCACCATCTGGTCGAGCATCTTCTGGGGGTCTTCCGCGGAGTCCAGCATCGCGTTGATGTTCGCCCGGGTGAGCTGGGCGATGCGGCCGAAGATCGACTGCTTGGTCATGTGAGTGTCCTTTCGAAGGGTGTCAACGCTAAGAAGCTACCGCGTTCCCCTGCACCTTCGCCCGATTCATCGGCAGCGTCGCCGCGGCGGATAGTGTGTGTTGCATGCCGACCCCCCTGAGCCTGACAATCGTGCCGGGCATCAACGACTCCAACGAGAAGCACTGGCAGTCCCGCTGGCAGGCGACACAGACGGATGCCGTGCGCATCCGCCCGGCCTCGTGGGACGAGCCTGACCTCGAGAACTGGATCGCCGCCGTGGACGCGGCCGTCACCACGCCGGACACGATCCTGGTGGCGCACAGCCTGGGCTGCCTGGCCGCCGCGGCCTGGCTGGCGCAGAACCCCGGCCGCGTGCGCGGCGCCCTGCTGGTGGCGCCGCCGGATCGGTTCGGAGCCGGGTTCCCGCAGGCGGCGCCGAGCTTCCGTTCGGCCGAACCGGTCCTGCTCGGCGTCCCCGCCCTGGTGATCGCCAGTGCTGACGACCCGTATTGCGCTCTCGGCACCGCCCGTAACCTGGCGGCCGCATGGGGCGCCGGCTTCGTCGAAGTGGGCAACGCCGGGCACCTCAACGCGGCCAGCAAGCTCGGCGCCTGGCCGGCCGGCCGGGCCATTCTGGACGAGTTCGCCCACAGCCTGGCGGGAATGGTGCGCTGATGACCGACCCGGATGTGCTCACCCGCCAGACCGTCGACCTGCTGCGCGATCTCATCCGCAACGCCTGCGTGAACGACGGCACCGCCGACTCCGGCGGCGAGATCCGCAGCGTGCGCACCCTCGAGGGGTTCTTCGCCGGCTCCGGGCTCGAGCTCGAGGTGGTGGAACCGCACCCCGGCCGGGCATCGCTGATCGCCCGCCTCCGCGGCACCGACAAGACCGCCCCGTCGCTCGCACTGGTCGGTCACACCGATGTCGTACCGGTGGACCTGGACGGCTGGAGCCGCGACCCGTTCACCGCCGAGCTCGTCGACGGCGAGATCTGGGGCCGGGGCGCCCTGGACATGCTCTACCTCACGGCCAGCTACGCCGTCGTGATCCGCGATCTCGCCATGGGCCCGTTCCGGCCGCGCGGGGACCTGGTCTTCGCGGCCGTCGCCGACGAGGAGAGCGGCAGCCGGCACGGAGTGGGCTGGCTCACCGAGCACCGCCTCGACCTCATCGACGCCGACTTTGTGCTCACCGAATCCGGCGGCGCGCCCGTGGGCGTGCGGCCGTCGATCACCACCACGGTGGGGGAGAAGGGCATTGCTGGCCGACGCCTGGTCGTGCACGGCACCCCCGGCCACGGCTCGGCGCCCTGGGGCGCCCGCAACGCCGCCGTGATCGCCGCCGAGGCCGTGAGCCGGTTGGCCCGGTTCGAAGCGCCGGTGCAGATCACCGCGGACTGGCGGCACTACGTGTCGGTGCTCGGCCTTCCCGCCGAGCTGGCCGAGCGGCTCACCGACCCGGCCCGCATCGACGACGCCGTGCACGAGCTGGGCACCCTGGCCGGCTTCGCTCACGCCTCAAGCCACACCACCATCTCGCCCAACATCGTGCGCGCAGGCACCAAGGAAAACGTCATCCCGTCGCTGGCCACCGTCGACCTCGATATCCGGGTGCTGCCCGGCACCGACGCCGGCCACGTGGACGCCTACCTGCGCCACGCCCTCGGCGAGCTGATGGTCGACATCGACATCGTCGGCGACAGGTTCGAGGCCGCCACCCGCTCCTCGGTGGACACCCCGCTGTTCACCGCGCTGAGCTCTGCGGTCGCCCGCGCCTACCCGAACGCCGACCTGCTGCCGGTGCTCAGCGTCGGCGGCTCCGACGCCCGGTTCTACCGGCGCCGCGGCATCCCCGCCTACGGCTTCGGCCTGCTCAGCCCGCGCTGGGACTACGGCACCTTCCGGATGCTGTTCCACGGCAACGACGAACGCATCGACGTGGCCTCGATCGCCCTCACCGTCGCCGCCCTCGACTTCACAGTGCGGGAGGTGCTCGGATGACCACCCGTGTCGACACCCTGGTGCTCGGCGGCGGCGCCATGGGCTCAGCGGCCGCCTGGGAGCTGTCCCGCCGCGGCCGCGAGGTGACCCTGCTGGAACGCTTCGACCGGGGGCACACCACCGGCGCCTCGCACGGCGCCTCCCGCAACTTCAACCTCAGCTACTCCGACCCCACCTACGTGGCCATGCTGGTAGAGGCGCTGCGGCTCTGGCGGGAGCTCGAGGACGACGCCGACACCACGCTGCTCGAGCAGGTGGGCCTGGTCAACCACGGCCAGGGTCAACCGTTCGCGGCGGTGCACGCGGCCCTCACCTCGGTGGGGTTCGACCCCGAACTGCTGGCCGTCGACGCCGCGCGGGAACGCTGGCCGGGCATCCGCTTCGACACCGAGGTGCTCTACACGCCGGAGGCCGGCCGCCTGAACGCGGATGCGTCGGTCGACGCGCTGCAGAGCGCTGCGGCCGCCCACGGCGCGCGCATCGAGCACGGAATGCCGGCCACCCGGCTCACGGTGATCGGCGATGACAGGGTGCTGGTAGACACCGACACCGAACAGTTCGAGGCCAAACGGGTGATCGTCACGCTCGGCGCCTGGACCGACACCCTGCTCGCCGGGCTGCTGCCGTTGCCGCGCCTGGTGGTCACCCAGGAGCAGCCGGCGCACTTCGCCGTGCTCGACACCAGCTTCACCTGGCCGGGCTTCAATCACGGCTACCGGACCGGCACGCCCGGTTACGAGTACTGGCGGTCCCCGGTCTACGGCATGCACACACCGGGGGAGGGCATCAAGGCCGGCTGGCACGGCGTGGGCCCCGTCGTCGACCCCGACCGCCGGGACTTCACCGCCGAGCCCGAGCAGCTGCTGGCCCTGCGCCGTTACGCCCGCGAATGGCTGCCCGGCGCCGACCCCGACGACTTCGCCGCGATCAGCTGCACCTACACGACCACGCCGGACTCGAACTTCGTGCTCGACCGGCGCGGCCCGGTGATCGTGGGCGCCGGCTTCTCCGGCCACGGTTTCAAGTTCACCCCCGCTGTCGGCCGGATCCTCGCCGACCTGACGGTCGACGTGCCCGCCCCGCCCCTGTTCGCGCTCGGGCGGTAACGCCTGGCTGTCGCGCCCAGTTGCGGCAAAGTGCCCCTTCCGGCTCGTTGAAAGGGTCTGTTGCGGCATGCCGACACCACCGCCACTTCAGGCCCCTTCCTGAGCATCGAAGGGGCCTCAACTGTCATCTCGCGGCGGGAGGTTGAGGCGAGTTCTAGAAGCGGCCGCCACCGCCCCGCCGGCCGCGGGTGCCGCTGCCGCCGAAGCTGCCGGGGCGTCCGCCACCGCCGAAGCCGCCGCCACTGCTGCGCCGACCGCCACCGCCCATCCCTCCGAAGCCGCCACCGCCGCCACCGCCACCGAACATGCCGCCGCCCCCACCGCCGCCGCCGAGGATCTGGCCGATCAGGATGCCGCCGAGCACGGCTCCCATCGAGCCGTTGCTGCCGCCGCGCCGGCTGGCCCCGCCACCGCCGAAGAAGTCGCCGAAGTCATCGTCATTGGTTGAGAAACTGTCCACGTCGCGCCGGGCCAGGGCCGTCGCCTCCGCGGCCAACGAGCCGGCCCGTTGGGACACGGCCAGCGCGGCGGCCGGGTCACTGGCAACGAGAGAGTCGGCCTGCGCGGTCAACCGGCCGGCCTCGGCCAGGCGGGTGCGCGCCTCGGCGCCGACCGCACCGCGCCGGGCCGTGATGAAGTCCTCCGCCGCCGACACCTGACTGCGCGCGGACTGCAGGCTCTGGGCCAACGCCGCCTGCAGGCGCTGCGCCTGCAACTGGGCGTTGCGCACCCCCTGCAGCGCGGCATCCATGGCGGCATTCGCGGCCTCGAGGGTGCGCAGCAGCTCGATCGGGTTGATCGGCGGCGCGGCCAGGCTGGCGCGCACCTCGGCCAGCGTCTGCTCGGTGCGGGCGATCACCCCGGGAACCGCGGCCGACGCCTCGCCCGCAGCGGGCAGCGAGCGGGCGGCGACCAGATCGGTGTCGAGGTCGGCGAGCATCGCAGGGATGCCGGCCTCCGCCCGCTGCAGGTCGGCGGCCAGCCTGTCGACGGCGTCGACCAACAGTTTGGCCTGGTCGATGGCCTCCTCAGCCGCGCGGATGTCCACGGCCGCGGCGCCCGGTTCGCCGGCGGCGAGCTGGGTGCGGGCTTCGGCCAGCGCGTTGATGGCGAAGGTGAGCCGTTCGGCGGCCTGCTCGGGGTTGTCGGCGACGGTGTCGATCGCGGCGGGGGCGTACCGAGTGGCGAGTTCCGCCACCCGGGCCTCGGCCTGGTCGAGGAGGGCATCGACGGCAGCCAGCTCGGTGTCGAGCTCGGCCGCGGCGGCCGGGGCGTTAGCCTCCAGCTGGCGCAACTCGTCGAAGGCGGCGGCCTGCTCGTCGAGGGCACGGTTGGCCTCGGCGCACAGGGCGATAATCTGGCGGTACCAGGCCCGCACCTGCTCCTCGGTGTCGGGTTCGGCGTCGTCGAGGCGCTGCTGCAAAGTGAACGCCTGACTGAGCTTGCCGGCCGCGCCGCTCACGGCGGCCTGGAAGGGTTCCGCGGCGGCAGCCCCGTACGAGGCGAGCGCGAAGCCCACCTCTTGGCCGCTGGTCTTGATGGCGTCGTCAGTCTCGATCAGCGCGCTCGACGCCTCCCGTTTCAGCTCGGCCGTCGGCACCTCGTCAGTGGGCTTGCCCTGGCCGGTGACGGGGGCGGTGCCGCGCCGCCGCAGCACCACGATCACGATCGCGACGATGCCACCAACCACGGCGAGCACCAGCAACACGGCGATCCAGAGCGGAAAACCGCCGTCGGAGCCGCCGGAACTCGGGCTAGCCTCGCCAGGAGTGATGACGGGGGCGCTGAGGGGCTCGCCGGCCACACTCTGCTCCATGGCTGCGGCACCGTTGATGGCGGCGCCGGCCCAATCGTTCTCCCGCAGCGACGGTTCGATGGCGGTGTTCTGCACCTCGGCGAGCTGGGCCTCGTCGAGCACGAAGTCGGTGGCGACCGACAGCTGGTACTGCCGGTCATCCGTGGCCACGGCCAGCAGCACATCGTTGTCGCCGAACCCGTTGTCCACGGCGGTCTGGTCGGCCCAGGTCGACGTGTCGTCCACCCCGTCGAAGCTCGACACGTAGGCCACGAACAGGTCGATCTGGGTGCCGGCGAAGAGCTCATCGAGGGCGGCGACCACCTCGGGCTCCCGGTCGCCGAGCGCTCCGACGGTGTCGACGATGTGACTCTGATCGAACGTCACCGGGTCATCCGCCCTGGCGGGTTGCGGTTCGCCGACTCCTACCCCGAGCACGGCGAGGACGGCCCCGAGCAACACGGTCGCGCCTATCCGGGGGAGTGCCGGTCGTATGCGCGTACGGCTGGGCTGCATGGATGATCTCCCTCGGATGCGGTGACGTGTCGAGCATAGAACCCCCGGCACTGTTGCGCCCTGTTACCGCGAACCGGATGCCGATGGCGCGGCTCAGGCACACTGGAACCCGCACCATCCGCACCCCACCAACCGATCCCGTCACGGAGGCGAGTCATGACCACCACCCAGCTCGCCACCATGACCGCCCTGCCCGCGCCGTCGCTACCCGAACGGCCCACCCTCGCCGTCATCGAGGTCACCCGCAGCCGGCCCGATCGCCCGGAGTACCACGCCAAGGTGCAGACCCTCAACGCCACGGTCGTCGACGCCGGCACCGACGGCGGCTGGACCGTCGTACGCCTGGCCGCCGCCGACCTCGACGCCCCCGCGCTGCTGGACCTCACCGACTCGGCCGATGCCGTCGTGATCGTCGGCGGCGAAGACATCGACCCGCGCTTCTACGGTGCACGGGCCGGCTACCCGGGCGAGACGCCGCACTTCATCGACGCCGACGAGGGCCAGATCGCGCTCGTGCAGCGCGCCGCCGACCGGGGCACCCCGGTGCTCGGCATCTGCCGCGGACTGCAGATCATCAACGTCGCCCTCGGTGGCGACCTCGTCCAGCACATCGACGACGGCATCCACCGCAACATCGGCGTGCCCATCGACGAGATCCTCTCCACCCACGCTGTCGTCCTCCGCTCCACCAGCACCCTCGCCGCGGCGCTCGGCGACACCCGCATCTCGGTTCAGAGCGCCCACCACCAGAGCGTCGGCCGGCTCGGCGCCGGTCTCACGCCCGTGGCGACCGCCCCCGACGGTCTGGTCGAGGCCGTGGAGCACCGCACCCTCCCGATCACCGGGGTGCAGTGGCACCCCGAGGCACCGGATGCGCCCGCCTCCCAGCTGCCCCTGCTGCTGGCGTCCCTCTACCGGGCGGTCGCCGCCGCCGAGGTCGCCGAGGCCGCCTGACCCTCTCGCCAGCCGTGAGTCAGGCCCCGAAAACCGGCGGTTTCGGGTGCTTAGCTCACCGTTCGCGGGGCGAGGCGGGCCAGGAACGCGGGGATGTCCAGCTCGTGTTCGAAGGGCTCGCCGATCGTCGTGGCGTTGTAGTAGAGCCCGTCGGCCAGAAGCATCGTGGCCCGGGCCAGGTCGGGGTCGCGCAGATCCTCGTTGAGGATGTCGAAGTAGCGCCGCCGCATATCCACGATCACGGCGTGGGCGCGCGGGTTGCGGCGGGCCAGAGATCCGCCGGCCAGGGTCGCCCGGTCCAGCGGGCTGTTCACGTACTCCGCCATCGCCACGTAGGACGCGGCGGCGCCGGCCGGGGCGGCGCGCATCCGTTCGTATTCGGCGTCGGCCAGCCTCTCGAGCCGGTCGATGAGCGCCGTCTCCAGGCCGTCCCGGGAACCGAAGTGGTAGAGCAGCCCGCCCTTGGTGACGCCGGCTGCACGGGCGACGGCGTCCAGCGACGCGCCGGACCCGCTGGTGTCGATGAGCAGTTCCTGGAACGCGGTGAGGATGCTCTCGCGGGCGCTGTCGCGGTGTTGGGCCATGACCGCCACTTTACTGTACTGGGTGGTATAGTCTAAATCTGCTGTACCCGATGGTGCAGTAAAACTCGCCGTTCCCCGGAACCCCGAATCTTCAGCCAGGTAGACATGAGCACCACAGACGACATCCGCACCTCCGACCTCTCCACCGCCGTACCCCGCGCCGGCCGCCGCGAATGGGCGGGCCTGGTGCTGCTGATGCTGCCGGTGCTGCTGATCTCGGTGGACAACACCGTGCTCAGCTTCGCCCTGCCGGCGATCAGCCTGGACCTGCGCCCGAGCAGCACGACTCTGCTCTGGATCGTCGACATCTACCCCTTGGTGCTCGCCGGGCTGCTGGTGGCCATGGGCACACTCGGCGACCGGGTCGGCCGGCGCAAGCTGCTGCTGATCGGCGCGACCGGGTTCGGCGTGGTCTCGGCCCTGGCCGCGTTCGCGCCCACCGCCGAGATGCTCATCGTGGCCCGCGCGGTGATGGGCTTCTTCGGCGCCATGATCATGCCCTCCACGCTGTCGCTGCTGCGCAGCCTGTTCCGGGATGCCCGTCAGCGCACCCTGGCGATCGCGGTGTGGGCCGGCGCCTTCGCGGCCGGCTCCAGCCTCGGCCCCATCGTCGGCGGTGTGGTGCTCCAGCACTTCCACTGGGGTGCGGTGTTCCTCATCGCGGTGCCGTTCCTGCTGCCGCTCGTCGCCCTCGCCGGGGTGCTCATCCCCGAGTCGAAGGACCCGGCGCCGCTCCGCATCGACCTGGTCAGTGTGGCCCTGTCGCTGCTCACCCTCGCCCCGCTGGTCTTCGCGATCAAGACCCTCACCCACGACGGTGTCGGGGTGCTCGGTGTCGGCGCGCTGCTGCTGGGCCTGCTGGCCGGGGCACTGTTCCTGCGCCGCCAGCTGCGGATCGACAACCCGCTGCTGGACCTCACCCTGTTCCAGCACGCCCCGTTCGCCGGGTCGGTGCTGGCCAACTTCCTCGCCGTGTTCAGCCTGGTCGGCTTCCTGTTCTTCGTGTCGCAGCACCTGCAGCTGGTGCTCGGCCTCGACCCGCTCGCCGCCGGCCTGCTGCTGCTGCCCGGGGCCGTGCTGTCGGTCGTGGCCGGCCTGGCCGCGGCCTACGTGGTGCGGCGGGTGCCGCCGCGCCTGGTGATCGTGGGCGGAATCCTGCTCTCCGCGGTGGGCTTCGGCCTGATCGTGCTGCTGCGGGAGAACCTCACCGCCGGGGTCGTGGTTCTGGCCTTCGGCATCCTGTCGGTGGGCGTCGGCGCGGCGGAGACGATCTCGAACGACACTATCCTCAGCTCGGTTCCGCCGGACAAGGCCGGCGCCGCGGCCGGGGTCTCCGAGACCGCCTACGAGCTGGGTGCCGTGCTCGGCACGGCCGTGCTCGGCGCGATCCTCGCGGCGTCCTACCGGGCCAGCGTGGTGCTGCCGGACGGCCTCGGCCGGGGCGCGGCCGCCCAGGCCGGTGAGACCCTCGGCGGTGCGCTGGGCGTGGCCGGCGAGCTGCCCGCCGCCGACGCTCTCGCGCTCACCGAATCGGCCAAGGCCGCGTTCGACAGCGGGGTGGGTGTCACGTCGATCATCGCCGTGGTGCTGATGCTGATCGCCGCTGTGGCGGTGCAGCTGAGCATGCGCCCCCGCCGTCCCCGCGGCTAGAGGTCGCCGCCCGCCGACGTGCCGCAAAGTGCCAGCCGCCCCCTCGCGCTCAACCGGCCGCCGGGCGATACTCGGGGCATGACGGCAACCGGCACCCACCGCATCCAAGCCCCCCAGCGAAATCCGACCCCCACCCGCACCGGATCAGAGAGAACCGTGATCGTGCTGGAGGCCGTCACCGGCGTGACCGCGCTGGCCGGCGGGGTGCTGCTGATGCTCGCCCCCGACGGTTCACTCCTGATGGCCGATTCCGCGGCCCTCGAGGGAACCGCATTCGAGAACTGGCTGCTGCCCGGCGCCGCCCTCGCGCTGTTCGTGGGCCTCGGTTTCGCGGTCACGGCCGTCTGGCAGTGGCGCCGCGGGCCCTACGCCCGCCTGCTCTCGCTGGCCGCCGGCGTGGGCCTGGTGCTCTTCGAGATCGTGCAGTTCTCGCTGATCGGCTTCCACCCGCTGCAGGTCGTGTTCGGCGTCGTCGGCCTGGTCACGGCCGTGCTGGCCTGGCGGCTGCCGGGCGCCAAACACGGCACGGCCGGAGGAGCGCGTTAGCTCGACGCCCGGAACCCGCGCAGGCGCAGGCTGTTGGTGACCACGAACACCGACGACAGCGCCATCGCCGCGCCCGCGATCAGCGGGTTGAGCAGGCCCAGAGCGGCGAGCGGGATCGCGGCCACGTTGTAGGCGAACGCCCAGAACAGGTTGGCCTTGATGGTGCCCAGAGTACGCCGTGAGAGTCGGATGGCGTCGACCACGGCGAGCAGGTCGGCCCGCACGAGGGTGATGTCGCTGGCCTCGATGGCCACGTCGGTGCCGGTGCCCATCGCGATGCCGAGGTCGGCGGCGGCCAGAGCCGCGGCGTCGTTCACCCCGTCCCCGACCATCGCCACGACGTGGCCGGCGGCTTGCAGGGCACGCACCCGCTCCACCTTCTCCGCGGGCAGCACTCCCGCGAAGACCTCGCCGATTCCCACCTGGTCGGCCACGGAGCGCGCCACGGTGGGGTTGTCCCCGGTGAGTAGCACCGGGCTGAGGCCGAGGGCCACCAGCTGTGCGACGGCCGCGGCGCTGGAGGGCTTGACCTCGTCGGCGACGGTCAGGATGCCCCGGGCCTCGCCATCCCAAGCCACGACGACGGCCGTCTGGCCGGCACCCTCGACGGCGTCGAGAGCGGCTTCCAGGTCGTTGGGCAGGGTGATCTGCCACTCGTCGGCGAGCCAGCGTGGCCGCCCCACGAGCACCAGGTGGCCATCGACGACGGCCTGCACGCCGAAGCC
This sequence comes from Cryobacterium sp. MP_3.1, assembly GCF_035984795.1. Lineage (NCBI taxonomy): Bacteria > Bacillati > Actinomycetota > Actinomycetes > Micrococcales > Microbacteriaceae > Cryobacterium > Cryobacterium sp. MP_3.1. The sequence goes on along the minus strand of NZ_JAXCHV010000010.1, from coordinate 25,031 downwards.
CTGCGCCGAGGCGAAGTCGGTGGCCGCCGGCAGCACGCCCACCCTCGCGGCGGCTCCGGTCACGACGGCGACACCGATCGGATGCTCGGAGCCGGCCTCGGCCGCGCCCGCGAACCGCAGGACCTCGGTCTCGCCGGCCTCGGCGGACACCGCCGCCGTGACGTGCACGCCGAGCAGCGTCATCCGGCCCGTCGTGACGGTGCCGGTCTTGTCGAGCACGATGGTGTCCACCTGGCGGGTGGACTCCAGAATCTGCGGCCCGCGGATGAGGATGCCCAGCTGGGCGCCCCGGCCGGTGCCCACCAGTAACGCCGTGGGAGTGGCCAGGCCCAACGCGCACGGGCAGGCGATGATCAGGGTGGCCACGGCGGCCGTGAAGGCCTGCTCGGCGCTGGCGCCGAGCACCAGCCAGGTGGCCAGGGTGCCCAATGCAATGACGAAGACGATGGGCACGAACACCGCCGACACCCGGTCGGCCAGCCGCTGCACCGGCGCCTTGCCGGTCTGGGCCTGCTCGACCAGGCGGCCGATGCGGGCCAGTTCGGTGTCGGCGCCGACCCGGGTGGCGCGCACCGTGAGGCGGCCGCCGGCGTTGACCGTGGCACCAACCACGGTGTCGCCCTGACCCACCTCCACGGGCACGGTCTCGCCGGTGAGCAGGCTGGTGTCGATGGCCGAGGCGCCGTCGACGACGATGCCGTCGGTGGCGACCTTCTCGCCGGGGCGCACCACGAACACGTCACCGACGACGAGTTCGGCTATCGGGATGCGCTGTTCCAGCGTTCCGCGGAGCACCGCGACGTCCTTGGCACCGAGGTTCACCAGTGCCGTCAGGGCCGCGCCGGAGCGGGTCTTGGCGCGGGCCTCGACGTAGCGCCCGGCGAGGATGAACACGGTCACGGCGGCGGCGACCTCGAGGTAGATCTCGGCGGACCCCGATCCCGTCATGCTCAGGTCCATCTGCATGGTCATGCCGGCCATTCCGGCATCGCCGAGGAACAGGGCATAGAGCGACCAGCCGAACGCAGCGAGCACACCCACGCTGATCAGGGTGTCCATGCTCGCGGCACCGTGCCGGGCGTTCAGTGCGGCGGCACGGTGGAACGGCCAGGCGCCCCAGACGGCCACCGGGGCGGCAAGCGTGAGCGCAAGCCATTGCCAGTTGGTGAACTGCAGGGCCGGCACCATCGAGAGCACGGCCACTGGGATCGCCAGGATCGTCGAGATCATCAGTCGTCGCCGGAGGGCCAGGGTGTCGGCATCCAGCTCGATCGGCTCGGCGGCCGGGGCGGCGACGGGCGGCGCGGGCAGCCGCGCCGTGTAGCCGGTGGCTACGATCGTGGCGATGGCGTCGTCGATGCTGGTGCCCTGCGGCAGGCGCACGGTGGCCTTGTCGGTGGCGTAGTTCACGGTGGCCACCACGCCGGGCAGCCGGTTGAGCTTCTTCTCGATGCGGGCGGCGCAGGACGCGCAGGTCATGCCGCCGACCACGAGGTCGACGGGATCGGTCACGCGGCGGCGCCGGTGGTGGTCTGCAGTTCGTAGCCGGCTTCGTCGATGGCGGCGCGGATGTCGGACCGTGCGGGGGCGGTTGCGCTCGTGACGTGCACGGTGCTGGCGGCGCCGACGGCGAGGTCAACGGTCACCGCGCTGACCCCCGGCACCAGGGACACCTCTTCGATGACGCTGGCGACGCAGTGGCCGCAGGTCATGCCGGTGACGAGGTAGTCGGTGACGGTTTCTGTCTGAGCCATGATGCGAACCTTCTCTTGCGATACGGATGTGGGGATACCCCCTATGGGTACTGTAGCGCATCATCGTGATACCGTGAGGGGGTATAGGGTCAGCCGACAGCCAGGAGCGCACCATGACGACCTCAGACCACACCCACGATGGCCCGCACGGCTACATCTCCAACAAGGACGACTACCTCAAGCGCTTGCGCCGCATCGAGGGCCAGGCCCGCGGGCTGCAGGGCATGGTCACCGACGACAAGTACTGCATCGACATCCTCACCCAGGTCTCGGCCATGACCAGCGCCCTGCAGTCGGTGGCCCTGGGCCTACTCAACGACCACCTCAGCCACTGCGTCGTCGACGCCGTGGCCGTCGGCGGCGACGAAGCCCAGGCCAAGCTCAAGGAAGCCGGCGACGCCATCGCCCGGCTGGTGCGTTCGTAACGACCAGTCAATATGCTGTGCGCATGACGGATGCGGGCGGCTTCAGACTCCACCGGCGCATGAGCGCCCGCGACACCGGCGAGGCTCACCGGGCGGCCAGCCCGCTCGAGCTGCTCTTCGACCTCACCTTCGTCGTTGCGGTGGCGCAGCTTGTGGTGCAGCTCGCGCACGGCATCAAGGGCGGCCACGGCTTCGACGAGGTCGGCCCGTTCCTGATGGTGTTCTTCGCGATCTGGTGGGCCTGGATGAACTTCACCTGGTTCGCGTCGGCCTACGACACCGACGATGTGCCCTACCGGCTGCTCACCATGCTGCAGATGGGTGGGGTGCTCGTACTCGCCGCCGGGGTGCCGGCAGCGTTCGCCGAGCAGGACTTTCGCGCGATCACGCTGGGTTACCTCATCATGCGCATCGGCCTGGTGGCCCAGTGGCTGCGCGCCGGCTTCGAGCATCCGGCGAGCCGGGTGACGGCCTGGCGATATGCGGCGGGGGTCAGCCTCGTGCAACTGGGCTGGCTGGCCCGGTTGGCCCTGCCTGAAGAGGTCGGCGTGCTCTCGTTCCTCGTGTTCGCGGCGCTCGACCTGGCCGTGCCGCTGTGGGCGGAACGAACCGGCATGACCTTCTGGCACCCGCACCACATCAGTGAGCGATACGGCTTGTTCACCATCATCCTGCTCGGTGAGAGCGTTCTGGCGGCCACCTACGGCGTCCAGGTCGCCCTGAGCGAGGGCGGCGTGAGCGGCGACCTGGTGCTCGTGTCCGCCGCTGCACTGGTGACACTGTTCGCGATCTGGTGGCTCTACTTCCTCGAGCCCGCGGGGGAGGGGCTCTCCGTCGCACGCGGCCGCTCATTCCTGTGGGGGTACGGCCACTACGGCGTGTTCGCCGCGCTCGCGGCCCTCGGTGCGGGACTCGAGGTGGCGGTGGCCGAGGCCGGTCATCACCTGGGGGTGTCACCGGTGGCGCTGGGCTATGCGGTGGCCCTGCCGGCGGGGGTCTTCCTGGTGCTCCTGTGGGCCGTGCACGCGGTTCTGGTGTCCAGGTCGCAGATCCAGCCCCTGGTGATCCTGCCCGCGGCGGCCCTGGTGCTGCTGGTGCCGCTGCTCGCCGAGGTCACGGGAGTCACTGTGGTGGTCGTCCTGGTCGCGACAGTCTGCGTGCTTGTCGTGGCAATCACCCTGGCCGACCAGACGCGCCGGTCCCGGTCGGCCGCCGAGACCGATCAGTCCTTCGGCACCCAGTAGCCCACCGCCCCCAGGAGCCGGGTCTCCCGGTCGGCGTCGTCGGGCACCGGCACCGCGGGTGGGAACACCCCCATTTCTCGGAAACCGTCGATCTGCGGGCCGATGACCTCCTCGAGGGTCTCCACCAACGCGGCCGGCAACACGAAGTCCCAGCCGAGGTGACGGGCGATGGACCAGGCCTGGAACGCCCGGTAGATGCTGATGTGCTCGAGGTACTCCCGAACAGTGAAGTCGCCATAGCTCAGGTGCACGACCTTCTCCGGGTTGAGGTCTTCCTGCACGGCGGCGGTGGCCGTGTCGTTGAGCCGGTCGTAGGCGGCGATCGGGTCGTCGCCGAGTAGGTCGCCGTCGTAGGTGCCGCCCGCGTCCTCGATTGTTCTGCCGAGCAGCACATCGGGCACCCAGGCCTCGTCGCGGGCGTGCGCGGCCAGAACGTCGCGTACGGTGGGGTTTGACGTCACCGCCCAGTCGGCCGGTGCGGGCCGCATCAGCTCGTCAGGGGTGATCCGGTCGATGACGGAGCGCAACGCGGCATCCGCCTGGAGGAAGAGCTCTCTCTGCTTCATGGGGGCACGCTAACACCTACCGCCGACCAGGCGGAGACCCGCCCGAATCGTCGGCGGCAGCCGCACTGAAATAAGGTCTGGATGTGCTCGTGCCCGTAATGCCCACCGAAGCCACCGATGCGATGGTGTCGTTTCTCGACCCGGTCGCCCGCAAGAACCTCGGCATCGCTGTCGCGCTCGCCGGCACGGTGTTCCTGGCCCTCGGCGCTCAGTTGCAGCACCGAGGCGTGGGCAAGACCTCCAGGATGCGTCCCGGCGACCAGCAGAAGATGAGCATCGGCCAGCTCCTGGCCCTGTTGCGCCGACCGTCCTGGCTGTTCGGCACGCTGCTGCTGGGGGTCGCCATTCTGCTGCAGCTGACCAGCCTCGGCCTGGCTCCGCTGCTCGTCGTGCAGCCGCTCGGGGTCGCCGCTCTGGTGCTGTCCACCGTGGTGGACTCCCGGCTCGCGCACACCAGGCTCGACGGAACCGTGTTGCGCTCGGTGGCCCTGTCCGTGGGCGGCATCGTGATCTTCGTCTCCATCGCTGCCGTGTACGCCACCGACCGGCCCATCCAGCCGCCGCAGGTGACGATCATCCTGATCCTGCTCGGCGTCGTCCTGATCGTCTGCGGCCTGATCTTCACGCTGCTCCGCTCCCGCCTCACCGCCGTGGCCTACGTGCTCGGCGCCGGGGTGCTCTACGCCTTCGTCGCCACCCTGGCCAAACTCACCATCACCCAGCTGGTGGCCGGCGACCTGTCGTTGCTCACCCTGCTGTGCGTCGGCGGCATTCTCACGGCGGCGGTCGTGGGCGGGGTGTTCGTGCAGGTCGCGTACTCCACGGGTCCGCCCAACCTGGTGATCGCCGGTCTCACGGTGGTGGATCCCTTGGTGGCGGTCGGCATCGGCATCGTCGTGCTCGGTGAGGCGTCCGAGGCCCCGCTCTACGCCCTGATCGCCTTTGTCATCGCCGGCGCGATCGCGGCCTATGGTGTTGTCGGGCTCTCCAGACACCGCCCGCAGTCCACGCTGGCAATCGCCTCCGAAAGCGCGCCCGAAACACGGAGGCCCCCCAGACAACGTCGGTAGCATCATCCTGATGTCAACCGTTCACTCGAAAACCAGGACCGCCGGTCGGTATTTCGTCGTCGCCGGGTTCCTGGCCCTTGCTCTCTCCGGGTGCGCGGCGTCCGGCGCGGCCCAGACCAGCGCCGTGACGCCGGCTGAACCCGGCGACTCCGCCGATGCGACCCCGGATTCGTCGGTCGACCCCGCCGTCGCCACGCCCACGGGCTGCCCCGCCACGGCCGAGTCGATGCCCGCCGAGGCGGTCAGCGCTGAGATCGCCGACGTCGACGGCGACGGCGAGAACGACACCGAGTGGTACGACGAGACGACCTCGCCGTTCACCTTCGGCATCAGCACGGCCTCCGGCGCCACCGTGACCCTCGCCGACGACCTGGCCGGCCCCGGCGGGCACAACGGCTGGACGGCGACACTGCACAATGGTGTCGTCGTGACGGTGCTCGACGACAGCCGCAGCGCCACCCTGCACGCCCTCGTGGACTGCAAGTTCGTGACCCCCATCGGCGTGGACGCTCGGCCGTACACCTTCGACATGCAGAACACCCACGACAACGGCACCGGAGTGGGATGCCTCGAGGTCGATGGCGGTGTCGAGCTGAACGGTCTCCAGGTCACCCAGAACCGCGACGACAGCTATTCCCTGATGGCCACGGGCATCACGGTGTCGACAGACGGGCTCACCGCCATCAATGGATACACCGCCGTGTCGGGCGCCCTGCCAGAGGATGACCCTCGAGTCGCCGAGGCGCAGACCTCCTCCTGTGGCGCAGCCCCGGTGGTCAGCACCAGCGGACGCTAGCTAGCCGAGCGCACCCGCCGCGAATTGCGCAGATCATCGACACCTGAAATCGTAGGTACCGGGGAATGTGAGAGCCGGTAGCACGCTGGGGGGAGCGCGATCATGCAAGGTGAGAAGAGGGCCGGCCGGTCGATCGACGACTGCGTCAGTGAGTCCACGTCATCGTCGGCGGTGCTCGTGCGCCTCCTGCCCGACTACGCCGGCACGGTGCTCTGGTGCCCGCACCCCGTCGCGTACGCTGCCACGCAGCTCGATGCCGCCCTGGTCACCGATCTGATCCGCTGGGAGATCGACTACTACGACGCGCTGACCGAGGACTTCCGTTGGCGCACCCCGGAGCTGGCCGCCGAGTTCACCGCCACCGGCATCCGCCTGGCGATGGGGTTGGCCGTGCAGCTGGGGTCGGGTTTCGACATCGAGTTCGCATCCTACGAGGCCGGGGTGGCCACCCGCCGCTTCCGCAGCGAGTGCCCGGCCGACAACCCGCGTGCCACCGCGGCATTCACCCTGCTGGCCCGGAGCGCCGCGTGACGCTGCGGCTGCCCGTTGTGCCCGGCGATGGCGTCACCCTCCGTTCCTTCAGGGCCACGGATGCGCCGCTGATCCAAGAGGCATCAGGGGACGAGCTGATTCCGCTGATCACCAGCGTGCCTGCCACCAATGATCACGCTGCCGCGCTGGCCTTCATCGACCGGCAGCTTGAACGGTCCCGCACCGGGGAGGGCTACTCGTTCGCCATCGCCGATCCGGCTGACCGGGCCGTCGGCCAGATCGGACTCTGGCCGCGCGCCGACCCAGGCTCCGCGAGCGTGGGCTACTGGATCCGTCCCACCGCCCGCCGTCGGGGCCACGCGGCCGCGGCGCTGGGAGCGCTGGCCGACTGGGCCGGCACCCTGCCCGCGCTGGCGCGGCTCGACCTCTACGTGGAGCCCTGGAACATCGGCTCCGCCCGCACCGCCGAGCGCGCCGGTTTCGCGCGCGCCGAGCTGATGCCCGCCTGGCGGTCTGTGGGCGGAACACCCCGGGACATGGTGCGGTACTCACTCCTGCTGCACTGAACTTCAACAGCGCGGTAGCCTGAGCGCCAACGGCGAGAGATTGCGGGGCACGGGTTGTTGGAATCGTTTTGGACGTGGGTCGTCATCATCCTGGTCGCCCTCGTTTTTTCCGTCGCCATCGGATTCGCCACCCGCTCCCTGCTCGGCACCACGGTGGGCTGGCTCCGCACCTTCCTGGTGGGCCTGCTGGTCTTCGTCGGGTGCTGGCCGTTCGCCTACTTCGTCTCGACTCAGGCCCGGGTGATCGCCGCCGACGGCACGCCCACGGTGCCGATCGTGGTCGTGCTGCTCTTCGTGGCCCTCGCGTTCGGCTGGGTCTTCGCACTCGGCATGGCCATGCTGGTGGCCACCGAGGCGCTCTGGCCCACCACGGCCGCCAACCCGATCGACGCCTTCCGGGCGGCCCTGCACCGGCGCCGGCGCACCAAGCGTTACCTCCAGATCCTCACCCTGCTCTCCAAACACGGCATCGGCTGGATCCTCAACGAGAGGCCGGGCGGCGCTCCCCGCGAAGGCAAGAAGGCCGGGCGCACCCCGGATGCCCTCGTCTCGGCCATCAACGAGGCCGGTGTCACCTTCGTGAAACTCGGCCAGCTGCTCTCCACCCGGCGCGACCTGTTGCCGGCCAGCTACACCCGGGCGCTCGCCTCGCTGCAGTCCGGAGCGACGACGCTGCCGTGGCCGGCCATCCGCACCGTGATCGAGACCGAGATCGGCGGATCGCTGGACACCGTGTTCGCCCAGGTCGACGAGCAGCCGCTCGCGGCGGCATCCGTCGCCCAGGTACACGCCGGAACCCTGCTGGACGGCACCCGAGTGGTGCTCAAGGTGCAACGGCCGGCCGCGGCGGCTCAGGTCGCCGCGGACATCGACATCATCGTCCGGCTCGCGCAGCGCATTGAGAACCAGACCAGCTGGGGGCGCGACTTCGGCGTGGTGACCTTGGCCGAGGGCTTCGGCCGGTCGCTGCGAGACGAGCTGGACTACCGCATCGAGTTCAGCAGTACCCAACAGATCGGCAGTGTGGTGGCGTCGTCGGCGGAGAACGAGGTACTCGTGGTGCCCCGCGTGTACGCCGAGGCCAGCTCCCGCAGGCTGCTGACCATGGACCTCATCGACGGTCTCCCGTTGAACGCCGCGGGCGAGCGGCTGAGCCGAATGGACCCCGAGGACCGTGGGGCGCTCGCCGCGGCCCTGCTGGATGCGGTTCTCGAGCAGGTGATCGTGACGGGCATCTTCCACGCCGACCTGCACCCCGGCAACCTGATGCTGCGTGCCGACGGCATGCTGGGCATGATCGACTTCGGCAACGTGGGCGTGCTGGAGCGCAGCATGCGGGAGGGCCTGGTGACGTTGCTGCTCGCGGCGGCGAACGACGACGATATCGCCACGACGGATGCCTTGCTGCTGGTGGTCGAGGCACCGCCGGATGCCGACATCCTCTCGCTGCAACGCGACCTGGGCCGCGTGCTGACGTTGAACCGGCACAGCGCCAACGGTTCGATCTTCGCCGCGATGCTCGACACCATCCGCGACCACCACCTGGCCGTTCCGACCTCGTTGGGCCTGGCGCTGCGGTCGCTGATCACCCTGGAACGCTGCCTGGACATCCTCGACCCCGACTTCGACATGGTGGAAACGGCGCTGGCCAGGGTGCCGCATTTTCTGCGGCGGCTCGTCACGCCCAAGAGCCTTCTCGGTTCGCTTCAGGCGCAGGCCGCCGTGTTGCAGGCCACGGCGCGTCGGCTGCCGCGTCGGCTGGAGACCATCAGCTCTGCCCTGGCCAAGGGCACCTTCAGTCTGCGCATCCGCGCCTTCGCCGAGCCCGACGACAGGTGGTGGATCGGTTCGGTCGTCACCGAAGCCATTGGAGTGCTGATCGGCATCACCGCCGTCAGCCTGGGCATCGTGCTGGTGGTCTCCGACACCGGTCCTGACCTCGTGGCGGGCGTGCGGCTGTTCGCTTTCCTCGGTGCCTCGATCGGCCTCGTCGGGTTCATCCTGCTCATCCGGGCCCTGCGCCAGCTGTTCCTGCGTCGGCCGCACCCCTGACCTAGCCCGCGGCCCGCTGCCGGAACGCGATGGTATTCATCCGGTTGCCGCAGCGGATGCTGCAGAACCGCTTCGAGCCGTTGCGGGAGAGATCCACCAGAACGCCGGCGCAGTCCCGGGCCGCGCAGGCGCGCAGCCGGCCGGTCTCGTCGGTGCGGACCACGTCGACGAGGGCCAGGGCCACCTCCACCCGGATGCGTTCGGCCAGCGGGGCAGCCGGGTCGGTGGCGTGCAGGTGCCAGTCGAGTCCGTCGTGGCGCATCAGCCGGGGCAGGGCCCTGGCGCTTCGCAACATGGCGTTCAGCTCCTCGGCCGCGGCGTCGCGGCCGAGGAGCCAGATGCGGCGCAGGAGCTCACGGGTGGCGCGCACCTCGGCCAGTTCTGTCTCGGTCCCATCGAGGCGGCCGGAGAACCGGTGGGCCACAAAAAGCGCCGTCAACTGGGCGGGCGTGGCGAGTTCGTCGAGACCGCTTTTGGTGGCGCCGGCGACGGTATTGGCGAGGTCGACCGTGAACGCCAGACTCGCCTCGGTGTCAGGGGCAAAATGCAAATTGACTCCTTACTCACGACCACACTATCTTCATGATCAACACCCCCTCCGATTCCGTCGTCTGTCTGTCTGTGTGGAGCCCCATGACGCGCCCGTCCACCTCGCTCGGCCTGGTCATCGCCCTCATCGCCGCGGCCACCTTCGGCCTGTCCGGCGCCCTGGCCAAGCCGCTGCTTGAGAGCGGCTGGAGTCCCGCCGCGGCCGTGACCCTGCGGGTGCTCATCGGCGGCATCGTGCTCGCCCCGGTGGCCGTCATCGCGCTACACGGCCGCTGGGCGACGCTCTGGCGCGCCCGGTGGCGGGTGCTCGCGATGGCGGTCATCGGCGTGGCCGGCACCCAGCTCGCCTATTTCGCTGCGATCGAACGTATCCCGGTCGGCACCGCGGTGCTCATCGAATACATGGCCCCGCTGCTGCTCGTCGTCTGGGCCTGGGCGCGCAGCCGGCGGATGCCCAAGCGCGTCGTGCTCATCGGCTCGATCGTGGCGCTGGCCGGCCTGATCCTCGTGGTGAACCCGACCGGGTCGGTGCAGCTGGACGTGCTCGGCCTCACCCTGGCGCTGACCGCCATGGTGGGCTGCGCGATCTACTACCTCGTGGCGGCGCAGCCCAGCGAGGGGCTGCCGGCCGTGGCGCTGGCCGGATTCGGTCTGCTGCTCGGCGGCGTACTACTGGGTGCCGTGGGGCTGAGCGGCCTGGTGCCCTTCACCACCTCCACCGCGGATGTGGCGATGTTCGGCGGAACGGTGCCGTGGTGGCTGCCGCTCATCATCATCGGCGTGGTGGCCACGGCCATCGCCTACTCCACCAGCATCGCCGCCAGCGAAATGCTCGGCTCCAGGCTCGCCTCGTTCGTAGGCCTGCTCGAGGTGGTGGCCGCCACCTTCTACGCCTGGCTCCTGCTGGGCGAACAGCTCACCGGTCCGCAGCTGGTCGGCGGGCTGCTGATCCTGATCGGTATCGCCTTCGTGCGCTCCGAGAAGACGGATGCCGCGCTCGAGCCGGCGTCCGTTCCCGTGCTTGAGAGCAACCGACCCTAGTGGGCGACCACCGGCTCGGTCTCGGCGGCGAGGTGCGCGTTTGACAGGGACAGGCCGTGGCCCATCCGGCGGAAGAGCAGCGCCGCGATGATGCCGCCGACGGCGAAGAAGCCGGCGCCCCACCAGTACGCGACGGCGTAGCTGGTCACCGCGGCCTGCGCGGCCACCTCGGCCGTGGCGGGCAGGTGCGAGGCAACATAGTCGGCCGCCGCGGTGGCCGCCAGGGTGTTCAGCAGGGCCGTGCCGATCGATCCGCCGACCTGCTGGCTGGTGTTCACCATCGCCGATGCGACGCCCGCGAACTGGCGGTCGACGCCGAGGGTGGCGGTCTGCATCGAGGCGGGCATGATCGAGCCCATCGCGAAGCCGAGAATCATCAGCGCCGGCAACACATTGGCCGCATAGGTGCTGTCGAGGTTGAGATTGGTGAGCAGGATCATGCCGGTCGCACCCAGTGCCATGCCGAACGGCACCATGACCTTGGGGCCGAACCTGGGCACGAAGATGTTCGTCGACAGCTGCGCGGCGAGCACGAGCATGGCGATCATCGGCAGGAACGAGAAACCGGTCTGCATCGGTGTGAAGCCGAGCGACGTCTGCAGGTAGTAGGTGACGAACAGGAAGATGCCGAACATGCCCGCGCCGGCGATCATCACCGAGAGGTAGGCGGCACCGCGGTTGCGGTCGAGCACGATCGGCAGCGGCAGCAGCGGATGCGCGGCCTTCCGCTGCCAGAGCACGAACGCGACGAGCAGCACCACGGCACCCGCGAGCATGCCCCAGGTTAGCGGCGAGTCCCAGCCATCCGTCTCGGCGTTGGAAAAGCCGAAGACCAGGCCGAACAGCGCGGCCGAGACCAGGATCGTGCCGGGGATGTCGAGCTTGGGCCGCGGGCCGGTGCGCTGCAGGTGGTCGACGAAGATCGCGGCGCCGATGACCCCGACAATGGCGATGACCACGTTGATGTAGAGATTCCAGCGCCAGTCGAAGTACTCGGTGAGGAAGCCGCCGAGCAGCAGTCCGACGGCGCCGCCCGCACCGGCGATCGCGCCGAAGACGCCGAAGGCCCGCGCCCGCTCCTTGGGGATGGTGAAGGTCGTGGTGAGCACGGCCAGGGCGGTCGGGGCCAGCAGCGCGCCGAATGCGCCCTGCAGGGCCCGGGCGGCGACCAGCCAGCCGAAGGCGCCGGCCGCGCCGCCGAGCGCGGAGGCGATCGCGAAGCCGATCAGACCGATGATGAAGGTGCGCTTGCGCCCGATCAAGTCGGAGAGCCGCCCACCCAGCAGCAGCAGGCTGGCGAAGGCGAGCGAGTACGCGGTGACGATCCACTGGCGGTCGCCGTTGGAGAAGCCGAGGTCGGCCTGGGCGGAGGGGAGGGCGATGTTCACCACCGTGGAGTCGAGCACGACCATGAGTTGGGCGAGGGCGACCACACTGAGGGTCCACCACCGGCGGGAACTGGGCACACTGGTTCGAGACATAAACGCGACTCTATACGATACTGTGGAGTTCCGGATCTTAACAGTTCCTGAATTTACGCCCCGGTAACATGTGGAGGAGTACAGGATTGATCCGTCACCACAAGGAGGTCGACGCAATGACGCAGCTCGAACCCGCCGCGGCGACCGAGAGTACCGCGGCTGAGACCAAACTGGGGCGCAAGCGTGACCACACCCGTGACCCGGAGATCCTGGCCGCTGCGCTCGAGGTGCTCGCCGAGACCGGCTTCGACGGCATGACCATCGACATGGTCGCCACCCGGGCCAAGGCCGGCAAGGCCACGTTGTACCGGCGCTGGCCCTCGAAAAACGAGCTCGTCATCGACGCCGTCGCCTGCATGAAGCTGGGCGATCTGGATCAGGCCAGCCTGCCCGACACCGGAACCCTGCGCGGAGACTTCGTGGCGATGATCAAGCCACGCTCCATCGAGGACGGCGAGAAGAAGATGCAGATCATGGCCGGGCTGATGTCGATGCTCTCGGCCACGCCCGAGATGGCCGACGCGGCGAACAACGCCATCGTCAAGCCGCGGGCCGCGGCCAACCGATTCCTCATGCAGCGGGCCATCGACCGCGGCGAGATCTCACCCGAGTGTGACATTGACACCCTCTGCCTGGTCACCCCGTCAATGGCCGCCTACCGCACCCTCATCGAACGCAAGCCCGTTGACCGGGACTTCCTCATCACGCTCATCGACGGGGTGCTGCTGCCGGCGCTCGGCCTGCGCGGCGATGCCGCCCCGGCTGGGCGCGGTAAGGTTGCGCCACCGGCCTCGTAGCCGGCGGAGTTCCATCTCGACGAAGAGAGCGTGTCATGTCCGGCAAGTATGAATTGACTGCAGACCGATCCGGTGGCTATGTCTTCAAGCTCAAGACCCACAGTGGTGAAGTGCTGATGACCTCGGAGAGCTACCAGACCAAGGCAGCCGCGCTCAAGGGCATCGAGGTCGTCAAGGCCGATGCCAAGGGCAAGGTCGTCGATCTCACCGAGCCGCAGTAGCCGCCTACAGCTCGGCGTCTGCCACGGCGAAGGTGTCGCAGGCCTCTGCCCCGTTGGTGTAGCCCGTCTGGAACCACCTCTGGCGCATCTCGCTGGAGCCGTGCGTCCAGGTCTCCGGGTTCACCTGGCCCTGGGCGTTCTCCTGGATGCGGTCGTCGCCGATGGCGGACGCCGCGTTGAGCGCATCCGCGATCTGGGCGTCGGTGATCGGCTCGAGCAGGCGGGTGCCGTCGGCATCCGTGGTCTCGGCCGCTGAGCCGAGCCACGCGCCCGCGAAGCAGTCGGCCTGCACCTCGACGCGGACGGCGTCAGAGCTGGGGCCGGCCTCGGACGTGTCTGTGCTGGCGAACGTGCCGGCGCGGTTCTGGATATGGTGGCCCCACTCGTGTCCGACGACGTAGAGCTGGGACAGCGGACCCGCTGTGGCGTCGAACTCGGTGCGCAGCGTGTCGTAGAACGCGGTGTCGAGGTAGATCTGCTGGTCGGCCGGGCAGTAGAACGGCCCGACGGCGCTCGTGGCTGCGCCGCAGCCGGTGTCCACCCCGCCGGAGAACAGCTGGATGACGGGCGAGGAGTAACTGATCCCCATGGCGGGCGCCTGCTCGGCCCAGTAGTCCTCGAGCGAGTCGCGGGTGAGGCCCACCCGGCACTCGACATCCACATTGGCGTCTGCGCCTGTCTCGCAGCCGGTCAGCGCGGTGGTCTCGCTCTCGCTCGTGCCACCGGCCGTGCCGCCGCCCAGCAAGCCGGACAGGTCCACCCCGAGCAGCTGGGAGAGCAGCACGATGGCGACGAGGCCCAGGCCTCCGCCGCCGACGGCGAGGCCGGTGCGGCGGCCCGATTTGCGCACGCCCTGGCCGGAGTACTTGGCGTCGTCGTTAAAAGTCATTCCTCGACCATAAATGATTGCTGGCGCCTGTCGTGCCCGCCTGCCACACTGCGGCTATGAGAATCTCGGGGCTCCTCGTGCTCGCCGGCGTCACCGTCACCCTGCTCGCCGTCGGCGGATGCGCCGGCAGTGACGCGCCGGGACCTCGGTCCTCCGCGGTCCCGGGGCAGTTTCCCCGCCCCGCGGCCGCAGGTGAGGTCCTCGCGCAGGCCACGGTGCTGCAGAAGGACGGCGAGGCCCCTCAACTCTGCTTGGGCGCCGTCGCCCAGTCACTCCCGCCCCAGTGCGGCGGACCACCCATCCTCGGCTGGGACTGGGCGACTGCCGACCAGTCCGAGACGCAATCCGGCGTCACCTGGGGCAGCTACGCCGTCACCGGAACCTGGGACGCCGCCGCGTTCACGGTCACCCAGCCGCCCATCCCGCTGTCACTCTATGACCCGCTCGCCCAGATCGATCCCCGGCTCGACGAGGCCACCCCCGGCCCGAGCGAGGAGAGCACCCTGCTGCGCCTGCAGGACGAGTTGAACGCCGCCGAATACAACCCGGCCACAGCCTCGGACTGGTCCGAGATGCCGATTCTCTCCAACTGGACCCAAAACGGCTACCTCTGGATTTCGGTCATCTACGACGACGGTTCGATCCAGCGGTTCTTCGACGACCAGTGGGGTGCGGGCGTGGTCGCCGTGCAGTCCGCCCTGACTGACGCCGAGTGATCATCCGGCAGCCGTAGGATCGGTTCATGGCCCTCCTTCACCAAGCTGACATCACCCCGACGAAGATCGACATGCTCAGCCGCTGGGCGCCCACCCAGCCCTGGTTCGTCGGCGATGCCGGCGGGAGCGTGACGAACCTCGCCGCCTACAGGTTCGACGATCCGGACGGACAGGTCGGCATCGAGACCATCCTCATCACGGCCGGCGCCGGCCCGGTACTGCAGATTCCCGTCACCTACCGGGACGCCCCGCTCGCCGGCGCTGAGACCTCACTCATCACCACAATGCAGCACTCGGTGCTGGGGGAGCGGTGGGTCTACGACGCCACCGGCGACCCGGCCTACCTCGCGGCCGTTGCGACCGCCGCGCTCACCGGAGGCCACCAGGCCGAACTCACCATCGAGATCGACGGGCAGATGGTGGTGCGTGAGCCCACCGCCGTCGTCGCCGGCAGCGGCACGCCCGGCGGTGCCGCCGTGACACCGCCCACGGTGGCCGAGATCAGCATCCGGCAGGAGCCCGGTGCCACCGTCGTCACTGCCGGAACGCTGCGGATCGTCGTGGCACGGGTGCTCGGCGACGACGACGTCCTGGCGAACCAGGCTCCGGATTCGGCCCATGAGGTGCTGGCCGGAACATGGTCGGAGCAGCCCACCCTGCGCGCCCTGGTCCTCGTCGCCACCCCGGCGTAACACAGCGACGCCCGGGCGCGCGGGCCGGTACCGTGCAGGTATGCCGACGGATGCCGCACCCAGCCTGGTCGCCGTTCCTTCGGGGACCGTGACCATGACGGATGCGCGCACCCGCCGCAGCTGGAGCGCCGATGTCGCCGCGATCGAGATCGCGGCGTATCCGCTGACCCAGGAGGAGTACGCCCAGGTCACCGGTCTTCGGCCTGCCGCGACCCCGGGCGCACGGCTGCCCGTCGAGGGAGTGTCGTGGTGGGACGCGATCCGCTTCTGCAACGCCCTATCGGAGCGGGCCGGCCTCACCCCGGCGTATCGGCTGCGCCCCGATGAAGCCATCGTCTGGGACCCCACAGCGGAGGGCTACAGGCTGCCGACCGAGGCGGAATGGGAGCACGCCTGCCGTGCCGGAACCGCCGGACCTCGCTACGGTGACCTCGACGAGATCGCCTGGTACCGCGGCAACTCGGACGAACACCCGCACGACGTCGGCGGCAAGCAGCCGAACGCCTGGGGTCTGTACGACACATTGGGCAGTGTCTGGGAGTGGTGCTGGGACTTCGCCGACCCCGAGCGGTACGGCACCTACCGCGTGCTTCGCGGCGGCGGCTGGTTCGACCAGCACTGGAGCTGCCGTGCTTCCGTGCGGCGGGGCAGCTACCCGGGCCTCCAGATCGACGACGTCGGATTCCGGATCGCCCGGAACTCCTGATCGGCCCGGTCGACTGGCAACGGTAGGCATGCGAGGCTTAGGTCACCTATGGACGACGACGGATTCGATTTAGACGAGCCCGGCCCGCTCTGCCCGGCCTGCGGCACCGAGATGAGCCCCGACGGCATCGACACGGCCGAGGGCCTCGAGTCCTGCCACCGCTGCCCGCGTTGCAAGCTCGCGATCGTCGTGCCGGGTCTCTGGCCCAACTGATCCGCCGTTCACCGCCGGGCCGGGCGGAGTTCACGGCGATGCAGCAGGATGGGCCCATGCGCATTCTCGCCATCGCCAGCCTGCTCCTCGCCGCAGTGCTCTTTGTCGTGTCGATGGTGGGCTTTGTCGTGATCGGAGAGGTCGCCGCGCTGGGCCTCCTCCCCGCGCTTGGCGCATTCACCCTGGCTATCGGGGCGCAGGTGGCGTCTCGCCGACGCTGAGCGGTGTGGTCACTCCCCGGCGCAGCGCGTGCACGATCGTCGCACGAGCATCGCCGCCGATCGTCGTGGGCAGCAACGGGTACACATGCAGCTGCCCCACGGCCTCGTGGAAATCCAGGTCAACCCCCGCTGCTGCGGCCTTGCCGACAAGTAGGTGCGCATCCGGATTCAGCACGTCCCTGGAGCCGCTGAACAGGGTGAGCGGGCCCAGCCCGGCCAGGTCGCCCATCAACGGACTCACCACGGGGTCCAGGATGTCCCGGTCGCCCTTCCAGAGGCGGGCCAGGACTTCTCCGCCGGGAGTGGCGAGCCAGGGGTCGCTCGGCTGCACGGCCGGTATGCGCGGGTTGCTCCAGCTGAGATCGAGGGCGGGTGAGACCAAGACGGTCTGGGGGAGCGTGATGCCGTGCTCATCGCGCAGTGCGAGCGCGGTGGACAAGGCAATCTGGCCGCCGGCGGAATCCCCGGCGATGCAGGTGGCGCCATACCACTGCAGATTATCCAGCACGAGGTCGACGATTCCGGCGGCCACGACGGCTGCGGTCCCGAAGGGCACGAGTGGGTAGATCGGCACCGTGACGACGGTGTCCGCCTCCGCGGCGATCTGGGCAGCCAGATGCCAGTGCTGCCCAGCGATCTGATTCAGCCAGCCGCCGCCGTGCACGTACACCACACTTCCGGTCGGGGTGCTGCCGAAGGGGGTGATGGTGTAGACCGGCCAGCCCCGATTGGAAACGTCTATCCGTACATCTCGGCGCATTCTGCTCGGTGGCCCGTATGGGGTCGGCCGGAGTTCGAGCTCGCGCACCCGGCGGCGCGCCCCGTCGGCGGTGGCGAAAACGCGGTTCGCGCGCATGAGACGCAGAGCGGGGGCGATGACGCTGCTCGGAACGGTGACCATGCCATCCATTCTGCATGCCACACTGAAAACGAGACCTGCACCAGGCGAAGGGACCTCCCATGACCGACAGCACCGGCTACCCGCCAGAGCCCTGGTATCTCGGCGGTTCCCTGAACGTGTCGGTGTTCCTCGTGCCGGCGGCCGGCCTGCCTGCCGGGTTCGAGCTGCCGAGCGGTCGGCGCGCGCTGCGTCTGGGTTCACGGGTCGTCGTGGGGGTCGCCGCTGTGCGTTATCTGCCCGGCGGGGTGCTCGATTACGACGAGCTGCTGGTGGCGGTGCCGAGCCTCGGGCGTGGTGGCCTGCGCGTGACCATCACGCAGATCTGGGTCGATAGCCCCACGTCGGTGCGCGGCGGGCGCGACCTCTGGGGCATCCCCAAACACCTGGCCGTGTTTCGGCAGAGCGAGAGCAGGGGGGTTGCGAGTATGACCATGTCGGTCGGCGGTGCAGCGGTCGCGGCCCTGCGTGCTCGGCGCGGGCTGCCCTTGTTGCCCGGGATGCGCCAGTTCGCGCTGCCGATTCTGCAAGACCTCGACGGCCGGGTGACGTTGTCACACAACCGGGTCATCGGCAAGATGGCGGGTTTGCGTGCGGCATGGCATTTTCCGGAAAACGGCCCGCTGGGCTACCTGAGCGGGCGCCGGCCGGTGCTGAACGTTGCCGTGCACGATGCGGCGATCATCTTCGGCCTGGATGTGAGGCGGTCATGACCGGCCGGGGCGGTGACCCGGCGGCTCGCGCCGCCTACCAGTCCAGCCCGCATGGTCAGGCCTGAGCGGTCTGCTGCGCGGCTTTCTGCTCCGCCACCTGACGGTGCACATCGTTCATGTCCAACGCCTTGACCGCGGTCACGACCTGCTCGAGTGCCGCCGGTGGCAGCGCTCCGGGCTGGGAGAACACCAACACGCCCTCACGGAAGGCCATCAACGTGGGGATCGACTGGATGCCGGCGGCCGCGGACAGCTGCTGCTCGGCTTCGGTGTCGACCTTGGCGAACACCACGTCGGGGTGCTGCTCGGAGGACGCCGCATAGGTCGGGGCGAACTGCTTGCACGGGCCGCACCAGTCGGCCCAGAAGTCCACCAGAACAATGTCGTTGGCTGACAGGGTCTCGCCGAAGGTCGTTTCGGTCACGTCGATGGTGCTCATGTAGGTCTCCTTGCTGAAGTTGTCGCGGACGAATTGATTACAACCGTGGGCACCTCCCCGGTATTCCATGGGAGGCGGCGACCGGCGCCGGCGGGTACGACAAAGGTGGGCAGAGAAATCTCTGCCCACCTTTGATCGTGCGGGGTGTTACTTGGCGGTCACCGTGAGAAGCGGGCTTCCGACGCTCACCTGGCCGGAAGCGGCCTGGTCGATCGAGCCGAACTTCTTCGGGTTGGTCACCAGGACCGGAGTGACCAGCGAGTAGCCGGCTTCCTCGATCACGGCACGGTCGAAGGTCACCAGCGGGGTACCCGCCTCGACCCTGTCGCCGGCCTTGACCTTGACGTCGAAGCCCTTACCGGCGAGGTTGACGGTGTCGATGCCCACGTGAATGAGCATTTCGATGCCGCCGTCCAGCATCAGTCCGAAGGCGTGTCCGGTCGGCTGAGCGACCAGGACCTTGCCCGCGGCGGGTGCGTACACGGTGTTCTCGGTCGGGTCAACGCCAACGCCGAGTCCGACGATGCCCTTGCTGAACACGGGGTCCGGCACGTCGGCCAGCGGGACGACGATGCCGGCGACCGGGGAGCCGATCGTGGCCAGGACGGTGGCGACCATGGTCGCCGTGCCGCCGGCGGCAGGTGCGGTGGTAGCAGCAGCGGCGACCGGTGCGGCGACCGGGGCGACGGGTGCGTGCTTGGCTTCTTCGGCTGCCGTGTCGGCGGCGAGCTGAGCGGCCGCTTCGGCCTTCTGCTCGGGCGACAGGTAACCGGAGAGGATCACGAGGATCATCGCGGTGAAGAACGACGCGGCAACGGCCAGTGCGTACAACGGGATGTTGTTGAACGCCGGGATGGTCAGCAGCGAGGTGAACACGAACGCGTTGGTCGTGACGCCACCGCCGAGGCCGATGATGACACCACCGACGAGGCAACCGACGAGCATGCGCGGGTAGATGCGCTTGAACCGCAGGTGGATGCCGTACAGCGACGGTTCGGAGATACCACCGAGGAGACCGGCGGCAAGTGCACCTGTCGCGGTCTGCTTCATCTGGCTGTTCTTGGCGCGGATGGCGAGGAAGAGCACACCGGCAGTCGCACCGAAGCAGGCGAAGTTCCAGGCGCCCATCGGGCCCTGGATGAAGTCATAGCCCAAGGACTGGATGTTCAGCAGCATGACGGCGTTCAGCGGCCAGTGCAGGCCCAGCGGAACCATGAACGGGTAGGCCAGCGGGATGACAATGGCGAAGATGAGCGGTGAGAAGTCGTTGATGGACTTGAGGAACTCGCCGATGGCCGCTCCGCCGAAGACACCGATCGGGCCGATGAGGAAGGCCGTGACGGGGATCATGACGAGCATGCTCAGGAACGGAACGAAGATCAGCTGGACGCTGGCCGGGATGATCTTCTTCAGGCCCTTGGTGAGGAGACCGAGAGCGGCAGCCATCAACAGCGGCGGGAAGACCTGCGAGCTGTAGTCGGTGACGGTCAGCGGCAGGCCGAAGATCGAGACGATAGCGGCCTTGCCGTCGAAGACGGTCTGGGCTCCGTCGGAGGCGGCCAGGGCGGAGAAGCCCGGCAGCATGACGACGGCCATGATGCCGAAGCCGACCCACGGGTCGGCGCCGAGGCGCTTGGAGGCGTTGTAGGCGACCATGAGCGGCAGGAAGACGAACACGCCCTGCCACATCAGGTTGATGAAAGCCCAGCCCGGTTCCAGGGTGACGCCCGGCGCGTTCCATGCGGGGATGACACCGAGGGTGGCCATCAGCGCCATGAAGGTGATGAACAGCGAAGCGCCCAGCAGCGCGCCCAGGATCGGGCGGAAGGAGTCGGAGAGGACCTCGAAGAAGGTATCGAGCCCGGCGAACTTGCCGCGGGGGCCCTTGGCACGCTCGGCGGCCTTGATGTCGTCGGCGCTTTCGCCGGTTCCGACCTTCTTCATCTCGGGCAGAGCCAGGATCTCGTTGTACACGGTCTCGACCGCGCCGCCGATGACGACCTGGAAGCGGTCTCCGGACTGGGGAACGGCACCCAGGACTGCGGGGATTCCCTCAACAGTCGGCAGGTCGATTCCCGATGCGTCCTTCAGCGTGAAGCGCAGTCGGGTGGCACAGTGAGTGAGCGCGACGACATTCGCGGCCCCTCCGATGCTCTCAATAATGTCTTTAGCGGGCGAGGACGCCACCTGAATCTCCTTACGGTGTGGATGCCAAACGCGTGGTTCCCGCTTGGTACACAGCTCAGTCGAACCGGGTTAGCCGACTGAGTTTCTCCTGTTAAATTTCACACAACAGTTGAATTTACACGCTCAACGCAGCTCGCGCTGGGTCGTTAGTCCCGCAAGGTGGGGGTATGGGCCCGCCGCGGGGCCCGAAACGCCGGCGGCTCAGTGTCCGGCGTTCGCCTCCGGGCGCAGCCGGATGAGGCGCTGCGAGCCGTCCTCGGCCAGCTCGGCCAGGTCGCTGCGTGAGGAGAGGAAGTCGGTGAAGGAGCGGAAGCCGAGCGGCTTCTCGTTGAAAGACGGGTCCATCCGGCGCATCTGGTTCTTGACCGTGCCCGTGTTCAGCCACTCGTCGTCATCGCCCTTGGCGTGACCGATCTGCAGCGCACGAACGAGGAGCTCCGTTGCGAGCGACTGCGGGTCGACGTCTTCGGCCGCTTCCGGCTCGTCGTAGGGGGAATCGTCGGTGTGCGAGAACATCGGGATTGTCGTGAGCTTGCGGGCCGTGCTGGCCGGCGGTGCGGGCTCCACCTCAACGGGTTCGGCCGCTCGGCGGCCACCCTTGGGCTTGTCCGCACGGGCGGTGTCGGCATCCGCGCTCGCGGCGACCTTCACGATTCCCGGCAGCGAGTCGTAGTCCTCGAACTCGTCGCAGGCGGCCGCGAGCGAGGTGCTGGTCGACCCGGCGACGCCGATGCCGACGACGAAGCGGCCCAGCCGCTTCGACTTCTGGGCCAGGGCGATGTAGTCGGAGTCGCCGGCGATGATGATGACGTGGGTGAGGTCGGGCAGCCGAAAGAGATCTTCGACCACGTCGACGGCCAGACGGATGTCGGCGCCGTTCTTGGTCCCCCGGGTGGTGGTGGTGAACAGCTGGGTGAGGTCCACCGCGCGGGACATCAGCTGGCGCTGGTAGCTCGCGTTCACGGGCACCGACCAGTCGGCGTAGGCACGGTTGACGACCAGGGTGCCGAAGGATGCGGCGAAGTCGATGATGGCGTTGAAGTCGACCGTCGCGGCGGCCAGCCGGGCGGCGACCTCGGGGTCGGCATCCCGGCTCGTCTTGTCGAAGTTGCGGATGCCGTCGCGCTGGAAGGCGTTGCGGCCGTGCAGCTGCTGATAGCGCGAGATGACGATGTTGTCGAAGTCGATGTACAGGCCTACGCGTGCGTCGTTCGGTTCGGTCATGGTGAGCTCCTTAGCCACAGGCGGAAAACTCAATAGCGATCCGGTGCTTCCAGTCTGGTGCGCGTGGTGCGGCGAGAGCAACTCGGAGCGCCCACGGACGGTCAACTCAGTTGCACGGTGGTGACACAGGTGGGATCGTCCGTGCCGGTGCCGACCGGCACCTCCGCGGTGTTCTCACCGTCGTCGATGCGCATCGTGAGCTCGCGCCCGGCCGGGAGCCACACATCGAAGAAACCGTTCTCAAACGTGGTGACGGTCTCGTCGAGGAACACCTCGTTGTTGGCGTCGTCGGTGATCGTCACCTGCAGCTCCTGGTCGGCGAGTTCCCCGACGCAGGTCGTCAGCGAGTGGAAGTAGCAGTCGTGGGTGTCGTTCAGATAGGGCGCGACGGAGAGGTGGAAGTCGTCGGTCGGGAGGGGGACGCCCACCTCGTCGTCCCCGCTGGAGAGCAGTAGCTCGTTGACCCGCACGGAGGCCATCAGGCCGGCCGGGCGCTCGGCCAGTGGCTGCGACTGGAGCTGCTCGATGAGGTCCTCCACGTTGGCGGGCGCCGCGATGTCGAACTCGGCGAGCATCGACTCGGCATCCACGCCCAGCCCGACCGGGCTGTCCGGAGCGGTCGGTGTGGGGGTGCTCTCGCCGCCGCTGGAGCAGGCCGCGACGGAGACAAGGAGGACTAGCGTGCCAAGGCTCGCTGCGAATCGTGAACGGATCATGTCTCCAGCGTGCTGCCGACCGGTCGCCGGTCCCAGCGACAAAGGTCCTAGTGGCGCGGATACTCAGCGTTCTCACGGGCGGTAGATCTCGATTGCCGCCGGTAGTACGCGCACGGTCACCGCGCGCGTACCGCCGGGGATAAACGGTGGCGCCTTCTGAACTTCCCCGTCATGCGCGTAGAACTGGGCGCTGTCGGTGTTGGACCGCAGGGTGATTGCCGTTCGCGTGAACACGAGGCTGTGCCGTGGAGCGTGGAACATCGGCTCCGGACCGTGGTCGGTGCGACTGCGGGTCCGGCTGGACAGTAGGGAGAGGAACCCACGTCCGCGGGATCGGGCTGTGGAGCGCAGGATCCGGACATCCAGGACCCCGTCGTCGAATCCCTGCCGTTTCAGTGGGGCGCCTCGGGGCGGGGCGTAGCGCCCGACTCCGATGAACATCGACCAGACGCGAAGTTCCTGGCCGTCAAGACTGCCTTCGAGGGGCGCG
This sequence comes from Cryobacterium sp. MP_3.1, assembly GCF_035984795.1. Taxonomy (NCBI): domain Bacteria; kingdom Bacillati; phylum Actinomycetota; class Actinomycetes; order Micrococcales; family Microbacteriaceae; genus Cryobacterium; species Cryobacterium sp. MP_3.1. The sequence continues at coordinate 1,873 of NZ_JAXCHV010000010.1, read as the reverse complement.
GCAGTGAATGCGGCACGTAGTGCGGCGGCGAGTGTCGCCAACGGCCGGCCGATGGTGGGCTCCATCCTGGTGCGGAACTGGACGAACCGGGGGTTCACGCCCACGCTGAGGGTGTTGAGCGCGAGGACCCTGCCGCGATCGCCGAAGTCGATTTCTGCGAGGTCAACCGCGGATCCGGTTCCTGCTTGCGCGGCAGCGATGCCCGTCGCCAGATCGGGAATCCTGACCGTGAGCGCGAAGTGGTTGAGAGTGCCACCCGGCAACACGAGCAGGGGCAGGTGGGTCTCGAACGCGACCTCTGCCGCTGCGGCGACGGAACCATCGCCGCCGTACACGCCCAGGATGGTGGGCGGGGTGGTCGAGCCCACGGCAGCACGCATCACGTCGGAGATGCGCTCGCCCTTGCCGAGGACATGCACAACGGTGTCGGGCATTTCGCTGTCCAGGATTGGTTTCGGGTCCGGCCGTCGCTTGGTTTGGCCGGAGTGCGGATTGATCACGAGGAACAGGCCGGCGCCGGTGGGCGCAGGTCGGAGCCCCTCGCCGGTCACAACGCTGCCCGACGGCGGTGGAGGGCGGCGTCGGCCGCCGCGATGGCCGTCCCCAGCAGGGCTCCACCGACCACGTCGGAAAACCAGTGTGAGCCGGTGTGCAGACGGGAATACGCCACGGCCACGGCCATCGGCACGAACACCATGGCGAGCCTGGGGTCATCAAGCGACGCCCCCACCGCGAAGGCGAAGGCGCTGGCGCTGTGGCCGGAGGGGAACGTCGCCGAGGTAGGTGGCCGCGGAAGCCGACGACGACGGGGAACACGACTGAGCAGGGGGCGTGATCCGCCGAAAAACTGCTTGCCGAAGAGGTTGGCGGTGAGGCTCGCGATACTGAGCGCTGTGATGCCGCGCGCGGCGGCGGACCGGTGGCCGGTTGCCACCAGGACGGCGCCGGCTGCCGCCCAGAGCTTTCCGTGATCGGCAAGCGAGGACAGGCCGACCATGGATCGATCGAACCGGGCCGACGTGGGCCGGCCCACACGATCGAACATCGTGTGGTCAAGGGCCCGGATGGCGCGCGCTGGTCGCACCCTTGCCGCTGGCATCAGGTGTCGAGATCCTCTCGGCTCATGTCGCCCGTCGCCGGCACCGAACCCGTCGGACCGTACCGGAGGAGAACCGCTCCCTTCTCCGAGGCCGGCTCGGCGCCGAGCAGCTCCAGGGCCATCGGGGGTCCGTCGTCGGGGAACAGTCTCTTGCCAGCCCCGACCACGATCGGATATACCCACAGGTTCAGCTGGTCGAACAGGCCATCGGCGACCAGGGTGCGGGCGAAATCGATGCTTCCGATCACGTGGATTTCCCGGTGCCGCTTGCGCAGCGCGGTCAGCTCCCGGGCGAGATCGCGGCCGAGCAGGTGCGAGTCGCGCCAGCCGAGTTCCGGCGAGCCCCGCGACGCCACGTACTTGGGGATCGAGTCGAACGTGCGGGCGATTCCGGCGGCGGGCCCGTCGAGTTGATGAGGCCAGTACGCCGCGAAGATGTCGTAGGTACGCCGCCCAAGTAGCAGCGCGTCCATGGCCTGGATCCCGGCGTCGACCTGGGCGCCGACGGTGTCGTCGAGCAGGGGCGCCTGCCACCCGCCGAACGCGAATTCGCTATCCGTGTCTTCGTCGGGACCGCCGGGAGCCTGGGCGACCCCGTCGAGGGTGGTGTGACTATGGCAGCGTTATTCGGACCCACCTGGGCAATCTAAGCGGGACCCACTTCGGCTGTTGCGGGGTGTCTGGGGCAATCTAAGCCGGACCCACCTTCACCGTTGTTGCAACGTGTTTTCGTTGCTCAAGGTGGAGGTTTTGGATGGAGTCTCGGGTGGAGTT